>CAJXVR010000373.1 GCA_913061285.1 uncultured Verrucomicrobiota bacterium | reverse complement strand
CCCCGGCACTGAGCAAATCGATCCCGTCGGAACACTCACCGATTCAAGCGAACGACGCAGATCGCTTCGTGGCGGAGACTACCTTAGCGAAGAGGCTCTGTGCACCGGCACAGCGCGAAGCTTTGCCGCCCCAGAGTTCCGTAGCGATCAGATAGGCTTTCGAATCGTGTTAGGACGACCAATGCCAACACCCAACCATTGAAACCACGCGACTCATTCCTTCTCATTTATTTGAAGGAGGAACGAGTTAACTCTTCCGAAGCCGAACGAGAAGATCTTTGATTTCGACTGTCTCCCCAAAATCAACGGCGAGCTCCTCGACAACACCGTCACAAGGCGCAGTCACCGTCGATTGCATCTTCATGGCTTCCATCATGAGCAATTTATCCCCTCGAGACACCTTCTTGCCAACATTCACGAAGACACTCGCGATCAGACCAGGAATCGGGGCCCCGACCTGAAGCGGATCTTTGATATCAACTTTGGTCCTAGACTGAGTTTTCGGAGCAACACTCTTGTCAAGAATGTGTGTTTCGCGTGTCATCCCGTTGAGTTCAAAGGTGACGGCTCGACTCCCCTTCTTATCAGGTTCCCCCAAACTTACGAGGCGAATGATGAGCGCTTTGCCATTCTCAATACTTGCCGTAATTTCTTCCCCAGGCTTGAGACCATAGAAAAATGCCGAACTTGGCAAAACGCTCACGTCACTGAATTCCTTCCGATGGCTTTCAAAGCCAGAGAAGACGTGAGGATACATCAGGTGAGAATAGAGATCATCATCAGTTGCCGTCCGTTTCAGTTTCCCAGACAGTTCACTCCGAACAGCTTTGAGATCCAATTGAGCCACACGGGCTGGCCCACCACGTTTGAGTTCACGACGATAGCGTTTTCGTGCATCTTTAAACTCAGCGTCTCCCAGAATCATCTTCCACAAACGCTCCGGCCATCCCCCTTCGGGCCAACCAAGACTCCCTCGGAACATATCGATCACTGATTCAGGAAAATCGTGACTCCCCGGCTCAAGGTTCGTCACGTCCGCGGGTTTAATGCCGTGGCTAAAGAGATAAAGCGCCATGTCACCAACCACCTTACTCGAAGGCGTTACCTTGACGATATCCCCGAAGAGCTCATTGACTTCAGCATAGGTCCGAGCGATCTCTGGCCAACGATGGGACACCCCCATACTTGAAGCCTGTTCCTTCAAGTTCGTAATCTGGCCTCCCGGCATCTCGTGGAGATAGACCTCCGCACTCCCGGTCTTCGGGGCTGTATCGAACGGCGTATAAATCTCGCGAACACCTTCCCAGTAATCCGAAAATTCATTGAGGGTATCAACGTCTAGCTTCGTATCTCGCCGGGCTCCCGCCAGTGCCGCGGCCACCGAATTGAGATTCGGCTGAGACGTGCTACCGGACATCGAGGCAATTGCCAAATCAACCACATCAACCCCCGCAGCAGAGGCTTCAAGAATCGCACTCGATTGCACTCCTGCCGTATCATGAGTATGGAAGTGGACCGGAATATCAATTTCATCCCGTAAGGCCTTCACAAGCTTCCGAACCGCTAGTGGGCGGCAGAGCCCTGCCATATCCTTGATCGCCAATACGTGAGCACCCATTCGTTCGAGTTCCTTCGCCCGTTCGACATAGTATTTCAGAGAATATTTATCGCGTCTGCTATCGAGAATATTGCCGGTATAGCAAATAGCAGCCTCACAAATCGCATGGGTATCCTGAACCGCCTCCATAGCCACACGAAGATTAGGCAAATAATTTAGCGAATCGAATATCCGGAAAATATCCATTCCCGAATCAGCCGCATGTTTCACGAAGCCCGAAACGACATTGTCAGGATAATTGGAATAACCAACCGCATTGTTACCACGGAAAAGCATCTGAAAGCAGATATTCGGGATCTTTTCACGAAGTTGTCGCAATCGCTCCCAAGGGTCTTCAGAAAGAAATCGCATTGAGGTGTCAAAGGTTGCCCCGCCCCACATCTCCAACGAGAACAGCCCAGACTCGTGATCCCCAACCCGCTGTGCCATTGCTTCCGCGCAAGCCAGCATGTCAAAGCTCCGCATACGAGTCGCCATCAAGGACTGATGAGCGTCCCGAAACGTTGTGTCCGTCACCAACAGCCGTTTCTGCTTCTTTATCCAGTCAGCAAACTTCTTGGGACCTAATTCCAGTAATAAATCACGCGTCCCTTTCGGGGTTGGATTGCTGTAGTCAATGCGGGGAACAGGCGGATTATCAAAGGCACGTTCCGGCTTGAAGCCCTTCGCGTGCGGATTGCCATTAACAATCACATTACCGATAAAGCTTAAGAGTTTGGAGGCTCTGTCACGGCGCGGTTTGAAGGTAAACAACTCAGGCGTGGTATCGATGAGCGAAGTCGTCGCCTGCCCTGTTCGGAATTCGGGATGTCCAATGACATTCTCAATAAAGGGAATATTTGTTTTCACTCCACGAACGCGGAACTCAGAAAGGGCTCGTTGCATTCGGTCCATCGCAATCTCGTAGTTGCGACCGCTCGCAATCGCTTTCACGAGCATCGAGTCGTAAAAGGGGGTAATCACCGATCCACTGTATCCCATTCCTCCATCCAATCGAATTCCCAATCCACCGGGAGAGCGATAGGCCAAGATTTTACCGTAGTCCGGCATGAATCCATTTTCGGGATCTTCGGTGGTCACACGGCTCTGAATCGCAAAACCATTCTTGGGAATATCCTCTTGTTTCGGCAGATCCAGCTCTGGCGAATCCAAGGCATGCCCTTGAGCAATGAGAATTTGACTCCGAACGATATCAATTCCCGTCACCACCTCAGTGACGGTGTGTTCCACTTGCACTCGCGGATTCATCTCGATGAAATACCACTTATGGGTATCGAGATCGTAGAGAAACTCGACCGTCCCAGCATTATCGTAGCGAATCTCCTTGGCAAGACGAACGGCCCCATCGCACAACTCGCCAATCACTGACTCTGGCAGACCGAAACTGGGAGCCACCTCAATAACCTTCTGATGCCGACGCTGCACGGAGCAATCCCGTTCATGAAGATGGAGGACATTCCCATGCTGATCTCCCAGAATCTGAACCTCGATATGCTTCACTCGCTGAACAAATTTCTCGAGAAAGACCGCCGAGTTGCCAAACGCTCGACCGGCTTCGGCTTGAGCCTCATCAAGCAAGCCTTGTAATTCCGAGGCCTTACGGACCACGCGCATTCCTCGTCCACCGCCACCAAAAGCGGCTTTGATGATGAGCGGAAATCCGATTTTCCGGGCCGCCTTGATCGCTTCATCACGATCGACAATCGCTTCTTCCGTCCCCGGCAAGGTCGGCACCCCTATTCGCTGAGCCACATTCCGTGCCGCCGTCTTATCTCCCATCATGTCGAGGAGTTCAGGTCGCGGACCGACGAAGGTAATCCCTGCGTCCGCACAAGCTCGGGCAAAGTCTGGATTCTCACTGAGAAAACCGTATCCAGGATGAATCGCATCCACATCCTTTTCCTTGGCGAGCGCGACAATTCCCGAGGTATCAAGATAGGCAGCAACGGGGCCTTTGCCCTGCCCCACCAAATAGGATTCATCGGCCTTGAAGCGATGCATACAGAATCGGTCTTCTTGGGCGTAAACAGCGACAGTACTCAATCGCATTTCTGTCGCTGCCCGGAAGATTCGAATCGCGATTTCTGACCGATTAGCCGCAAGCAATTTACGAAACGGGCCACGCAACTGGGAAGACTTCTCAGTGGCCTGTTTCGATCGATTCCGTTGTGATCTCATATTACAGCCACGGCTTATAATCCCTAGAAGCTCGATTGCCAAGATGTCCTTCAAAATACATGGAGAATTGTTCCCAAATCATCACCCCCTCTCCCTGCTCCATTAAGCCCTGCCTGAATGCTTCGAAACAACAGCTGAAAATGAATCGAGCGTAGGACTTCCCGCCCATTCGTTGACCAAGGTTAGAAGCGTTTCCAACATATTGGACTCGATTCGATATAAAGAGTCGATCAAGCCAACTCATCTAGCTAGATTTCGATCACTCTAAACGCAATGAAACCCAAGAAATTGCCCCATACCCTGATTCTCAGTCTCTATGTTAGCGCGTTGATGTTCTTATGCCTGGCAAACGGCGACAATGCGTTGGCCAAAACGACCAAGCCAAATATCATCTTCATTATGGCGGATGATATGGGCTATGGTGATGCGGGCTGCTATGGGCAGACACTCATCAAGACTCCCAACATCGACCTATTGGCCAAGGAGGGACGCCGATTCACCCAATGCTACGCCGGTTCTACTGTATGTGCACCTTCCCGCAGTGTTTTGATGACGGGACAGCACACTGGGCACACGAGAGTCCGGGGTAACTTCGGCGTTGGCGGGGTCAGAGGCCTCGGAGGAGCCACGGGGCGGATTCCGCTCAAAGAATCTGATATAACCGTTGCCGAGGTTCTCAAGTCGGCCGGATACCAAACGGGAATGATGGGCAAGTGGGGCCTCGGAGAACCGGGAACGAGTGGGGAACCCAATCGAAAAGGCTTCGACACCTGGTTCGGCTACCTCAATCAACGAAGGGCCCATAGCTACTACCCTGAGTACCTCTGGCTGAATCGAGAGCGCTTCGCGTTACCAGGAAATCAAGACGGCAATCAATCTCAATACAGCCACGATCTCATAGTCGGTTTCGCCACTCATTTCATCCGCCAGAATCAACACGCTCCGTTCTTCCTCTATCTGCCTTTCACCATCCCGCATTCTCAGTTTCAGGTCCCTGACTACGAAACCTATGCAGCAGAAGATTGGCCAGAACAGGCAAAAATCTACGCAGCTATGATCACTCGAATGGACCGGGATATTGGTACATTGATTCAACTCCTCGACGATCTCAAGCTGACCAAGAACACGGTCCTCTTCTTTTGCTCCGACAACGGAGCGGCAAATAGATATGACGGCCTCTTCAATAGCAGCGGGCCGCTTCGAGGTCGCAAACGAGATCTTTTCGAAGGGGGCCTACGAACGCCGATGATCGTTCGATGGCCAGGAATGATTCCCGCCGGCACGGTAAGCGCGTCACCATGGACATTCGCCGACTTTCTGCCGACTGCAGCCGAACTTGCCGGCGCCCTTCCCCCGCAAGGCGGCGATGGAATGAGCATTCTCCCAAGCCTTCTCGGACAAGCCCAGGCCCTCGAAGATCGATTCCTTTACTGGGAATTCTTTGAACGGGGATTCCAGCGAGCGGCGCGTTGGCGCGACTGGAAAGCCATCATCCCTGAACATCACGGAACCATCCAACTATACAATCTCAACACCGATCTCGGAGAAACAACGAACATCGCGGAGGCTTACCCAGATATCGTGGCACGATTCCAACGCTTTTTCGAAGGCGCCCGGACGGACTCAAGCGAGTTTCCTATCAGATCGACTCAGTAACCCTAGCCTTGATGAAGACCAACGCCAATCCTCTTTCAGCCCTCATGGTGGGCACCGGTGAATACACCACCGGCTACGTTCACGGCCAAGCGAGCCAATCCGACAAAGGTGCAGGCGTCGTCGCCCTCACCCTCTCAGATCTGCGCCAACGAGGAAAACTCCAACACCTTCACATGGCCGGAACGAATGGCACCAAGTTTCCCGGGCTTCGAAAGCACCTACAAACGGTCATCGATAGCCGTTACCAAGGCCTGAGCACTCAGTTCGAAACCTACCCTGCCGACGATATCGCATCGGATCCATTCGCTTACCAATCCGCACTCACGAAGCTCTCCAGAGACGATGTGGTCATTATTTTCACGCCGGACGACACCCATTTTGACATCGCTCTCAAAGCAATCAACCAGGGATGCCACGTACTCATCGCCAAACCCCTTTGTAAGACACTTGAGGAACATCTCCAGCTTATAAACGCAGCCAACGAACAGAACGTACTCGTCGCTATGGAAGTTCACAAACGTTGGGACCCGATCTATGCCGATGCCCGAGATCAGATTCGAACGCTCGGAGATTTCAGCTATTTCTCAAGCTACATGAGTCAACCCAAGAGCCAACTAGACACCTTTCGAACCTGGGCTGGGAAATCGAGCGATATCAGCTATTACCTCAATGCCCATCATATCGATTTCAATGTATGGGCAGTCAAGGGGCAGTTCTGTCCCGTCTCCGTCACCGCGAATGCCTCACGCGGCGTGGCGCATTCCCTTGAAATCCCAACCGAGGACACCATTAGTTTGAGCACCCAATGGCGGCGCCACGACAATGGCGCCCAGGCCTGTGCTATCTACACTGCCTCATGGATCGCGCCTCGAAGCGATGTTCACTCTCAACAACGCTTCCACTACATGGGAGCCAAAGGAGAAATTCAAATCGATCAAGCACACCGAGGCTATTCTTTGAGCACGGATGAGTCAGGCTTCCGCTCACCCAACCCCCTCTTCATGAAGTATGAACCAGATGCCCTCGGCGCCTTTGCCGGGCAAACAAGCTATGGTTACCGAAGCATCGAAGCCTTTGTGGATGCAGCAATCAGCATCAAAGCAGGCCGGTCCACGCCAGCCGATTGGAACGGTCGGCTCGCGACCGCAAGTGACACTCTCCCCGTGACCGCCATTCTAGAAGCCGGAAGGCGGAGTCTGGATGCAGGCAATCGACAGGTCCATATTCATTCGGATGCTTCCGGACGGATCCGGCACCTTGACTAAGCACCGGCAAAAGGCGCAGCCACGAACCGTGCTGCAAGCGACGACATCTAGTATCTGGAATTGCTTGAAGAAAGCCCCTAAAAAGGGCAAAAAGACCTAAAGCCGCCGATGTTTTCTCCCAAACGAGAAAGCATTGGGCCAATCAGTGACTAAGGAACGAATGGCAACCATCACGAAAACAGGAAATGAGACAGCTCTCCCACGAGCCCTTTCTCTCGTGATCCTAGGGATGGCCATCATTCAAGCCGAGGCCTTGGACAACGATTTCTTCGAGCGAAATGTGCGCCCGCTCCTCATTGAACACTGCTACGATTGCCATTCAACCACATCCGGTAAATCCAAGGGAGGCTTGCTCCTCGATTCACGTGAGGGTTGGGAAACCGGAGGCGATTCGGGTCCCGCACTTGTGCCGCGTGAACCAGGAAAAAGCTTACTGATTAAGGCGATTAGCTACGAAGATCCAGACATCGAAATGCCGCCGGACGGCAAACTCTCTGAGCAAGAAATTAAGATTCTGGAACAATGGGTTGCCGAGGGGGCCCCGGATCCGAGAACGGCCAAGAGTTCGACGCAGAAGAAGCTGATCGATATCGAGGCAGGCAAACAGTTTTGGGCCTTCCGTCAACCGGAGGCAATCCCGCCTCCAGTCGTGCAGGATCAACGCTGGGCACGGAATGAGATTGATTCATTCATTCTTTCCCGACTCGAATCCGCAGGGATTCAACCGAATCCTCGCGCTTCTGAACGCGAGTTGATACGGCGGCTCTACTTTGACCTCATCGGCCTCCCTCC
>CAJXVR010000372.1 GCA_913061285.1 uncultured Verrucomicrobiota bacterium | reverse complement strand
ACGAGATGTAGAGAGGTCTCGTGGGCTCGGAGATGTGTATAAGAGACAGACGTAGTATGGCACGATAAGCGGAGACGCTTATTGGTCTTGATGGGGGCTTAGTTGGGAGGACCACCAACAGGCTTCGCGGTCACAGGGGATGCGATTGGCCTTTAGGAGGCCCACATGCCCATCTCCGAAGGCGTAGTTCGCCCCATTGCCGTGACGCGCGGCCCCGGGGTCTGTTTGAGTGAGGCGATTGAATCCGGGCTCGTTGGCGTTGCCATCCTTCCAGATCCACCAACGGTATTCTGGCCATTCGTCTTCATAGTCGCTGTGTCCGTCGCCAAAGGTGATTAGCTGTGCGCCCGCTTGAAGGTTAGATTCTTTGAGAATCTCTGACCCGCCACCCCAGTATCGCGGTTCTCCAAAGGCGGACGGGGCGCCGCCCTGATTAAAATGGACGTTGGAGGCTCCGATGCCACTCGGAATCAATATCTCGCCGGTCGCGAAGCGTCCGATGATCTCGACGGGACCGTTAGAATACCGATCCTTTTTCTCCGAGGGACAGTCATAGACTCCTGCACTCCGAGAGACGTAGTCGTAGAGGTAGGGACGCCAGGACCACCCTCCCGAGCGGCTCGGCTCGCCTGTCCAATCTTGAATCGGCGGATAGACTTGCTGGTTATCATCTGAGTACATGATCAAGGCCAGTCCCAGCTGCTTTTGATGGGAGGCGCAGACTGCTTGCTGCCCTTTGTTCTTTGCTCTAGACAATGCGGGGAGCAGGAGACCGGCGAGGATTGCAATAATGGCGATGACGACGAGCAGCTCAATCAATGTGAATCCGGATGCTCGAATGCCTGATTTCATGTTGCCAGCCCCCACCGGAGCGCCTTTGGTCTAGTTGTTTTTTTGAACGCGCTCGCTTGCTTTCTTCAGTTCTACTTGAGGCTGCTTCTTCCAGTGAGAGACATCTTCAAGCAAGAGAGAAATGGCCTTTTCCAATTGGGTGTCGAGTCCCGATGGAAGTTCCCCTGGGTGAGGCCATATGACATGGTCAGGAACAGCTCCGTGGAGTTCCATGTCTTCTCCACTTCCTGCTAAGTACCAGCCTCTGAAGGGCATTCTTAGCCGGCCCATGTCCATGACTTGGGCGCTTCCGGTCGAAATCACACCTCCCGCAGTCGGAACGCCGACGAGCCGTCCTCGCTTCAAATGTTTGATTGCGTGGCTAAAAATCTCGGCATTGCTAAAGCTGTTTTGGTTACAGAGAACAATGATCGGCTTCTTCCAAGTGGCGTAGACGCTCCGATCTTGAGGGTAACCGCGAGATCCTCCCCGAGGAACGGTGATAGCGTGGTCGGGTTGAGTCAGCACGGTAAGAAGGTGATCTGTGGTAAATCCTCCGCCATTCTCTCGCACGTCGATGATCAGGCCGTCTTTGCCGACACCGGCCGCGTAGATGTCGCGTTCGAATTGTTGAAAGCTTGGCCAGTTCATGGCTCGGATGTGGAGATAGCCAAGGGTGTTGTCCGAGAGTTCGGCGGCAGTCCGTCGATTGTCTCGAATCCATTTTTCGTAGAGGAGGGTACGTGCTTCCGCATAGGTGATTGGCTTGACCATGACGTCACGTTCCTCTCCCTGGCTATCCGCTACTCGTAAAATGATGTTTCGATCGATGGGGCCGTTTAGAATAGGAGCGAGATCCATTTGGAAATCTACGGGGCTTTGATCAATCCGTAGGACGATTTCTCCTGGTTTTATCCTCGTATTAGATCGATCTGTTGGCCCCTTCGGGAGTCGGTCACGGACTCTTAGTCCAGGGCCTTTGAAGTCGGGATCAAATCTTAGGCCGAGATGTGCGGTCGTTGTCCTCCACTCATCTTCAGGTTCCCACCTCGTCGTCACGGCTGGATAGAAACCGAGATGGGATCCGTTTAGTTCTCCGAGCATGAGCTGAATAACCGTAGTGAGTTGATCGTCGTTGATTGCTTGTTGGGCTAAGGGGGCATACTTTCTTCGAACAGCCTGCCAGTTGTTGTTACCCAGATTAGCATCGTAGTAATGATCTCGCATCAATCTCCATGCCTCGTCGAAGGCTGCTTCGTAGCGTTTTGAACGGGAGGTGGTTTGTCTTGCTTTGAAATCGAAGAATTCTGCTTTTCCAGCCTTTGTGACTCTGCCTGGCTTATTGTTTGCCAACCACAGGACTTGCTCGTCCCGCTTGATCCAGACTGACTGAGCCCCGGTCGTGCTCGTTAGAAGTTTCGGTTTGAGATCATCGGGAATCGAGATTGTGTAGGTGCCTCGTTTGCCGTCGATTGTCGCTTGGAAGGCGAGTTTCTTGGAATCGTGTGACCAAAAGAGTCGCGATTCGCTTGTGTTGGGAATGCTCACGCGACGAACACGTTCGTGAATATTCTCAAAGTCGATTTTTGTTTCGGGAGATTCGAGTTCTGATTCTTTTTCTTCCGGCGTCTTCGATTCGTTGTTCTCTGGATCTGCGCTTTCCTTGGAGTCTTTGTCGCTCTTCTCCTCGCTTGCCTTGTTCTTGCGATGCTTTTTCATCGCGTCCAGCGCCTTGCTGAGCTTGCGGTCTTTGTCGCTCTTTTCATCTTCTTCCGCCTGGAGCCACACGAAGTAGATGTCAATTTCTTGATCGAAACGGCGACCGGTGAATGCGATGAGATTACCGTCAGGGGACCAACTAGGATTGCTTTCATTGTCTGGGTGCCGAGAAAGATTGAACGGCGCTTGCGATCCATCGATGGGCAAGATCCAGATATCTCGATTGAAATCTGAGTCGGAGTCGGCGATGACGAGCCACTTTCCGTCCGGGGACCAATCGAAACTGGGTGAATGAACCGACTGGTGAATTCGTTTGGCATTGTTACCGTCGGGATGCATCACCCAGATATCGCCGTTCTTTCGGTTGAAAGCGATAGTGCCACTGGCCGGGCTGAGCTGAAGGTTCTCTTCCACTTCAGGGTCATGGGTTAGTTGTTCGAGTTCGAAGTCGTCATTGAGCCACCAATAATTTTCCGGGTTTTTACGAAGTGCCCTCCAGATATCGGATTGCCCGTTTTGTTTGCTGACAAAGTAGAGCGACTCGTCGTCGGGACCGAATATGAGACTGTGTTCCTCTTCGTTTGTCGCTGTGACTTGTTTCGGCTCTCGGAGCTCGGTATCCATGATCCAAACATCGCCTCCACTCGTGAAAGCGACTTCAAGCCCATCCTTTGAGAAAGCCACTTCTTGGGCCGTGTCGAGCGTCCGTCGTTGTTCGTCCTTTGAGTGGACTTCGGGGGAAACATTAATGTCGATGGGAGTGGCAGGAGTAATTGATGGTAGGTCTAGTCGATAGAACTGCGAGAGTTGTCGGAATACCATTACGGAGCCGTCGCGGGATAGTGTGGGGAAGACGGTAGAATCATCAGAGAACGTACTTAGCTGGTGATCGCTGTGGTCGTTGAGCTGATGGCGCCAGAGATTGAGTGAACCGCTTTCTCCCCCGACATAGAAAAAGGCAGCGCCGTCCGAATTCCAGAGAGGCCAAAGACTTTCCGTTTCGTGGTGAACCTGTTTCGTGAAGGTCTTGTCGCTTAGATCGTAGGTCCAGATCTGGGCTGACTTAGATCCCCGGTACCCCTTTCGCCACCAACGATACCCTTCTCGGTTGAAAATAATCTGCTCGCCACTGGGCGATATCTTGCCGTTGGAGGCATAGGCATCGAATATTTTTTCCGGAGCGTTGTTGGATGGGAGGACAGAGACTTTGAAAAAACGAGTTGATTGTCGCCAGTGATCATCTTGATTGCTTGAGACAAGCAGGTGTTCTCCATCGGGAAACCAATCTTCAAGTGTATAACCCGCCGTGTGCTGAGTGACTTGTCTTGGGTCGAAGAGCGGTGTTGTCAGATCTGCGACATAGAGTTGATTAGCGCCCGAGCGATTGCTAATGAATGCGAGTTGAGTGCCGTCAGGTGAGACTGACGGCTGGGAGTCGTTCGCGGGATGTCCCGTGAGTCGGGCGGCGGTACCGCCTTCACTCGATACGGACCAAAGATCATCGTTCCAAGAAAAATAGAGTTGGCTGCCGTCGGGAGACAGGGCTGGGTTCTCAGGGAAATGAAGGGACTTGCCGGAGATCTCAGAGCCATTGCAGATTGTGAATGCCAGAGCGAGAAAGACGGATAAGGCGGTCGCAGAACGTCGATTGAAAGCGAGCATGGGGTATTGTGCCTAATCCGGTAGCGTTGACAAGGTTTTGGAAGCCACCGTGATTCACAATGCTACCCGCTCTTCTTGAGATGATGTTCGAAGAACGACTCGACCCTTTGCCACATTTGAGCGGAGAGCACGTGTCCGGTCTTCGCTTCGATGAAGGCTGAAAACTGATCGCTTGCTCCTGCCTTGGCGTAGGCCTTTTGAATGGTATTGATCCCATCTCTTGCTTCTCGGATGGGACTTCCAGAATCGTCTTCGCCGAGATTCAAGTGAAGTGCTCGCGGGGCAATGAGTCCGGCGATATCGGGTGTATCCCCATATTCGAAAATCCCGGGAATGAAGTTAGGGAAACAGTGAAGAATTCTTGTCCGATGAATTCCTTTGTACGTCGGCAGGCAACAGTTTCCGACCAGTGCTTTGATGCGAGGTTCAAATGGTCCAACCAACCAAGTGTGGGTGGACCCCATGGAATGACCGTAACAGCCAATGTGTTCCTCTTGCACCTCAGGTCGGGAGACGAGGTAGTCGATAGCGCGGCGCATATCGAGAATGTTTTTCCAAGCAAGGCACTTTCCGGAAACCGTATATCGAAGAAACTCGAAACGTTCGAATTCCCCGCCTTCGAGGGTTCCCGAGGGATCCTGTCTTTCTTCGAAACCTAAGGCGTCTGGACATAGCACGACGTAGCCTCGTTTAGCGAGCGCTACGCCTGTATGGTGCATTGGGTCTCCAGCGAGGCCCGCCGGTTCGGATTTACCTAAGTCGTATTTGCCAGCGTGTTGGTGCCATACGGCGATGGCTGGGGCTGGTTTCGAGGCACTTGCGCTGTCAGGGATGAGGAGGATGGCTGGGCAGCGATCTCCTTGCTCTAACTCATATGAGAGCGTGATTCGGCGGAATCCGTCCGCTTGTTCGCTTTGCTTCGTGGATTCATTTAGATCGATTGCATCTGGCCAGGCTCCGCCGAGGCATCGAAGGAGCGTTGACCTAAAATCTTCGGTTGATGGTTGATTCACAGCTGGATTTGCGATAGCGGACGCTTGCTTGGAGAATGTCGCGACGCTTGTTCCAATGGCACTCGTCTTAAGGAATGATCTTCGATTGGGCGTTGAGAAGATGAGGATGCAAGAGGACGTGGGGAGCGTTCAAAGTTTCAATTGCCTTAGGGCGTAGGCGGCGACGAGCATTGGAATGGAAAACAACAAGAACACGATCGGGATACTCCAGGAGGCCTCTCGCATGAGTCCAGCGATATAGGGGCCGGCAACGGCTCCAAGTCGTCCGATGCCGATCGCCCAACCGGTTCCCGTTGAACGAACGTTGACCTCGTAGAGTCGGGGAGTAATGACGTAGAGCCCGACGATAGATCCAAAAAGAAAGAAACCGATAGCCACAGCTGTGAGGCTGAGGAAAAGTACCTTAGTGCCGATGAATCCAAAAACGATCATAGAGGCAGTTGTTGCTAGCATATAGGTGCCGACGAGTCGTTGAATTCCGAACCGAGCACTTCCGAGTCCAAGTAAGAAGATGCCCGCGATCCCTCCGAGATTGATGATCACGCCACCTGAAATTCCCAAGGAGTGCGAGAGACCGGAGTCGACTAAGAGTTTTGGCGTCCAACTGAGAACGAAATAGAAACTGAACATCACCATGAAAAAGGCGAGCCATAGATGGAAGGTTTTGCTGCATATTTGCGCTCCAAACAGTTGATCCCGATTGGCTATCGCCTGTTTGATCTCCCTGGATGGCGATGGGAGTTCAGAAAGCTGGGGGAGGTCAAGTTTGGCGAGGAGTGTGTTGATACGGGGGAGGGAGTCTGGATGTTGACGGCTGACGAGGAACTCCAGGGATTCGGGAACTCGCCAAGCGACGATTGGAATCAAGAGAAGCGAGATGACGCCGCCACCCAAGAAGACGGCGCGCCAACCAAGGTGCAGAATGACGAAGGAGGCGATGAGTCCTCCTATGGTTGCACCGATTGGATAACCGGCTTGAAGGAAGCTGACAGCCAGATCGCGTCTCCGGGCTGACGAATACTCGGCGACAATGGTGTTGAGACTGGCGAGCATGCCTCCAATCCCAAGCCCGGTGATGATTCGGTAGATTGCTAGGTCGGTGACGCCCTTACTGATACCCGTGGCGAGCATGCCTAAGCTCATGACTAGGAGGCAGCCTAGAATGACCGGGCGCCGTCCCCATTTGTCGGAGAGTGGTGCCAAGAAGAGTGATCCGAGAGTCATTCCCAAAAGCCCCGCGCTGAGGGCGACTCCCAAGGCACCAGGAGAAAGGGCCCAATCACTGGAAATCGCTGAGGCCGTGAAGGCGATGGCTAGAACGTCGAATCCGTCTAACATATTGATTGCTAGACAGATGAGAATCGCCTCGATCTGGAAAGGAGTCATCGATTGTTTATCGATGGCAGACCGGATTGAATGGCACGCCGCAGGAGCTTGCATAGTTATGGTTTCCAAGGAGCCTGTTCGGCCTTGCGTTGCGCTGCGATACGCTGGCCTAGCGGTTTGCCCCTATTGAAATGGATTTCGAGGAGACTGTGGGGGATTTGAGGAATCCGCAAGAAAATGCCGGTTTAGCCAAGGGCTAGATCGGCGAAGGGAAGGATTGGGAAAAGATGGGAAGAATCGTCGGCGTTCTTGATAAATTCTCCCTTGCAAGGGGCGAGATGTGCGCTACAAGTACAAGTGGCGCAAGGGGACCCATACACTTCCTGATGTGCCAATAACACATGCATCCGGGGGCTCTCCTCTGTGCTTTGGGGAGAGCTCCCAACTGCCTTTTGGCAGCGTTTGTCTATTCTTCGCTGCCGCTCTTCGTCGCTGCCGCCGCTCCTAGTTCTCCTACGGCCTCGCTTATTTGGGAAGTGATGTTGGAGGGAGGTGTGGGCGCGCTTATTGGTGCAGGGCCTTGTGCCTGCGCTTGTTGTTGTGCGGCCACAAATGCTTGTTGCATTTCTTGGAGTTGAACATTTAGGGACTCGTACTCCTTTTCCATCGCTTCGAACTCAGGGTCAATTTTTACACTTTCTTCTCGAAGGACATTGAATAGTTCCTCTCGTGCTGCCTCGATTTCTGGCAGGGCTGCTGCGTTGGCTTGAAGGGGTTGAAGTTCGGCGGTGAGAGTTTCATATTCTTCGATCATTTTCTTGGTTTCATCGCTGAACGCATCCGGGTTTCCGGCGTTGATCTCCTCATTGGCTTGAAGCAGTTCGACAAGTTTTGGGAGGCGCTCTAAGAGTGGCTCTGTCTCTTATACACATCTGACGCTGCCGACGAGCGATCTAGTGTAGGTCTCGG
>CAJXVR010000371.1 GCA_913061285.1 uncultured Verrucomicrobiota bacterium | reverse complement strand
ACGAGATGTAGAGAGGTCTCGTGGGCTCGGAGATGTGTATAAGAGACAGGATTGGGAACGGGAAAGGGCAAAAAAACGCGGTGGTGGAGTGCATCCACTCTCCCTGGACTATTCCGTTGGCGAACGCCGTTTGGAGGAGGAGTCAAGGTCTCATGCCGCCGCAGACGAAGAGTATGAGCGGCGCTGGGCCATCACCCTGATCGAGAATGCAAGACAGAAACTCTATCAGGAATTTATTGAGAACGGCAAGCGCGAGCGCTTTGAAGCGCTTGAACCTCATCTCGCCGGAGATCCCGATGCCTCGGCCTACGCCGAGTTGGCTGGGCGCTTTGGAATCTCCGAAGGGGGAGTAAAAGCTGAAGCGTTTCGATTGAGACAACGATACCGGAATCATCTCAGGGCTGAGGTTTCGAACACCGTTTCGGATCAATCAGAGATTGACGACGAGATTGCGTATCTCATGAAGATTTTGTCCCGCTAGTGCTCAAGCTCATCCATTTCGAAATAAATGAAAGGCCCCCTGACAGAGTTGCTTTCTGCCAGGGGGGAATGCTCATTGTCTGGGTGAGCTAATTGAGTTGAGTTTTATGAACCCGGTGCGGAATTCGTCAATGGGTATTTCATAGACGATCGTTGTTTGATTCGTACCTTTCTCAGTAACAGATCTCTTTGATGCGATGCTGGCAATCGGCTGCCAGTCTGCCAGATTCCTTGAATACAGAAGGCTCTGGTCTGGCACGAGAGTCTCGGTCACAGGAAGAGACACCTGGACGACTCTCCGGATTGGATCATGCTCGATGTTGAGAGGGACAGGTTTTCGGGGCCAGCGGTGGGGTGTCTGGCTTTGTGTCTGCAGACCATTGCCACTCGCCATATTAGGTGCGTTATCGCCAAGAAGCCCCCCGAGTTCAGTATCTGACAGCCAGGACACTTCGGGCGAGTTCGCTGAAAGTGGGATTCCGCTAAGGGCTTGCGGATCAATTCCCACAGGTCGAGCCAAACGAAAGTAATCCACGTCCAGGACGAGATCTGGATTCGCTCCGAATCCATTGGATGGATCGATCACGTTTCGGTTTTGGTGATACTGTGAGACGTGATCCCCCGGGTGGGTGAACATGCCGTTCCCAGCCACGCTTGCCCAGTCCGTGTAAGCTGAGATTCCAAGCTGAATCGTCTCCGGTAAATCGGGCCGTTCGTAGCGATTCTCAACGATCCATTCTCCTTCACCATGTTGCCGAAGGAGAAGGAAACTTGCCCCCATCCTGACGACCTGCAAGGTCATGATACCTGTTCCCGCCGGTATCCCTTGGGCGGTATGGTAAAGTGTGGTTTGACCATTGTCGGTATTCTTGACCTGGATATTCCATTGATCGGCTGGATAACCGATTGAATGACCGGCGCTGAAGAAAAGGTAGTCTTCTCCATCTGGGGTCCAGTCGCTTGAGTATTCGCTTGGAGGCCATGGCAAACGCTCGTACATCGGTGCATTCGGTTGCGGCGCAGCAGCTGTGATTGGCCGTGCCGCCCTCATCATAATGCCTCCCAGAGAAAAATAGGCATGAGGACGTCCAGGTTGATTGTCCCTCCGTTTGATGTCGAGATGCACGGTGGCGATAAAGTCCCCCGTCACTTCCTTGAACGTCAGTGGTCCAACGAGGTCCATGTACCAGGTGGACGAGAACGGCATCAGATGCATGTTGCCCGGGTTTGTGGAATCAATATCGAAAGCCTCCAGTTTGTCAGCATTCCAACCCTCGGTATCATTCAAGCGCTGCCAATTTGCGGTGGTTGCGCCATCAGTAAATTCATCACTGAGGATTGCCAGATCATCTTGGAGGAGAGGGCTCCATTCAACCAAGAACTCTTGGCTGGCACTCGTCGGACGTCCATCCGCCCCGATTGCCATCCCTTCCAGAAAGCCGACCGATACAGATCCGGCTTCTTGCATGCCCGTGAGCGATATGAGATAACGCGTTCCCTGAAGGAGTTCGATGATCTCAACGTTCTGGGGCAGGGAGGTCCCACCGAACTGAACATCGTTGGCGTCAAACCCAGTCACCGGCTGGGGAAAGATGAGTTCGAACTCGATCGGAGCGCCATCGGCAACCGCAGCCGGCCAGACGACGTTGAATCCGAAACTGGGTGATGGGGTTGGCTCGTCGAGAGCCGATCCGAGAGCCTCAGCTAGCGGAGTATCGGAGAGCCACTGAAGCGGTCCGCCGGCAGACACGGGTAACGCGATAAGCGACTGCTGACTGACCGTTTCTCGTAGCCGGGCGAAATGGACGTAGTCCACATCAACAACAAGATCAGGATCGACAGCGAACCCGTTTGCGGCAGTCATCACATTCCTGTTGTGATGATACTGACGCGAGTGGTCGTCGGAATTGGTATACATTCCGTTACTCATGATATTGCCCCAGTCCGTATAGGTGGTGATCCCTACCTGGAGTGTGCCTGGCATATCAGGTCGATCATATCGGTTCTCCACGATCCATTCCCCGGTGTCGTGTTGTCGCAGAAGAATGAATGTGCTGCCACGCCGAACTGCCTGGAGCGTCACGATTCCGGTGTCAGCGGGAACGCCTTCGCGGCCATAGTAAAGATTGGATTGGCCATCGACGGTCGTCTTAACCTCGTAGTTCCAGATATTGTTGGGGCCATTGTTATCGGAAGTGCCGACACTGAGGAAAATGTAGTTTTCGGTATCTGGCTCCCAATCCGTCGAATAACCGTTGGGAGGCCAACTAAGTTGAGTTGTGGCCGGCGCAGCGGGGAGAGGTGCTGCCGACGCGATAGATCGCGGTGTGCGAATCATGATTCCTCCAAGAGAAAACTCTCGTTGAGGGCGTCCCAGTTGTCCGTCGCGGCGCTGTACGTTCATTCGCATGGTGACGGCGAAGTCTCCACTAATCTCCTTGTAGACGAGCGGTCCGGTGAGGTCCATGAACCAGGTGGTGGTGTAGGGTATGATTCGCATGCTTCCAGGAGCACTTTCATTGATGTCCAGGAGCTCAAGTTTGTCGGCATGCCATCCTTCGGTATCATTCAATCGCAGCCATTGGCTCAGAGTGCTGTTGTCTTCAAACTCGTCGCCGAGTGGGGCGAGATCATCAATGAATGGTTCCCACTCTAGGCTCAATATCTCGCTGGCGAGGGTGCCTTGCCCACTCAGATCGACGGCGGCGTTCTCGCTGACCTGAAGCGTTACGTTGCCAGCGTTTTGCATGCCGAAAATGGCCGCTTGGTAAAGCGTTCCAGGTTCGATTTCAGAGAGTTCGATTGACTGGGGGTTGGCCGAACCATTGACGATGAGATCGCTTACTTCGAGCCCGGTTACTCCACGCGTCGCCTGGATTTGAACCGTAAGTGGGTCGAGACGTACGGGGTGAGCACTTGAATTTAGAACGAGGCTAAACGCTGGTGATGGGATGTTAGGATCGATGATAGGAGAGCCATCGAGCTCGTTTAGGAAGGCAATCAGGTTCGCACGATCTTGAGGCGCGATGTTGAGCACCTGACGGTGTGGACTCGCTTGCGCCAAGTCCTGCGGGGTGCTGACGAGAATCTCATCGATGTAGACGTCGAAGAAAGGGTTTGTACCGCTGAGGATGATCGTGTTGTTGATTCCCGGGTTGAGCTCGATGCCTTCCAATCGAACCCCTCTCCAGTTGACGAAACGCCACGGAATTCCGTTTTCAACCGGAGGAAGTTGGAGTTGATGGTCTTGTCCGTTCACATTGATATTGAGTGGATACTGACTGTCACCGTGGGTGTAGCGAATTTCGATGGCTCCCACGCCACCTGAGCCACCATCGATAGCGGTATGGGTCAAGGAACCAAACCCTTCGAGGCTGACAAACGCTTGACCCCGGGCCGTGTCGTCGGAGTTGATCCGGACGGTCGGTCCCGCTGTGATGGCGGCGGATTGAGCGGTCGTCCCTGACTCAGCTGGATAGATCTGACCTCCGCTGACCGCAAAGACCTCTTCAAGGCTTCCAGCGGATCCATCATGGAGATACGGGGCACTGGCCCACAAACCTCGGAGGGTTGGCGTTTCAATTCCCGCGAGAACTTGTCCAAGTCTTGATCCAGAGGTGTTACGCAATGTCCCGACATTGTGAAGGGTCTGATCGATGAGTTCGGAACCGGCGTGGCAGCTACGACAGTCGAGAGTATTGAAGATAATGTGACCGGCTGCCGCCTCACTACTGTGATTACCACTGTGAGTTCGATATGGGCTTCGCGGGATGCTCGTGTGGTCTAAGCTGCTGACGTAGGCGGCCAAGGCATCTAGATCCGAGCTGAGACCGGCTTTCGGCGTCCCCTGTGGGGTATTTGCCGAATCAAATTGTGCGTCGCTTAGAAAGCCACTGCCGCCGAAAAAGCTGCGAATATCATGCTCAAAGTCTTGGATCTCATCAAAATTTGCTGACCAATGAACCGCACCATGGCCCAGGCCTGAACGTCCACGGAGGGTGATGGAATTCCGGAGGCCTTCACCCCGTCCCGTGAAATCCCAGACTCGCCCGTCGTGGCCGCCATCAAGATGACAGGTCGCGCAAGAAATGTAGCCTTCGCCGCTCATTCGAGGCCCCGCGTGGTAGAATAGTGTCTTGCCCAATAGGACGTCTGGACTCAGTGCCTCGCTGCTAGTGCTCGTGATGGTTTCACTCACCATGGATGCCTGCCCAGATTGGAATAGTTCGCTGGCGTCAAGGAAGGTAATGCTTCGGTCTAAGAAATTTTTGACAAGCACTTGTTGGGTCATCGGATCGACGTAGATTCCTTGCGGCGCGCTGCCTACTCTGCGCCGAGTCACGAAACTTCCTAGTCCAACGGATTGATTCATTGCCAATCGATCGAGAACAACCAAGTCGTTGTTTCCTTGCAGCGTGACGAAGAGATAGTCACCTAGAGGCGAGAATGAGACGGCGCTGGCTGAATCACTATTGTCAATGTCGACCGCACCGAGGAATTGGCCGGTGATGACGTTAAATCTTGAAACGATGTTTCGTACGGTGTTGTCAGGATCGAGGTCTGGCCCTGAAAGGGTCCCCTTGTCCGTATTCATCTTGTTCGAGGTGACAAAGAGTTCTTCCCCGTCCGGTGATACGGCCAGGCCCGTCAAATAGTTTGCCACGCCCATGCCATCAGCGGTTCCGTCCCGATGAAGATTGCCGCCGAATTTTTCGATTTCTAGCTGGCGGACCAAGGTCATAGTTGTGGGATTGACTTCCCAGATTTCACCCCGATGGAGCGGTGATATGAGTCGAGTAACGAAGATTCGGTCGTTACTGGGAGTGATGGCAAGGGCCCTCGGAGTCGGGCCGAGTGGAAGACGCCCCGTTTCCATACGAGATGTGGTATCGAACCGGACAAGCTCTCCGCTTCCCTGAAGACTGACAAACGCGGTCTGTCGATCAGAGCTCATGACAATGCCGAAGGGGGCGGCTCCGTATTCGAGATCGATCGTTTCGATCGATTGCCCTTGGGGATTGATAAGGACGATCTCGTCAGCGTCGTGCAAGGTGACCCACGCATTGCCCGTGGCATCTGTCTCGAGACTTCGAGGGTCCTCACCCACCGGGCTTTCAAAGAGTTGAGCTCGGGTATCGGCGTTGAAAGCCGTCACCGTATTATTGTCTGGATTCACGGTCCACAGGATGCGATGTGATTGGTCAATGACAATAGGCGTGCTCCGCCCAGGAAGATCGCTCGCGACTGCCGTTGTTACGGTAACGGTATGTGTTTCGGTACGATGAGAGCCGGCATCGTCTCGCACTTGGGCAAGAGCCTTGTAGTGTCCCGACGAGGCATAGCTGTGGGTAGCGACTGGATTGGTACTCCAATCCGTTTTGTCAGAGCCATCTCCAAAATCGTATCGAAACTCAAGAAGGCCTCCTTCTGGATCGGTAGCGTCCGTTTGAAATTCGATTGCTTGCCCTGGTTGTGTGGGATAGCTCGAAACGGAGACATCAGAGATGTTCGGGGCTTGATTTCCCGCAACATTACCACCTGTAGAGAAACTGAATGAGTAAGCCTCAATGCCATTGCCAGCAGCGTCGGTGATGCCTCCTCCGGGAATGACAACCTCGTAGGTGGTGTTAGTCTCGAGCGGACTGTCCGGGGTGAAAGTGAGACTGTCATTAAAGGTCCAGCGGATTAGACCGGGGATCGGGTTGCCTCCCATGGGTCTCACAATAAACGTTTCACCATTGATCATGCTCGGACTCTCGAGTGATTCATGAATCAGAAGAGAAATTGGGGCGCTCGTGGGATAGTTTACTTGTCCATCCCGCGGAATGTGGAAGCCAACAGTAGGTCCGGTGGTATCTGGTTCGGCTTGATGGGCCCAAATGGCCAGTCCCTGGCCTGGTCCGGCGCCACCTGTGAAAAGTAGGTTGCCAAGTGGAAGCGCAAATTGACTGGTATCAAGTTCCGTGGGTTCAAGATCGAGTGAAAGCACCGAACTGAAGGTCCGCATATCGACTTTATGACTGCCAGTGAAGAGGTAGTTGTCCTGGAATTGAGCATACATGCAAGAGGCTCCCGGAAGCGGAACATCCGTTAGGAACTCCATATTGCTGGGATCGGTGACGTCAACAACACGGATTCCGTTGCCACCCGTTCGGTATGGGAAAACGATCAGAAGCCGTCCGTCAGCGCCCCAAAGCTCAGGCCAATAGCCACCTGGACCACCGGTGGTTAAGACGTCGAGTAAGATCGGATTGCTGGGATCGCTAATATCATAAGTGGAAACGCCCGTCCGACTCTGATCTGAGGCGAAGATAAGTAGATTTCCAATGATAAAGGGGTGGCCAATCACTCCGGTCAAACCGACGTGATCCCACTCAGCGAGTTGTTCTGTACCGAATCCAAGGACGGCGGTTTCATCATTGTTCCCGTAACTCCAAAACATCGAAGTGTAGTACGGGCGATAGAGATCTCCTCGACTATAAATGGGATGTTGTTGAGGGTAGACCGTTCGAAGGTTGACATTTGGCGCCGTGGCCTGGAAGACGTAGCTCAGTCCAAGATGGCGTTCTCCTGTCTCGTGATGGATAAAATCGAATCCATTACCACCAAGTAGTAAATAGTCGCCGATTTTCTGAAACCCATGAGCACTGGTCGAGCCCCCACTAATCCCCAAGGTTTCCATCACCTGGACGTTCCCTGGGTCCGCAATGTTCCAGCGGCGGGCCTGATAATCAGAGCCCGCTTGACTCGAGGGATGTTCAGGTACGGTGTAGAGCCAGCCGTTGTGGTAGGCAATGATGGCAGTGCGCCCTTGATTGGGCTCCAGCAGCCCACCACTGAGGAGGGCTCCCGGTGTTTGCGGTGTGTTCGGAAAGCCTTGGGCTTCAGCATGTTCTTGTTTCAACCCGATGGCCAAACAAAGGCTAGAAAGTAGTAATCGAAATTTCATCAACGCCTCTCTCTACAGAAAGAGCCGGTTTGGGTTTCGAAGAAAGTGAGAATTTTTTCTCCGCTAGGTTCAGAATCGGCCCGAGGGGATAAAACGATAAAAATAGAGGCTG
>CAJXVR010000370.1 GCA_913061285.1 uncultured Verrucomicrobiota bacterium | reverse complement strand
ATCTACACTAGATCGCTCGTCGGCAGCGTCAGATGTGTATAAGAGACAGGAGCATACCATCGTCGTTCCGTTCAATCGCCCTGAGGCTGTCGAAGCGGCCTTCGAAGCCAATCCAGGCCAAATCGCCGGAATTATTCTCGAACCGGTTCCAGCCAATGCAGGCCTTTATCTGCCCGAGAAGGGATTCCTAGAGTTTCTGCGTACCATCACGGAGAAACACGAATCTCTCCTCATTTTTGACGAAGTGATGACGGGCTTCAGACTAGGTTTCGGCGGAGCCCAAGAACGTTTTGGAATTCAGCCTGACCTTTCCTGCTTTGGAAAGATCATCGGCGGCGGGCTCCCGGTCGGAGCATTTGGCGGGAGGGCTGACGTCATGGATTGCCTCGCCCCCGTCGGCGCGGTGTATCAGGCAGGTACTCTTAGTGGCAATCCAATCGCCATGGCCGCTGGAATCACGGCCCTCCGAGAGTTGCGCGAAAACTCACTCTATGATCTTCTCGAGGAACGTGGCCAATTCCTCGAGGACGGGCTACGATCCGCTGCTACCAAGGCCGGGCAGCGCGTACAATTCCATCGCATTGGTTCGATGTTCTGCACTTACTTTACGTCCCTCGAAGTGTCTAACCTTGACGATGCCATGCAAAGTGATCGCGAAAAATTTGCCAAGTTTTTCCACGGGATGCTCGCAAAGGGAATCTACCTAGCTCCATCGCAATTCGAAGCAGGCTTCCTATCCACAGCACACACGGAGCACGATATCCAGAAAACCATCGATGCCGCTTACGACGTCATGTCGGCACTCTAGAGCCCCCCCATAACCCTATGCGAGTACTTGGACTAGATCACGGAACAGAACGAATTGGTGTCGCCCTAAGCGATGAGCTTGGCATGATTGCGCAACCCATCGAGTTCATCCCAAGCCATCCCGTTCCGGAAATCTGGGATCGTCTCAAAGCAATCCTCGAAGCAACCCCCTATGAACTCATCGTCATTGGGATGCCACGCAATATGAACGGAAGCTATGGCCCTGCCGCAGAAAAGGTTAAGGATTTCATCGCCGCACTGGGCGAAGAAATCGCGATTCCGGTAAGAACATGGGACGAGCGCCTCTCCTCATCTCAAGCGAATCGCGTCCTCCTTCAAGCCAACGTCTCTCGCAAGAAACGAAAAGGCACAGTCGATAAAATGGCGGCGGCGATCATTCTCCAAAGCTACCTCGACAGCACCCAAATGTAACACAAGAAAGACTCACCGAAGAACCGCCGTGAGCGAGCAGCCCCCAGCCGATGAGAGCGTTAAGGTTAAGTTGAAGCTAACCATCGCTTACGATGGCACCAACTATAAGGGATGGCAAATTCAGCCCTCGGGAATGACAGTTCAACAACGAGTCGAGGAAGCCTTGCGACGTCTCTTCCCGTCCGTCGAACGTATTCAGGGCTCTAGCAGAACAGACACAGGCGTGCATGCGATGGGCATGGTAGCACACGCCGAGTTTCCCAAGAGCGAGTATCGCATGAAGACACGGAAAGTCCCATTAGCCCTCAACGCCTTCCTCCCAGAGGACATCAGAGTCGTTGACGCCAAGCAAGTTCCCTCCTCGTTTCACGCCCGCTTCGACAGTCAAGGCAAGCAATACCAATACAAGATCTGGAACCATCACTCTACCAATCCCATGCTCCGAGGGTTAACCTGGCATGTCCCGGTCAAACTGAACGTGAAGCGAATGAAAATGGCTGCCCAACATTTTCTTGGCCGACAGGATTTCCGATCCCTTGCCGCCAATCGAGACTACACCATTGAAAACACAACCCGCACTCTGTTTCGCTGTGATGTGCAGGCATCAGGCCCCCTAATCACCATCGTGATCGAAGGAGATGGTTTCCTCTACAAGATGTGTCGATCCATTGTCGGCACCCTCTGTCTCGTTGGCCACGGAAAAAAGGCCCCCGAAGACATTCCTAAGCTTCTCCAGAAAAAGGATCGCGAATTCGCCGGAATGAGTGCGCCTCCTCATGGCCTCACCCTACAAAAGGTCTACTACTCCAATTTCCACAGAGGATGAAGTAGCATCAAGGAAACAAAATGAAAGCTCTCCTCAAACATTACTTTGCAGACTACGGGATGATCGTGGTTCTTCTTGTTCTCGGAGCCTACTACAGTTGGGTTACATGGGAGGAACAACACCCCAGAGGAGAGACAGCCGCCGAAAGCGTCGCTCAAATCATTGAAACTGAGCACCCTAAGGGAGCCAACATTATGATTGTGGCAAGGGCAAACTCCGACGATCAGCTCTTTAGCGACACGCTTGATCAATCCCTAAAAAACAAGGGTTATGCCGTCGTCGCACACATCAACGGTGAACCCGGCGATGCCAGAAGAGCTTTGGTCCAGGCGGAAGCCAACGATACCACAATCCATGCCATCGCAGGGAATCAAGTCACTTTGAATTGGGCAGTGTTCAACGACATTTCGGAGCGATTCTCAGTGACCGAGACAACAAAATTGCATCAACCGAAAAGCTACTACTGGCCCAATTTTCTCAAGCAAGAAAATCTCCTTAACGTGGCTAATCAGATCGTGGTTATTGCCATTATTGCAATCGGAATGACGATGGTTATCATCACTGCTGGGATCGATCTCTCAGTCGGAAGTTTCATCGCCTTGTCCGCCGTTATCTGCGCGTGGCTCATGAGAGAAGTAGGTGGCGGCGTTCATGCAAGTGGCGTTTCGATGACACTCTGCTGCCTGGCCGCCATCCTCTCATGCGGACTCCTTGGAGCTTTCTCTGGACTCATGATCACACACTTTTCCATCCCCCCGTTCATTGTCACCCTAGGCATGATGCTCGTTGGAAGCGGCCTCGCATTCATCATCGCGGATGGGCAGTCTATCTACCAACTTCCCGAATCCTTCATCTGGCTGGGGCGTGGCAAGGATTTCTTAGGCCTCCCCAATGCCGTCTTTCTAATGATCCTTCTCTACGCGATCGCACACATTGCGATGACTAAAATGAGGATCGGACGATATATCTATGCCACAGGAGGGAACGCGACGGCAGCAAAGCTCTCAGGAGTCCCAATCAAAAAGGTCCTGATCCTCGTTTACACGACCTGCGGGTGCCTCGCAGGACTTGGTGGCGTCATCACCGCATCCCAGCTCAAAAGCGGGTCTCCAACCTATGGGCTCATGTATGAGCTCTATGTGATCGCTGCCGTCGTCGTCGGAGGAACAAGCCTTGCCGGTGGCGAGGGCAAGATCCTAGGCACCTTGATTGGCGCCTTCATTATTGCCGTTATTCAGAATGGCATGAACTTGACGGGGGTCGAAAGCTATACTCAAAAAGTCGTACTTGGGCTCGTGATTCTTGGGGCCGTCCTCCTAGACCGTATCAAGAAACTCGGATGGAAAGCGTTCAAGGGGGCATAGCTCT
Source organism: uncultured Verrucomicrobiota bacterium (assembly GCA_913061285.1). Classification (GTDB taxonomy): domain Bacteria; phylum Verrucomicrobiota; class Verrucomicrobiia; order Limisphaerales; family AAA164-E04; genus UBA2970. Next base: position 4,113 of record CAJXVR010000370.1, on the reverse strand, counting down.
CGTCCTAAAAGTAAAACGCTCGAGGAGGCCTCGGAAAAGACCTCTCGCAGCCCTACAGCATTGCACCCTATCACAAAATCTCGTACGGTCCTCCCATGCAATTGAACACTCCATTCACCCCTCCTCAACGGCTCCTCCTTGGACCTGGCCCTAGCAATGCCGCCCCAACCGTTCTTGAAGCATTGGGGAAACCACTCCTAGGACATCTCGATCCCGTTTTCGTTGGCATGATGGAGGAGATCAAAGCAATGCTCCGCGAGGTTTTCCAAACCAAGAATGAGATGACCTTTCCCGTGAGCGGAACCGGAAGTGCAGGGATGGAATTTTGTTTCGTCAACCTGATTGAACCGGGAGATGAAGTGCTCATTGGCGTCAATGGTGTTTTCGGCACTCGAATGTGCGATGTGGCGGAACGATGCGGGGCCGTCGTTCATCGCGTCGAATCACCTTGGGGAGAAATCATTCACCCAGAACAGATCAAGACCGCCCTTAAGGATATCAAACCCAAGCTTGTTGCGATCGTTCATGCAGAAACGTCAACCGGCGCATTGACGCCCCTCGAAGAGATTTCACGCGCCGTGCATGAAGCCGGAGCACTCTTTCTCGTAGACACCGTGACATCCCTGGGAGGCTGCCCAGTGAAAGTGGATGAATGGCAGATTGACGCCATCTACAGTGGCACTCAAAAGTGTCTCAGTTGCCCTCCAGGTCTTGCCCCGGTATCCCTCAGCCCAGCCGCCCTCGAAATTGCCACATCTCGAAAAACCAAGGTCCAAAGCTGGTACCTCGATGTCAATTTCTTAGCCGCTTACTGGGGAGAAACCCGTGTCTACCACCACACCGCCCCAATCTCGATGAACTACGCCCTCCATGAATCCTTACGATTGATCCTGAACGAGGGCCTTGAAGCTCGATGGAAGCGCCACGAAGCGAATCATCAACGATTGAAAGCAGGCCTCAGCGAATTAGGCCTTGGGATCGCTTCCCAGGAAGGACACCAACTCTGGCAATTGAACGCAGTCACAGTCCCTGATGGCGTGAGTGAATCTGAAATCCGGGAAGCCTTACTGAATGACTACAGCATTGAAGTTGGAGCAGGCTTAGGGCCGCTCAAAGGTAAAGTTTGGCGAGTTGGTTTGATGGGTGAATCCTCACAAAGCGAACATGTCGATCGGTTTCTCGATGCGATGAAAACACTTCTCAAGAAATAGCGCGTCACAAATCCTGAGGCCCCGCTACTTTGTCACACACCCCTGTCAACGAGTCGTTCCACTACTGCCCACAGTGTGGTGAGGGCAGTAGTGGATGCCCTCGCAGCAGCGACGAACGCTTCGTTTGCCCGGCGTGCAGTTTCTGTCTCTACTTCAACCCAGCAGGCGCTGTGGCGGCAATCATCCAAGACACACAGGGCAGAATCCTCTTTATCCGAAGAAAAAAAGACCCAGCCAAGGGTAAACTAAGCCTACCCGGAGGATTCATTAATTCTGGAGAGAGCGTTGAAGACGCCCTAAGTCGAGAGACAAGAGAAGAGGTAAATTTAGAAATCGTTTCGGCTAACTTCATTTGCTCCGCTCCCAACAATTACAACTATCGGGGCATCACCTACCCAGTCACAGATCTGTTCTTCTCCGCTAGCGTTCGCACCTTCGATTCGATTTCCCCACAAGAAACAGAAGTCACCGCCATTGAGTTTTTACCGCCCTCCGAAAAAACGATGGAACAACTAGCATTCCCATCCCTGAAGCATGCCCTAATTCAGTTCAATTATCAGACTTGAGGAGCGACTAAAGATCCATTCCACCACAAAGAAACCTCCCTAAGTAGGAGCGATACAAGAAAAAGGCAGCCCATATGGGCTGCCTTTTCGATAGTCTCAACTGGATCAGAAGCGTCTATTCTTCCCCACCTTCGCCCACTTGGAAGCGAAGGAAGCGGCGGACGACGAACTCATCACCCAATTCTTTACCGACACTTGCGATATGCTCACTCACCGTGACTTCACCATTCTGGCGAATGAATCCCTGATCGACTAAGCATGTGTTCTGAAAATACTTCTCAAGCTTCCCTGCGATGATCTTTTCGACCGCCTGAGCAGGTTTCCCTTTCGCTTGATCTTCAGCAATTTCCTTCTCCTTCTGGATAAGAGCAGGATCTACTTCCTCGCGACTCACTGCCACTGGATTCGCGGCAGCGATTTGTAAGGTGATGTCCTTAACTAACGAGGTGAAAGCCTCCTTACTCGTGCTCTCTGCATTATTTGCTCCGACTTCAACAAGAACGCCAACCTTGGCGCCGGTGTGAATATACGCAGCAACTAAGCCCGTTCCAGAAACATCCATCCGAGTGTGTCGCCCAAACTGAATATTCTCACCAATTTTCGCGACTTGAGCCGTGCGAAGGGCTTCGAGATCAGCGTCAGGTGTCTCCACGAGCGTCTTTGCGATACCGTTGCAAAACTCCTGGAAGGTCTCGTTCTTAGCGACAAAATCAGTCTCACAGTTCACTTCCACAAGGATTCCAGATTTTGAATCTGGGGCGATGTAGTGAGCAATCACTCCTTCATTAGCCGATCGGCCCGCTTTCTTCGCGGCGCTCGCAACTCCCTTTTTTCGGAGCACATCAACGGCGGCATCAATATCGCCACCTGTCTCGGTCAGGGCCTTCTTGCAATCCATGAGCCCTGCGTTCGTCATCGCTCGTAGTTTGCCTACGGCCGCTGCAGTAATTTCTGCCATTTCTATTATTCTCTAGGTCAGTTGTTGGTAATTCGTCGGATCGTTACTAAGCCAGGTCATACATCACCAGTCCGCCCTTCAGAGAGCGGACTGGCAACGAGAAAAATAATTTCTAGACGGCTTCGCTTGGACTAGCTGGAGCTTCGGGCGCAGCGGCTGCGGTCTCAGCAGCAGGTGCAGCAGGTGCAGCAGGGGCAGCAGGTGCGGCGGGGGCCGTTGGTGCAGCAGGGGCCGCTGGTGCAGCAGGGGCCGCTGGTGCAGCAGGAACAGTCGTTCCTGAGGCCTCAGCAAACGCTGCAGATGCAGCAGCAGCAGCAGCAGCGGCTGAAGCGGCTTCAGCAGCAGCAGCAGCAGCAGCCTTGGCAGCAGCCTCTTCCTCTTGCCGTTTCGCTTCTTCTGCTCGAGCCCGTGCCTGTGCCGATTCAAATTCTGATCTCGCATGTTTGACCTGCTCGGTGATGTGTCCAAGGATCAGTCGCAGCGAACGAATTGAATCATCATTGCCAGGAATAGGATAGGTGGCCTGATCGGGATCACAATTCGTGTCAACGAGTGAGACGATTGGAATCTTCAAACGGAGCGCCTCTGCAACTGCATTGTGCTCTCGCTTCAAATCGATAATAAAGAGAGCGGCTGGAAAGTTTTCCATGGTACGGATTCCATCGAGATTTCGATGCAATCGGGCTGCCTCACGGCGAAGCATGGCCTGTTCCTTTTTACCGTAGGTTGCCATTTTCCCATCGGATTCCATCTTCTCAATCTCTTGCAAACGCTTCAGAGATTTTTTGACAGTCTTTAGATTAGTTAGCGTTCCACCCAACCATCGCTCCGTAACGAAACATTGACCTGCATCCGCAGCCATCTCTTTGACGGCTGCTTGAGCTTGCTTCTTTGTGCCAACAAACAATATTTTACCCCCTGATCGAGCGGTCTTCGTCAAGAACTCGATCGCTTCCTTAAGTTGCGTAACGGTCTTGTTCAGATCAATGATGTGAATCCCATTGCGCGCATCAAAGATGAATCGCTTCATCTTGGGATTCCACCGACGGGTCTGGTGTCCAAAGTGAACACCTGCTTCGAGTAATTCTTTAACGCCTAATTCTGTCACAGTTTCCAAGTTTCCATTTGTTCCCGAATTTCCAAGTCCCTTTTGGCTGAGAAATCCGTCCCGCGGAAGACGGGATCAATTCGATATTGTTGTGGTCGCCCCAAGATTCCAGCATCCCAGGAATTAATGACCGTTTGCATTCTCTCATCGCTCACTCAAAGAGTTATCCCGCGAAAAGAGGCAAGAAACTATCAAAGCCACCAGCCACAGCAATCTTTATTTTCTGTCTCTTATACACATCTGACGCTGCCGACGAGCGATCTAGTGTAG
>CAJXVR010000369.1 GCA_913061285.1 uncultured Verrucomicrobiota bacterium | reverse complement strand
GATCTACACTAGATCGCTCGTCGGCAGCGTCAGATGTGTATAAGAGACAGCGTCAGAAAATCCGCTCCTACGCAGAAAAAATTGGACTCGAAATATCAGCTGTCCATTGGGTTCTGGTTCAGGCTGAGGGAATGTACATGACCCATACCGATCCGGAAATCCGATCCAAGACAGCCCAGTATTTCTGTGATCTAGTTGATTTCTGTGGGGATCTCGGCGGCAAGGCCATCGTCGTCGGATCTCCCAAACAACGCAATTTGCTCCCCGGCGTAAGCTACGATCAAGCATGGGCATGGGCCAAAGAAGTCTTCAAACCATCGATCGAAAAAGCAGCAGAGCGAGATGTGGTGATTTGTTTTGAACCGCTCGCCCCCGCTGAGACAGACTTCATCAACACCGCCGAAGAAGCCATCCGGTTCACCAAAGAATTCGATTCCCCGAACTTCAAGATCATTCTCGACGTCAAAGCGATGTGTGCCATGGGCAAACCGATCCCTCAGATCATTCGAGAATCAGCCGGAGAATTCGCCTATTTCCATGCCAACGACGAAAATTTGAAGGGCCCAGGTTTCGGAGACATCGACTTCAAACCGATCGCAGCAGCACTCAAAGAAGTCGGCTACAAAGGCTATGTCTCGGTGGAAGTCTTCAACTTTGATGAAGGCCCAGAGATCATCGCGACGAAGAGTCTTGAGTATCTTAAGACTTCCTTCGCTTAGCCTCAAACTCACTACCTCATTTCCAAAGAAAAACGCTGAATGCATTCCTGCATTCAGCGTTTTCGCATTATAAATTAAACTGCTTGTCTAGCCAGCCGAAGGGAAGAAGGTCTTGAAGAGAACGTAAGTAATCACAATCGGACAAACATATTTTACAAAGAAGGACCAAATCGAAGCCAAATTAAATCGACCCTCACCCGAAAAACTTGGGGCTCCGCCAGAGATCTCCTTAACCGCCGCCTGGGGCTTCCACACCCAGCCCACATAGACACTACAGAGCAGCGAAATCACGACGACCAACACAGTACCAAAGCCGAAATCAACAATGTCCATGAACCCCGTTTTGCCGAAGAGTTGCATTTCCGTGAAGAATTTCGAGCCTCCAGCCGAAAGTGCCGATGGAATTCCAACGAGAAAGGCGAATCCCGCAACAATCCAAGCGGCCGTGCTCCGACTGGCTTTTTTCTCATCCAAAATATATGAGACCGGCACTTCAAGCATTGAAATAGACGAAGTTAACGCAGCAATAGAGAGCAACAAGAAGAAGATCGTGGCCACGATTCCACCGGCGGGCATCTTCTCGAAGACTGCGGGCAGGGTCTGAAAGGTCAGCGATGGTCCAGCATCAGGGGACATCCCAAAAGCGAAGACAGCCGGAAAAACCATAAAGCCACCGAGAATCGCAACGATCGTATCCATAAACGCAACCCACACCCCGCCAGACACCATGTTTTGATTCTTAGGCATGTAAGATCCATAGGTGATCATCAAGCCCCAGCCGACACTCAAGGAAAAGAACGCTTGGCCCAGCGCCGCTAAGACAACGTCACCATTGATCTTTGAGAAATCGGGTTTGAGATAGTACGACACGCCCGCCATCGCACCCGGTAAGGTGAGCGATCGCGCAATGATGACTAAGACAAACACCAGTAAGAGAGGCATAAGTATTTTTGCGGCTCGTTCGATGCCTTTTTGAACGCCTGCCTGCACGATCAGCGCTGTCAAAACCAAAAACACTGCGAGAAGCGGAAGAATGTATTTCGGCGTTGCAACAAAATCGCTAAAGACCAATTGCTTACCCATGACCGATGAAATCGCATAGCCAATCGTCCACCCAGCAATCACACTGTAATAACTGAGAACGACAAAACACAGAATAACACAAAGAACCCCGGTGAAAACAAAGGGTGTCCCAGGCATCGTTGCCTTGAACGCGCCAACCGGATTCTTTCCGCTCGCTCGACCAAGAGCCAATTCATTGATCAAAAGCGGCAGCCCAATAAGGAGCACACAGACAAGATAAATAAACACAAAGGCAGCACCTCCGTTTTCTCCCGTCATGTATGGAAAACGCCAAATGTTCCCCAAACCAACAGCCGATCCCGAGGCCGCAAGAATGAAGCCTATCTTTGATCCCCATTGACCTCGTTCGTCAGTTGATTGCATGCTCATGAGTCTGGGAAATATCTAGTTTTTTGCCCGTCACGTCAAAAATAAAACCTGTCTCAGTCAGTCGCTCATTCATTTTGCGCTGTTCTGGCTCTTTTTAAAGTCACCAATCATCCGATAATAGTTAAACGAACTCTGGAACTGGACACCCGTCCGGCGCGCCCAACCTTCCCAGCGACGTTTCATATCAGCGGCACGCCGCGGCTGACGATCCACCAAATTATTCATCTCTGTCCGGTCTTCCCTAAGATTGTAGAGCTCCCAAGGGCCTTCTCGGCTCCACACCAGTTTCCAATCCCCCTCGCGCATCGCGCGATTCCCCTCATGCTCCCAATAAACGGGATCCTCATGGATTGGCAAATCGCTTTCCCTTAGCAGCGAGACGAGTGACTTGCCAGAATGTGGCGGGATTGGCTTGCCGGCGAATTCCGTTGGATAGGTTCCTCCAGCTAATTCAATACAGGTCGGCATGAAATCCGGCAGATAGCCCATAGAATTGATCCAGCTCCCGTGCCGTTCCTCCGCAATCCCACGTGGCCAATGAACGACTAATGGGGTCGCCATCCCTCCCTCATGAACAAAGTGTTTGTAGAGCCGGAATGGCGTGTTGGACGCATTGGCCCAAGCCCGGCCACATCGAGGCCCTGCTGTCCCAGTCGTGCTGAGAGCATTGCGAATGCTCTCTTCATTGCCCGATCCCAAGATCCCTCCTTCAGCGCACGCACCATTGTCAGAAAGGAAGAAAAAGACGGTGTTTTCGTACTGTCCCAGGTCTTTTAGCTTGGCGATTAGTTTGCCAATGTTTTGATCGACCGAATCAATGCACCCAGCGTAGGCGGCCATTCGAAGATCAAGAATCGTTCGCTGCTCCTCGCTTAACCCTTCCCACTCGGGACCCTCGTGAGCGGCGGGCTGCCAGTCCTTATCAATTAGTCCCATCTCCCGCTGCTTCGCCAATCTCGAGTTCGAAAGCGCTTCCCACCCTTTTGTGTATTTGCCTTCGTATTTCCTGAGATCTTTGGGCTTCGCCTGTAGCGGCCAATGGGGCGCGTTGTAAGCGAGATACAGAAAAAAGGGTTTGGACTCTTCTTCGAGCGACGACTCGACAAACTGACAGGCATAGTCGGTAAACGCATCCGTCACGTAAAAGCCCTCGGGTGCTTCGACTGGCTCATTCATCAATGTCAAGCCACGGCGCGCATCGGGCTTCACGTAGTGACTTGCCCCAGAAATAATTCCAAAATACTTATCGAAACCACGCTGCAAAGGCCATCCCTCTTTTCGGTGATAGGAAAGGTGCCACTTCCCCGTCATCAAGGTGTGATAGCCAGCCTGCTTCAACACTTGCGCAAGGGTCACACACTGTTGATTCAGGTATCCCTGATAGGGTTCATCTTCAAGCGGACTGGGAAGTTCAGGAGTCTCAGTCATATGCCCAATACCCGCTTGATGCGGATGAAGCCCAGTCATCAAGCTGGCTCGGGTAGGACAACATCGACCAGTGTTGTAGAACTGTTTAAACCTCAGCCCCTTCGCAGCTAGGCGATCTAGGTTCGGAGTCTCAATTTCACTGCCGTAACACCCGATATCAGAAAACCCCATGTCATCCACCATCACGATGACAATATTGGGTCTCTCAGCAGCTGAGATCGATACGTTCGGAAGCGACACACCAAGTGCGATGGCGCAGGAGATCAACAAGGTCTTCATAAGCTTAAAAACAGAAGATACAAAAAAAGACGGAACGCTAGGTAACGCTCCGCCTAATCCACCTTTACGGATGTTCAAAAACTCTAGATGAGAGCCGTTTGCCCGGGCCGAGCAATGGGTCGAACAGGGAGTTCCATATCCCACTCAATGTTTTCAGGCACGAGATTCTCTTGAGAATTCATCGCATCTTCCCAAGTCACCTCTTTCCCGGTGTAAGCCGCCATTCGGCCCATGATACCCATCATACAGCTGGTGACCATTCGGTCGCCGTCGTTAATTGGCTCGCCTTTTCGGATCGAGGCAAACAACTCGTCATGCTCAATCTGATACATGTCCTTCTTTTGACCGCGGAATTTCCAACGAGAATCACCATCGATTCTTACGTCACTCCAACCATTGATTAGTCCAGTGCCCTTAGATCCATAGATGTAATCACTATTCTCGTTATAGCAACCCGCGATCTGCCGACTTCCCAAGTGGTTGCGGATACCATTCTTATATTCATAGATCACTGAGAAATGGTCATAGATATTGCCGGCGTGCGCAGGAATTTGACGTCCTCCATTGGCAACCGCCTTGATCGGCATCTCATCCTTCATGGCCCAAGCGATCTTGTCGACACTGTGAATCGCTTGCTCACAGATGCTATCGCCGCTCAACCAAACATAGTTCTGCCAATACTTGAGTTGCCACGCTAGGTCGGTCATATCAGGTGTTCGCTGCTCATTTGGCACCGCAGGATTGACCGGACCGGTGTAATAGGTCGCATAGATTGAGCGGATATCTCCAATCTGTCCGTCGTGAATTCGCTTGTAGAGCTCTCGACGAGGCGTGTCATAGCGCCAGCAAAAACCAGCCACAACGGCGAGTTTCTTTCGTTTGGCTTCAGCCACAGAGGCCATCACCGAGCGAAGCCCTGCCGAATCAGTGGCCATGGGCTTTTCACAGAAGATGTGTTTACCGGCATCAATAGCCGCCTTGATGTGCTGCGGACGAAAAGCTGGAGGCGTTGTCAGAATGACGACATCGACACCGCTGTTAATCACTTTCTCATAAGCATCCAAGCCGATGAATTGCTTGTCCGGAGAGACGTCAATCTTATCTCCAGCCGCCCTCTTAAGCGCGTCCAAACTTCCCTGAAGTCGATGCGGAAACACATCGCCCATGGCGGTCAAACGAATATTGGAATCCGCCTGCATCGCCTGATTGGCCGCTCCCGAACCGCGTCCGCCGCAGCCGACGATCCCGACACGAATCGTATCTGAATCCTGGGCTGAAAGACCGTTTCGGAGTCCAATATACGGAGCAACCACACCCCCAACGACCGCTGTCGAAGAAGATTGAATAAATTGGCGCCGACTTGTGCTGGCGCCACCTTGAGAATCGTTCGTCTTATTCATGAAAAACCTATTCGGCCAATACACCACAAAAACTGGTATTGCTCAACCAAAACCAAAGCCCCAATCAATGTCAACTCATTCACCCGCTCGAAACCAGCGACAGAGGTCGATAGAAGGCCCGAACTCCCCCACGTTCAATTGATCAACACAATTCCCTGGCCTGGCCGAAAGCTGTATTCAAAGGGTGTTGGAAGATAATCGAGCCTGAATTCCGGCGACACATCTTTCAGGGCACGCTTGACCGGCATCTCTCGATAGAGACTTTCACACCAAAGCGCTTGATGGTTATCGGGGTCCTTATTGAGCAGCAGCAAGGAATAATCCCCCGAGGCAGCGTCATATTTTTGCATGATCAGAACGTTGGGATTCGAACTGGGCATGATCCTTGTCGGGACGTCCTTCTGAAAGGTCCGCGACAAGCCACGAATTTCGTTCACCTTCTGAATAAACGGACAGAGATTACACTGCACCTCCTCCCAATCGCTCGGGCGCGTGGCGACGACATCGAGTTTCTTCCGGAAGCCATATTCGAACCCCATCGGCATCACAACGCCAGCGGAGAACAGTGCCGTAAAAAGATAGCGCTGTTTGATAGCATTCACGTTCCCGTTCGTTTCTTCCGCGAGACGTTTCGTATCGTGGCTCTCAGGAAATCCGATCGAATCAACGTGACCACAGGTTAAGGCATATTGCTCCATCAACCAATCACTACGAAAATCCCACCACTTGCTACTATTCTGAATAAAATCGAACCCTGCATCGGCCAAGGCCAAAGTTTGCTCAGGCCGGCACCCCAGCGATTCGGCAACGAATAGGATCTCGGGATACTGCACCTTGCTTTCCCGGATCAGTTTCGACCATACCTCCGAGGGCACCTGATAGGCCGCATCGCATCGAAAGCCACGGAATCCCTGCTCATAGAGAAATCCCACAACCCGCAGCCAAAAGCCAATCAATGCCTCGGCAGCAGCAGCGTCCTCGTAGCGGAACTTCGCCAAATCACCCCACACCACTTTCTCATCCCCATCATAACAGGAGGGATGAACCACCTCTCCCTCCTCCCACTCAAACCATTCAGGATGCTCCTTAAGCAATGGGGAATCGAAGGCACAGTGATTAACCACCAGGTCCGCCATGAATCTCAAGCCGAGACTTTGCCCACATTCAAACATGACCTGGGACTGTTCTAGCGGGTCCACCGGTTGCGTCTCGTCAATAAGGAGTCCGTTCCAGCGAAAATAGTCAGATAAAGAGTAGAGACTTCCCGAGAAGCCCGGATATTGAATGGGGTTCACGAAAACCCAATCAAAGCCCAGTTTTGCTGCCCGACGAAGATGCGGCTCCCATTCGGCAAAGCGTCCAGCAAGGAGTGGAAAGAGATTGTAAATAGTCATTGTCTCGCTTCGTTGGATATCACCACCAAAATCACGTCTATAATTACCACATTACTTCTTTGCAACGACAACAAGAACTAGTTCCCGGAAAGTTCTTTAGAAAAATGAGCCTTAAACCAGGCGTTGACTGGTTTCGGAGAACTTGCCGGATGATAGGGAGCCTCAACCGAAGGGAGGTGAGACTTGAGCGCTTTTGTCGAAGGAGCATTGCCGCTCCCAATCAAATTCCCCCAAGCGTTTGGATCGCTCGCAATATCATAGATTTCCTCTGTCCCGTTCTCGTAGTGAATGTAGTGGTAACGCTTTGACCGTAGGCTATGGTTCCCTTTGGGATAGGTCGTGCGAATCACCGCCCTCCCCCAAGCTGCCTTGGGGTTTCTCAGCAACGGCTCTAGACTAAGCCCTTCGAGACCCTGCTTCAATGGAATCTGCGCTAGCCCACAGAGAGTCGGAAATAAATCAATCAATCCGACTGGTTGATCAACCACCTGATTGGCTGTGGCACCAACGGGAACAATGATCATCGGCACTCGAGTCGCCTCCGGCCAGAGACTATGCTTAGCCACCCGATTCTTTTCTCCAAGGTGATAGCCGTGATCCGAAATCAGCGCGATCACGGTATTCTCAGGCACCGCAGCGAGCACCTTCCCAACCTGGGCATCCACAAAGGCCGTACAGGCCAAATAAGCCTGCACACACCGACGCCACTGGTCATTGTTATCCGCCTGTAAGAACGGCAAGCTAGGGAACAAGGGTAACTCATGAATTGCCCGCCCGATCTCAGGCACATCGTCAAGATCGCCGGAAAGGATTTCAGGAAGGGTCACCTCTTCGAGAGGAAACTTGTCGAACCACTGTCTCTTATACACATCTCCGAGCCCACGAGACCTCTCTACATCTCG
>CAJXVR010000368.1 GCA_913061285.1 uncultured Verrucomicrobiota bacterium | reverse complement strand
TCGCCGTTCAAGCCCTGGACCGGCAAAGCGCTCGCGATTCCCACCGGGCCACCTCACTTCTACAAAGTCCAGTTCTTGGCTTTGCGAGAGAGGAAAAAGAAGCCACTTGGATGACTGCGAAAGATACCCCTCTCCAGCTCTCAAGGTTTTGATCGCGACTGGTGCAGCCGCTCCTTTTACGAAAAGCGAGGCTCGTGCACCAATGGCATCTCGATTGCTTGTCGTGCCCACAAGCTTGATCGCAAAGGCTCGATTCTCCTGTTTGATATCATTCCTGAGAAACCGCACTCGAGGACCGTTACGATTACTTACCCAGAGATCCAGATCTCCATCACGATCCCAATCTACTAGGCCAAGGGCCCGAGAGTCGTCGTCGTGGTCTAAGCCCACTAAGCCCGCAATGCCAACGAACCGGCCATCAGCAGTGTTAAGGAACGCACAGTTCCTCTCTCGGCCACTCCAAGAGCGGCCTGCGTCAAGAAGCTTCCCTACGGCATCCCAAGCTTGGAGATAACGATTTCCCTGCTCCGAACTTGCTTCGTCATCCGGGACCTTACTCGGCGATTGCGACGTGACCCGTCGCCAAAAGAAACTTCACAAGTCTCCCGTGTCATCAGGACTCGTAACCAATCCGTTTGCCACAATGATGTCTTCCCACCCGTCACTATTGAAATCGGCAAAATTTGACCCCCAAGCCCATCGTCCCATTGTAACGCCTGCCTCATGACTCACGTCGCGAAAGGAACCATCCCCGGAGTTGAGAAAAAGGGTGTTTCCCCGCGCGTGCTGTTGGAATAGTTGCCTCACTGATTCGGATTCATCTGCACGGTAGTTTCGTTGAAATGCCACCCGGTTGCCCGCCGACGAATACATGTTCCCGACATAGAGATCTGGATTCCCATCACGATTAAAATCTCCCCAGCTGACCGACATTCCTGCCGATATATCCTCGACTCCAGCAGCGGCGGCTACATCCGAAAACTTACCGTCCTCATTTCGATATAGATTGTTACGTCCGAAATCATTCGCTACGTACAAATCAAGATCGCCGTCGTTGTCGTAGTCTTCCCAAGCCGCTGCGTAGGAAAATCGTTCATTGTTCTCTTCAAGGCCAACCTCACGAGTGACGTCTTCAAAGTCCCATTCCCCCTTATTTTGCAACAAATAGTTACGCACTCCATTGTTAGCATCATGATACGGAATCGGACGACCGATCCCTGAACTGTGTCCTGATTGGGAAAAGTAGCCGCAGACATAGAGATCCAAGCGACCATCCAAATCGAAATCGATGGCTGTCAACGAGCGGGCAACGGAATCGGAGTGATAGACCAAACGTCGTTCGAAGCCTCCTTGGCCTGAATTCTCAAGAAACACCAGATTTCGACCGGAACTGAAAACGAGATCCTGATTCCCATCATTGTTAAGGTCAATGATCAGCGCGCTGGATGAAGGCTCCAAGTAATCGACCGCCCACTGAGCAGAAACGTCCTCTAAGCGCCCGCTATCCTCTTGAATAAAAAGGCGGTTTGGAAGCCCCCCGGTCTCACAGACAAAAAGGTCATCGAGATCATCGCCATTGATGTCCCCAATTGCCAAGCCGTGTGGCCCGGTCACCATCTGAGTAAAGCGCCAATCAATGCGCTCCCTCCAATGATCGATTCCGAGCTTCAACTGTTCTTCAAAACTCGCATTCCCACCAAGAATTGCTTCAGTGCAATCGACAAAGCCGGCTTCCGGGTTCTCTGTTCCCACCAAGTCGAATGCGACAAGCTCAATCCCTGCAAGTTGAGGCAAGTCGCCTCGCTTTGCTGCTGGATGCCACTCACAGTTCCAGGTTGCATTCTGTTGCACTCGACCAGAGGGCCTCGATTGATCTAGTTCAACCAAGATTCGAGTGTGGCTCACCATCTGATCAAGGCTTACACCGACCACCTTGAAGTGAATCTGGGTCGGAAAATCACCCCCCTCGCTTCCGTTGAAATCACCTAATTCGATCGGGCTTAAGAACCCCTCAAGCGCCGTTAGAAATCCGGTGACTCCGCGATGAGTTTTGGGGATTGCAGACAGATCTCCTTCGGTCCGTTTTGCGATCAGGGGTTCAGAATGAAATACCACCGACAATGCTTCTGGGCGCAGCGGTTGACATTGAAATCCGGCGGAAAGCATTGGTGAAAGTGAGGCCTCACTCATTTCCCCTGCCTCCAATATTCGCTTCAGCTCTTTCAAGCGATTGGACACGGCATCGTTGATCACCTCAGTGACCCAACCTTCTCTTCGCGGGTCTAGATGCACTAAATCGTCAGAGGCATCCGACAAATAGCGGGCGTTGCTTGTTTCTGGCAAGCGCAAGGGACTCAGCGACCCTGAAGTTACGATTTCAGACACGCGTTCCCGAGAATCTGGAGTCGACTCGCTTGATTGGGCCACGGACTCTGCTGGCCGAGTAGGGTTCCCAGCAACCTCTTGTTGCTGTTCAATAGTGCCTTGGGATTGCGGTGCTTTTGAACAGCCCGCCAGTCCCAGCAAAAAAATCAAGCAAAGGCCATGTACAGCATTAGCGTAAATACAAAACAGTTGTCCCAGCACTCGTCCCATGGAATTTCCAAAGTACGTACCCTGTTCGAGCTTGTGTCAACGAAAACGACACGAACCAACGACTAAGATCCTGAGTATCAGAATCAATCCATTGCGAACGAGCAAGAACGACCTAGAGTCCCTTCATTGCGACCCGGAAAAAGGCCTGTCCATGGCGCCGCATCTCAGAATCTTTCTCAAAGTGAGCGGTCCAACGAGTGCTTTGTCCTTGACCGGTCTTAGAATCAATCTGATCAGGATTCAGTGCCGTCCAGTTTAAAAGATCCAACGAACGCTCCCACTTAAGGTCATCAATAATCGTCGATCCTTGAACACTCACTTCGAGTTGAATGCCCTCGTCGCTCAATTGCACGGTGAAATCCCGAAAGAAAACAAATTGATCAAATACGGCAATGACCGTTTGTTGTCCTTGAGGCAGAAAGAAAAGGAACGGTGATTGCCCCTCCTGACTCCCTTGCCATTCTTTAAAGCGGAATCCGGGGCGCGGATCGGCTCGAAGCGAAAGCGGCACTCCGTGAAAATAGTTCCCGGTGTCAGCTGACCAAGTGAGCGTTTGTTCTGCTTGGGTTAATCCTTGAATCCGGATCTCGCCTCCCTTTGGAGGGGAAGCGGAAAATGACAGGTGAGCGTTCCCAACGAGTCCAAAGGCAGAGATGAGCTGTTCGCGCTGAACCTCAGGGCGGACTTCCGCAAATGACTCAAGCTTCTGGATCTCTTCCTCCCACGACTCAACCGATTCGGGACGCCTCCAACGATCCACATGGGCTGGCATCACATCGGCAATCTCAGCGGCTTTCTCTCGAATCACCCTTACGACTCGCGCTGGTTCTAGTTCGTGATTCATTGCCGAAGCAAAGCGCGCCAAAAAGTGAAAGCGAAAGGGTGCGCTTGAAACAAGTTTTCGAAATACCGCCGTTGACCAGGCAGGCAAGAAACTCCCATTCACTTCTTCACCCAAGACATGCGCGATGGAATTATGAGTCACATCGGAACCAAGCCCAAACCCAGCTTCGGTGCCAAAGAGGAGCCAACGCCAACGTCCATCCTTGAATTTCGGATTCCCTCCCGAATCGGATGCGACTTTCGTTCGCCAAACACCAATATTGTTGTGCGGCCAATCCGTATTTCCAAAGAATAATTGAGTGATATAGTGTTCCACGAAGTTCTCAACATCGATTCGCTCTAAGATCATTTCAACTGCGCTCGCATCCGGAGAACTTGCCAATTCAAGAAGATCATAAAAGGCCTCTGCATCCCCTGCTCGAGGTTTTGCATTCACTTCAATAAGATCAAGTCTCGTTTCGCCTAGGTCAAATCGACGCCTTAGGTCTTCTTCATTGTAGTGCTGCTGCCATTGATAGATCCCCCAGAATTCTCCATTGATGAACACTTGAGCAGGTTGGATATCGAGGGCAAAAGCACGGGCGGGAGCACAAGCTTGGATCACCGAATCTCGTATCAACGTCGGCCGCCAAGCCGAGTCTTGCCCAGCATTCCGTAACACCAGCTGGCGCGCTCCTTCGGTCTCCGCCGGAAAGCCATCCACGCGGGGGAACGACGAGGCTCCAAGCGCATTCCGAGCGACTAAGCGAAAGGCCTTCTGCGGTTGAGCCCGAGATCCTCCTCCATGAAGGCGCGCCCCGAGTCGCTGGGATAAAAGCTTCACTCCAAATTTCGAGAACCCCTCCAGGACAGCCGGTCGCTCAGCGTAGCGCCCTTTCAGAAAGTAGTTTCCCGTCCCCCAAAAGCGATTCGACCATGAATCTGGATCGTATCGGTCCCCGCCTACGGACAAACCACGGAAGGGATCAAACCACTCACGCGGATCAAGCGTCAGAGAAAGGATCGGGAGAGACCCCGGACGTTCAATCGCCGTTGCATCGAGGAACGTCCTTGTGACCACGTCGCTTGGAAGTTGCCCATCAGAAAACGCACGAACTCTTAAGACACGGCCTATGGGTAAATTCCCAACGGGAGGCAGCCACCCAAACGCTTGCCGCTGAAATCCTGGCATTGTCCAGAAACCAAGTTCATCTCGATGTTGGGAAGGGTTCGAGGGAATCTGTGATAGCCCTTGGGCTCGCGAATCATCAAAATCGATCTCAAGTTCTCCACTCAGGATTGGAGAATCTAGGGAAGGCTCCTTTCCGTCCAAAGTATAGCGGAGGATGGTCTCATTCTCGGAATGAGTCACTCGGATAAGCAACGGTCCCTCGTAGGCTCCGCTATCATGGGATACGATTGGTTGTGAAAGCGGCCCATCAAGGACTTTCTCCGAATTCGAGGCGCCCGGACTTGGCTCGGCAAAATATCCCAAGCGCTGTGGGGATTCACCTGCTCGGCCAAAACTCTGATCGGCAGTCAACGGGACAGCAGGAAATGCATCGATTTCATTCCCATCTGGGTTGGAAAGAAATAATTCCTCTCCTGTCGCCTTGAGCTTAAAACTAGTATGAAGTCTTCGTCCATAGACTGGCAGTTGATACCTTTCGGCAAGATAGTGCTCTACTCCACGGCGCAATTCTGGCATCAAGGCTTCCTTAACCATGACAATCTCAGCGACATCTCCCTGATAATCAAACGCTCCAACTGATAGTCGCCCCACTTCTGTCCCATCCAAGGCCCCGTTCATACGACTGCGATGCGACAGGACACCACCAACAAAAACACTTCCCGTCCCGTCGGGCTCCCGAACGAGCGTAACGAGTCGCCACTCGCCTAAGAATCCTTTTGGAGCCGCTATGGCCATCCTCCCCCGATCCAGTACGCGACCGAAGTCAAAATAAAGCACGTTGTCTGACCAGGGTGCGTGTAGGTTGATCCTTCGTTGACTTTCTGTCTCAAAAAAAATAGTAGAACCAGTATCCCGAGGCGCATGGGTCCGTTGAACGACAAACAATGTCATCGACTCCTCAGCTGCGAGCTGTCCGGTAGAGAGGTTCGAAACGGATAGCGGAGAACTGGCAGGGTCAAAACGGAGCACAGGGAGTCCATTCAGAGCATTTGAAAGTAGGAGGGGGCCAGATTTGGTCTCAGATGAAGCAAGCGTCAGGGCGTCACTAGAGCGGCTCTGCCAGGCATCGACTCTATGATCGAGCTCTCCCCCATCAGGCGCAAGTTTCATGGCGTCCTCTGAAGCAAGCCAAAGTGACAAGTGCTCAAGCGAAGAAGGATCAACAAGCGGGACCTTGTCTCGATCGAATTGACGGTCCTTACCCGAGGCGAAGATAAGGAGTGACGTCTGAGGGGACAAGACAGACGATTCGAACACCCACCGCCGGAGGTCCTCACGCTGATCGCTCAGCGAGTACCCCTCCAGGTCAATCGCCTCGCTCCCGTCATTGAACAATTCTATCCAATCCGAGGAGTCACCATCCTCGTCCAACAAAGTCGATGAATTCGAAGTCATGACTTCGTTCAACACAATCGCCGCGGATGACGTCGCACAGACAAAGCCTAACAACCAAGCCATAAGACCCAACCATAGAGAAAGGCGAAGCGGCTCATCGGTGAACGGTCCCGTCCTCATTCTTATCCTTTCAGCGGACTTGACGAAATTCCTTACCGGCCTGAAATCAACTTCACATAATCAAAGAAGGCTCGCTTCCGTTCGTGTTGAACACCCCAGTCTACCGGCACCGACTGATAGCCAATCTTGATATCCGATTCGTTCTTTCGCCTGAAATCGAAGTACCCCCATGAGGCATAGGATTCGATGGCATACTTAAAATTGTTCATCGGATTGTCATAGCCATAATGATCATCCTCATTGAACACAATTGGCTGCCCACGATAGGCAGCTAGATTCGTTGTCTCGTCCACCATTTCCTTAATGTACGCCGGATCATTCACCCCGTTTCCATGAATCAGAATAAAATCCGAAACATCGACGACTTTTTCTAGTGGGATGGCTCGGCCCTTAAAACTGGTGCTCGCCAGGAGGCGGCGTCCCTTTGATGTTTTTGATTTCACCCGCTGGATCAGCTCGTGGACCCGAGACGGCATCAGGATCGGGTGGTCGTAAGCGGTAACATCACATTCGTTGTTAATTTCAACGAGAACATTTCCATACCCCTGCTCAAGGAGCCAGATGGTCATTTGATCAACGGCATTGAGAACCGCTTTTTCGTCCAATAGGTTCTGATCCTGTCCGAAATAGAAATATCCAAGAATCACAATCATTTGCAATTCCTCTGCTCGATTCAGGATCCTTGTGAGGCGCGCGAGGTAGGCGGGTTTCAAATCGCCGGTTTCGGTGAATGCAGAATTCTTCCATTTTTTGTTTCCGTAGCCCGTTGGGCTGCCGCCCTGCATATTAAGCGTGAAAGAGTTCAAGCCGTACGCATTCCAGGTTGCCATAGCTTGAACGAATTCGTTGGTATTGCGATTGGGATCCCATTTCCCGGTATCGGGGTAACGGAACAAGGGCCGGGTATCAGGATTCTCATCATCAAAGATTCCTTGGACCAGGCGGGCGTTGAGGAGAAGCCCTTCAATCTTGTTTCCGTTCCAGAAGCGCCCTTTGTACGTGGGCTGACCATCGACATGAAAGGCATTCCCGACAATGGATACTACGGGTCGATTCACTGCGGACTCGGCATTCAAGCCAAGACAGATTCCGAGGAAAAGGCAAAGATAGCTAGATTTCATGAACTTCGAAGATACCCACAGAATATCGCAGGCCGGGATTCAAGCAAGTCCGATTGCCCAGTCCGACAAACACCGTTGGTTCGCTGTAGAGAAACAAGGTTGCCGTGTCCACTCCAGGCGAGAAGGCATGGTCTGGAAAAATATTGCTTTACGCTTGAGGCGCCCCCCTTTAGAAGGCCTTATCCCTTTTCGAGAAGCGGACCAGGAGACTGCGCCGTATCCGAATCAATTTGGAACCCGATACATGACAGATCAAGCTAGCTCCACCTCGCCGAACGAGAAATGGTATTCGGGGATTAACCGATACCAATGGACCGTTCTTGTTATCGCCTCTTTAGGATGGGTCTTCGATATTTTCGAAGGCCAGATATTCGTTGCCAGCATGCGGGAGGCGATGCCTTCGCTCGTTGCGGCCGGAACAGAGGCTAGCCAAATTGCCTACTACAATCAAATCGCCTTAGCCGCGTTCCTATTGGGAGGAGCCCTGTCTCTTATACACATCTCCGAGCCCACGAGACCTCTCTACAT
>CAJXVR010000367.1 GCA_913061285.1 uncultured Verrucomicrobiota bacterium | reverse complement strand
GAGATGTAGAGAGGTCTCGTGGGCTCGGAGATGTGTATAAGAGACAGTCCTTGAGGTGATCGCTCCGAATCATGAACTGTAATCGCGCTTTCCATCTAAAACCTATCCCCGTTGGAGGATGGGCGTTTTCCCTGCTACTGATCCTTATCGGGGTTCTTCAAAATCCGGGGATCTCGGCCGCGGTGACGCGACCGAATATCCTCTTCATGCTTGCTGACGATCATACGAGTCAGGCCTGGTCCTGCTATGGAGGGCGTTTGGCGGGATACGCCAAAACGCCAAATATTGATCGCTTGGCGGCTGAGGGAGCCCTGCTGAAGAATTGCTTTTGCGTCAATTCGATCTGTGTCCCAAGTCGGGCGAGTATACTTACGGGCCAATACAGTCATCGCAACGGCGTCCGGACACTCCGAGATTCGTTACCGAGCTCTGCGGATAACGTCGCTAAACGTTTGCAGCAAGCTGGTTACCAAACGGCATTGGTAGGGAAGTGGCATTTGAAAGAAGAGCCGGCTGGGTTCGACTATTGGAATATCATCAAAGGACAGGGACGCTATCACGAACCAACGCTCTATGAGATGACTCTACGGCAGGGTGAGCGACAAGAGGGAGCCTACTCAACGGATGTTTTCACTGATAAGGCGCTTTCGTGGCTAGAACGTCGGGATGACGAAAAACCCTTTTGCCTCATGCTTCATTTTAAGGCGACGCACGAACCCTGGAACTTCCATCCTCGGCACGCGGAGCTTTACAAAGATGTCAAAATCCCGGAGCCAGAAACACTCTTAGCTCAAACCGGTCCTGTGAACAGTCGCGTTCCTGGGTGGCCAATCGAGATCTTGAAGGAAAGAATGGCTTCAGTGGGCAAGCATGGATCGGGGAAGTTGGAGTTAAAGGGGGCTGATCCGCTCGCTCAGCGGAGTGAGGCCTATCAGAAATTTGTGAAAGATTTTCTACGTTGCGGAGCGGCGATTGATGAGAATATTGGACGGATGCTCGCCTATCTTGATGCCAATGGACTTGTAGATAATACCGTTGTCGTTTACACGAGTGATCAGGGATATTTTTTGGGAGAGCACAATTATTTTGATAAGCGATTTATGCTGGAAGAAAGCCTGCGAATGCCTTTTGTTGTCCGGTATCCCAAGGAAATCGCCCCTCGTACTGTGGTTGAGGAGATGGTGCTTAATGTTGATTTCGCTCAAACCTTTCTCGATTACGCCGTTGGAGAAGCGTCGCCGACAATGCAAGGGATGAGTATTCGCCCCGTGTTGTCCGGAAATACTCCGGATAACTGGCGTAAGGCGATGTACTATCGCTATTTCGAGAATAGTGCCCCGCGTCCCTCCCATTATGGACTGCGAACAAGTAATCAAAAGCTGATCTACTACGACGGATTGGACGCGGCGACGGAGCGGGAGAAATGGGAGTTTTATGACCTTGAGAAGGATCCTTACGAAAACGTCAATCAATACGATGCCATGGCGGATAAACCTCTGATGAAACGGCTAAAGCAACAGCTCCGGGCAATCCAAGCGGCGGCTGACGACCGGCCATGATTCGATACTTGTTGATGCCGTATCTCATCGGGCTTGGCGTGCTGAGCGAGGCGGCCACGATCTCCGGGAGCTACTCCTTGCTCGATGAAGGCGTTTCTCTATCACGCAGGAACTCGGTCCTAAATGTGGATCGCGTTGCGTTGAATCTTCCATTTCAATCCGAACGCCACGAAATTGATCAGGGGAGCGTTTTGATATCGCATCGAGGGGTCAAGGAACGCTGGGAGGTTCGGCTCGGCGGAAAGCGACTAGGATTCCTGGATCAGATAGAACAACCAAGCTGGACGGTCTTTGAGTTTAGTCAACGATCCTTTCAAACGGATACCGACAGGATCGAAATTATTGCTCCCACCGCTACCGATGCCGTCGACATTGCGAGCATCAGCGTTGTAGCTTTCTCGCCGAGTCAACTAAAACGACAATCACAAATCGATCTCAAGGTAAGCGACGATCAAGGAGGCGCATTACCCTCGCGTATCACCGTGCTAGATAATGAAGGTTTCCTCGCTCCGTTGATGGTTGTGGAGGGCGGCGAGAAAAGTGCGTTTCGAACTGGAGTGGTTTACCAATCAACTGGGGCCGTTTCTGTTGGCTTGGCTGCAGGCAGTTATCAGGTGTTTGTGAATCGCGGGCCGGAATACGAACGGGCAGTTTTTATGCTCGTTCTGAAAGAGGGCGAACGACGTGCCCTTGGCGCTCAGTTGCTCCGTTCGGTGGATACCAGTAATTGGATCAGTAGCGATCCACACACTCATACTTTTACGAACAGTCGACATGGGGATGCCACGATTGAGGAACGCGTTATCACCATCGCGGGAGAGGCTCTGGAGCTTCCTATTGCCACCGATCACAATATCCTCACCGACTATCAGCCTGCGGCGACTCGCTTAGGTCTGACGGAGTATTTCACCCCTGTGATTGGCGATGAAGTCACGACGAAGGAAGCGCATTTCAACGTCTTTCCTTTGCGGCCTGATTCGAGGTTGCCCGATTTTCGGATTCTCGATTGGAAACGATTGCTCGGACATTTTCGACAGGACGATCCAGCACGGATCATCATTCTCAATCATCCCCACAATGTGCACAACGGGTTTCGCCCCTTCGATCGAAAGCATTTTAATCCGGTCACTGGCCGGGGTGTTCGGCGGATCGATTTGAATGTGGATGCGATGGAGGTGTTAAGTTCAAGTGCCCAACAGACAGACATGATGTTGGTTTTCCGAGACTGGTTCGCTTTATTGAATCAGGGATACCGTGTAGTTGGTCTAGGGACGAGCGATGTGCATGACGTCAATCGGTACATCATTGGTCAGGGCCGTACCTATCTTGCAGGAAATGATTTGAATCCAGGGGCAATCGTGATCGAGGAGGCTTGCCAGGCTCTTAGGGAGGGACGTGCTTTGATCAGCATGGGGCTATTCGTAAACATGACGGTCAACCAGACGGCACGGGTAGGGGATACAGTGACGAGTCGCGAAACCACCCTTGTAGAGGTGGATGTGCAGTCCCCTTCATGGCTTCCCTTTGACAGAGTCATGTTATTTGCCAACGGGTCCTTGATCCGGTCGAGAGGCATCGGTTTGGGCACATCAAAGCAGCCCGACGGATTGGCTCGGAATGAGCGGCGGATCACCTGGCGCCTAAGTAAATTGAAGAATGATACCCATCTCATCGCAATGGCCACCGGCCCAGGAAATATTGGTCCGTCATGGCCAATCCCTCGACCCTACCAAGGCAATGGTGAGCGTTTCATTCCACGAGTTGCTGGCGCAACGAACCCGATCTGGATCGATAGCGATGGGGACGGGAAGTTTTCTGCGGCTCGCGAGATTGGTGAACGACTGTGGAACCAAAGTGGGAAGAGAGTTTCGCAGGTCTTGGAGCGCTTGGGCGACTATGATTCGAGGGTCATGATTCAAGTTGCCGACCTTGCACTGCAAAGTGGAACACCTTTTTGGGATGTTCTTTCGCCCAATGCCATACGGGAATTAGGTGCTGAGAGTCTGGGGCTCATCGAGGCACTCCGAGCCTGGGACGAGAAAGATCGCGTTCAATGAACATGATTACGCATTGGCTAACAATTCAGGATGGAAAGCGCCCAAGTCGGGGTGCATCGTTCCTCAGCTTTCTGATTGTTGTGTCCGTGTTGGGATTGGTGACGCAGATCGCCTTCATGAGACTGCAATACCACTGGAACTGGTCCGTCTTGAGCGAATACCGAAGTCTCATCATCCAGGGGTGGGGGACGACCCTGCTTCTTTCCGCTTCGGCATTGGTTCTTAGCATTGTGATGGGGCTCGGCTTAGCCCTTGCGGGACAAAGTCGCTGGTTGCCGTTACGCAGTTTTCATCGCGTCGTTATCGAATTGATCCGAGGCACCCCACTCTTGGTGCAAATACTCATTTTTTTCTACGTGGTTGCGGATGCCTATGGCGTCCAGAATCGATACGTCGTTGGCGTTCTTACTTTGGCACTCTTCAGTGCTGCCTATATTGCTGAAATTATTCGGGCAGGGGTTGAAAGTGTGGGGGCTTCTCAGTGGGAGTCGGCACGGGCCATTGGAATGAGTCCACGACAAATCTACCGCTTTGTTGTTTTTCCTCAGGCCTTGCGGCAGAGCCTTCCGCCTATGGCGGGTCAGTTCGTCTCACTCATCAAAGATTCTTCGCTGCTTTCAATCATTGGGATATCCGAGTTCACAAAGAATGCTCGCGACGTGAATTCTCTCACCTTTAGTACGTTTGAAAGCTACTTGCCTCTGGCTATCGGTTATCTTTTGTTGACCTTGCCCATCTCGTGGTGGACCCAGCGATTGGAACGCCGGGTAAGTTTTGAGACCTGAGTTTCTCTATTGAAAATGACGTGATATAAGAATCAATCGTGGAGCTGTGCCTTAAAGGATTATCTAAACGGTTTGATGCCTCTCCGGTTATCGACGATGTCACGGCGTCGGTTTCGGGAGCTCAGTCTCTGGTGATGATTGGCCCATCCGGAGGCGGGAAGTCGACGCTGCTACGTCTCGTTGCGGGATTATTGATACCGGATGCAGGGGCAATTGAACTCAACGGAGTGAATGTGCCGAAGGGGGAAGTCGCCTTAAGACCCTTCCGTGCGAATCTCGGCGTGGTGTTTCAATCATTCAACCTATTCCCACATCTTTCAGCCGTGGCCAACGTGATCCTTCCATTGACCGTTGTTCACGGTCAATCAGAGGATACCGCCCGGCAATACGCGGAACAACTACTTGATCGATTTCAACTCGCCGACCACCGGGACAAAAAGCCCTTTGAATTATCAGGCGGACAACGCCAGCGAATCGCAATTGCAAGGGCCTTGGCACATCAGCCTAAACTTTTGCTCCTGGATGAGCCTACCTCGGCACTGGATCCTGAAATGACCGGGGAAGTACTGGATGTGATTAGCGAGCTCAAAGAAGAAGGCGTCGACTTCATCATGGTTACCCATGAGATGGGCTTTGCTCGCTCCGTTGCGGATCGCTTATGGTTTCTCGCTCAAGGGCGGATTGTTGAGGCTGGGGGATCCGAGGCAATCTTCGGATCCCCCAAAGAACCGGCGACCCAGCGATTCTTGGAGCGGGTTCTTAAGTATTAATCCCGGCTTGTTAGGTTAATTCCTGGCGTTCAATTCGGTCACAAACTTTTGGTAAGCTTGATCGTTGGCCTTGCGCTTCATCGCATCAAAATGCGTTTGATGGTCCGCACTTTCTAAAGGCTGGATTTCAGAGACAAGAAAGCGGAAGTTGAGCTCGAGACGCTCACCTTTCTTCAGTGTCTTTTCGTCAAAAAAACCAAAGCGTCCGTAATCTCTCCAAGAGAGTTCGGTGAATTCGTTTGCCGGGGCCGTCATCTCAGTGCACTGAAACCAACGTTCTCCAATGGGAAAGGTCAGCGTGGCCCACTGCCAATCTGAGGAGACCATGCCGCGTCGTTCTTCCGGAAGATCAGGGCTCCAAAGATAACGAGTTTCTTTGGCTCGGTTGGCAACTTCGTTCTCCGCTCTGAAGTGTACGCCAGCATGTTGAAGGTCGCCTCCCAACTTAAGGTCGCGAGCCGCGAGTAGTGACGAGGAGAAATCGATTTGCAGGGTCGCGGCATCCGCTCTGCTGAGACGAATCGTTCTCCGTTCGGAGATCAGAAGATCCTGTTCGATAGCATCGAACTCACCGGCGCGCCACGTGATATGGGCTTCAGTGCTTGCGTGATCCCCAGTTGTGACGAGACGCGTGAACTTGTCGACCGTCATTTGGGTGCCTTTCATGTGCCAAAGATCATGTCGGCCAAGCTCTGAATCGATTCGGTTCCAACCGATATAGATCCCCCGGTGATGGCCAAATTTACCAGCCTTGTTGCCGTCCTTGTCCAATCCGCTATTGGTTAAGCGCGTTTCATCTGTCCCGAAAACGTGAAGGTAGGGTTTGAACTGCCCATCGCCGAAGGTCCACGCCGCAACAAGTTGGCCTGAGTCACGAACGTTCACACGGGAGCCAGGACCATCTGGGTTTTCGCTCTTGTCGATGCTCCATGTCCCTGCCTGGCTGTTGGCAAGGGCGAACATCAAAGCAGCGGTAGTGAAAGCTGGGGCGAGAAGAGGGAGTGAATGCTTAATCAGGTTCATTATGGGGGCCAATACTCAATGAGGAGTTGCTCGTTGGGTCGTGGAGATAGGGGCTAAATAAAGTTGCCTATGACTGTTGAAATTACTATTTATTTATGTTCTCGGGTCCATTGATACGTCAATAGATCCAAGAATGGCGCTGTGGGGGGGTATTATGGGGAGCCAATTTTAGTGAGTAAACGTTGAAATCCAAATCTCTATCACAAAGACGAACATGAAGAACTTACTCGGTCTTGTCAGTGCGCTATTCCTGATCTTCGGCGCGCATGTTTCTCAGCTTGCTGCCGAGGAATCGGTAACCCTTCACGGTGAAGGTCTATGCGCCAAATGTGCGCTCGGGCAGACAGATTCCTGCCAGAACGCAATCCGAATCAATGAAGCCGGCAAAGAAAACGTCTATCTCCTGACCGCAAACGATGCGAGTAAGGCGTTCCACAAGAACATCTGTTCGGGGTCCGCGAAAATCAGTGTGGCAGGAAAATTCATCGAAGCGGGTGGAAAGAAGCAATTCACGGCCACAAAACTGAGTCTCCGAAAGGAGGATTTGGTTAAAGGTGAAGGGCTTTGTTTGAAGTGTGCCCTAGGCCTCACTCCGAGTTGCCAGAACGCGATTCGAGTCAGTGAATCGGGAACCCAGGTGCTGTACATTATTGAGCACAACGAAGTCAGCAAAGCCTTTCACAAGCATGTTTGTCAGGCAACTGCAGCTGTCACAGCTGAAGGAAAAGTGAGTGCCATTGCTGGAATCACAGGGGTGAAGAAACTGACGGCGACGAAGATCGATCTCGTGGAAACGGCAGCAAAGAAAGAAAGTCCGAAGAGTGCGCCTAAGGTTGCGAACGCCACTGCGAAGAGCGAGCTCACAACGATTAAGGGACTAGGGCTTTGTGCTAAGTGCGAGCTCGGACAGACGGCCGAATGTCAGAACGCGATTAAACTCTCAAAGGGTGGCAAGGATGTGATCTATCTCTTTGCTGCTAACGATGTGAGTAAGGCTTTCCACAAGAACGTCTGCACCGGTTCTGCCAATATCGTCGCCACCGGATCCCTCGGAAGCGAAGGGGATAAGCCGTTGTTTACCGCCACAACCTTAGAACTTCAGGAAGTTAAGAAACTAGAGGGGACTGGGCTATGTTTGAAATGTGAACTCGGATTGACCAGGACCTGTCAAAACGGAATTCGTGTCTCTGTTGATGGCAAAGAAACCATCTATCGTCTCGATCAAAATGGTGTAAGTAAGAAATTCCACCGGCATGTTTGCCAAGACACCGCTGCTCTCGTGGCAGAAGGGACGGTCGCCAAGATCGGGGATCATCTCGAGTACACGCCCTCGCGGATTGATCTCAAGTAGCTGCCCCTGACCGGGAAAAGAAGTCAAGAGCCGCTCCCTCTGCGCTGAGGGGCGGCTTTGAATCTCGGATGCTGCGCTATCCGTCGTTCCATGCCACGGCGGCATGTCGGATAATAGTTGCTTGTCGCCTCGGTTTGGTTCTACGATTCGGCCACAGCAACTGAGATAGATAGATTATGGTAATAACGGGACCAGATTTGACGAAGGCACCACCACGGAGCCCACGGGTCCGCTTGGGTGGATATGTTATCTTGCCCAGGATGCTGGATAAGGGCAGGGCTGTCTCTTATACACATCTGACGCTGCCGACGAGCGATCTAGTGTAG
>CAJXVR010000366.1 GCA_913061285.1 uncultured Verrucomicrobiota bacterium | reverse complement strand
CGAGATGTAGAGAGGTCTCGTGGGCTCGGAGATGTGTATAAGAGACAGGCACTGCAACATTATGTTGAAGATCAGTCCGAAGAGGCCTTTCGCTGTCTCGTCGACCGTTACTTCAATCTAGTTTGGGCCACCGCGTTTCGCCTCACGGGCAACCATGCACGGGCTACGGATATCGCCCAGGAGGTCTTTACGGACCTGGCCAAGCGAGCCAATCGGATTGGTCCCAAAGTAGTCCTTCAAGGCTGGCTCTATCGTGCCACTTGCTTTGCCGCCAAAAACTCCAATCGAAAAGAAATGCGCCGATGCAAACATGAACGCGAGGCCCTAGCCTGGCACGATTCAGAAGATCAGGGATTGAACCAGGACGAGAAACAACTCATCAGCAATCTGGACGACGCGCTGAACGAGCTCTCGGAAAAGGATCGCAACGTACTCCTCCTACGCTTCTTCGGCAGAAAACGAGTCCAAGAAATTGCTGACGAGACCGGGGTATCGAGAGCCGCGGCTCAAAAGCAAATCTCGCGGGCACTCGATCGCCTGCGTCGTTGGTATCGCCAGGGAGGTCTTTCCCCTTCTCATTCAAGTCTTATCGCCGGACTCACCCTACTCGGTTCACAAACCGCCCCCCTCGGACTGGCTGCTCAGGTGACCGGTCAAACGATCGCCGTTGCCAGCAGTTCGTGGTGGCTTTCAACCGCAAACGTAGCTGCCGAATTCATGACCATCAAAAAACCAATTCTCGTTAGCAGTCTCGCCCTGGCAGGCATCTCAACCCCGCTCATCGTTCAGGAGCTTAAAATCCGCGATCTAAGCGCCGAATTGGCAAAAGAAAGCCAACGAATGGAGGCGCTCGAAAGAATCCCGGAAGCACACCAGGAATGGCAGCGAGCACAAGACGAAATCACTGAGTTCGAAAAACTCTCTCGAGCCGCTCAGGACCGGGACACGCTCAAATCTGAGTTAGACGAGCTAAAGAGACAAGGGGCGGAAGAGAAGGCCAAGAAACTGGCCTTGATCAATCAACTCTCTAGTAGGCTCGACGAACAACAAGCAGACCTGGATGAAATCGAAGCCCGTCATGAATTCCAACAACTCAGCCTAACCACCATGTCCGTTGGAAAGGATCTGGCGCTCCCTTTCTTGATGTATGCCAGCAATCACGACCAGCATCTCCCAGCTAGCTTTGAGGATTTGGCCCCCCAGTTGCAGAAGAACCTTGAAGAAGAGGACGACGGAACACTGAACTTCATGGGAATCCCCTTGGACACCTGGGACATCGTCTCCCACGAAGGGAGGCTGAACGACTACAACTACGGCTCACTAGTCGTCTTTCGCGAACGGGAAACCCGATTCTTTGACGGCAAACACCACCGGGTCTACGCCTTTGGTGATGGCCATTCGGAACTCGTTTCCCGCGAACAACTTTCTGATTTCGACGAATTCGAAACCACTCAATTGGAACAAGCGAGGAAACAGCCATGAAGAATGCCTACCTCATGCTGATGGGAGCTATCCTCAGCCTCAGCATTGCTCTTTGGGTACACTCAAAACAACGAGATAAAACGTCGCTCCTCAGCCAGAGACTTCAATTGTTGTCGTCTCAGAACGAGGAACTCGAGCGCCTTCGAGCCGATCTAGAAAACCATCCTATCCCAGACGCTCCCCCCGAATCTGATTGGACCCAAGCGAGAATAGCCCGTCGAGACCTATTCAAGCTTCGCGGTGAAGCCCGACGCATCATGGAAGCGGCAAAATGGGACGACGCAGATCTAGAGCGCCTCGAAAATGAAACCCGATCAACGCTGGCCTCCATCGAAATTCAGTTTCAGCAATTAGAAGCCCTCAACACCCTTGCAGAGGAAGGGAAAAAAGTGGACAGAATCGCGGATGGAATCGCTCAGGCCCTCGCCCTTGCTCTACGGAAAAATCTACAGGCAGCATTCCCTCATTCACTGGAAGCTCTCCGGGATCTCGTCATCAGGGAAAGTTCGAGGCCGAAAATGATCCAGTATTACGAGAACCTTATTAAGGAAATGAAGGAAACAATGTTGGCGACAGGCAAAAACCTGAGTGACTTCGAGGGAGTCCACGAAAATCGCTTTTTCAAAGATGGCAGACAGCGTTGGTTTATTCGCACCAAGTCCTCTACTCAGCTACCGGATGGTCGTCGCGCCCGCCCCTACTGGCCGGTATGGGCAGGTGATTACAATTCTCAAGCCCACGCAGAGTTTCGACGTCACAGTGACGTCCATGAAAATCTTACTCATCATTCACAACTAGTCTACGACTAGATACACCCAGCTCCGGTAAGAAGGCCCTTTAGAGGTAAAAATTGATCTCCATTGCAACAACCTTGTCTGAGAAACTCTCAGATTGCTCAGGTAAGCGCCCCGCTCTTTTCAATGTCATTCGGAACGACACTGTGGAACAGCTTCCTAGCCACGCCACAAAGAGTCTCTCGACAAGCATTCCGTCGACCAGTCACGGAGTCAAATCATGATACGAGCCCCACCGCTAACCCCCGGGTTCAGTCAAAGCTCTCTCGTGGGACTTGACTTTCAATGGCGTGGATCGCAGCTTCAGCTTGTATTCATCGAGCAAGCAAGGCTTCTTTCATGCGACTGACAGATCATCATCACAACGCTTCTTTGAGGGCTGCGCCCCAGCGGATCGATTCCCCGATTAAGCCCAGGCTTCGACGCTACCTCATGCTCTGCTTTGTGGTGCTCCTGTCACCGTCTTCAATAGCACAGGAGCCTAGTCCTATCCCACCGGTCCAACTCAACCTCGATGATTCCGAAGCAGATCATCATCGGCTCCACGAAGCCATTCACGCAGCGCACGTTCTGGCAGGTCTTGGAGCGGGCTACGAGGCTGCCCGCATTCTGGAAGCCATAAAACTTCATGCCCCAACGACTGAACCAGGAGAACACGCCGGACATCTCCTTCGGGAGTGGGGATTAGAGCCCCCCTTGCCCGGGAACGTGATTAGCACCGAAATCTCTCGAACGATTGCCGGGAATCAATCGAAGCAACGGCAAGAAGAAGCAACAAGCTTCCAGCTCCGAAACCTCCTTGCCATGCGTCAGTATGACTCCGCAGCGGTCGTTCTCATCGAATCCTTCATCCAACGCGGTGCCATTCCAGAATTTCTAAGCGAGCGCTACAATATTCAGCCAAGAGATCTTGCGCGCTGGAAGGATCAACCGGTCAGACTAGCCGACAAACTCCAAAGCTCCAGCGAGCGCCACCTCCAATATCGGAGGATCGGTCTCGTGCGTTCTATCGATCACGAAACCGGAGAACTCGCCGAGGCCTTTCTCCATCAAGTCGCACCTATGGAACGCGAGGAAGACGTTGAAGACGAACGACACCCTTTGGAGAGAGAAGATCATCGGGAAGAAACGGACAGCCGGGAAGAAGACCGCCCTTCTCCCCAAGAGCTAGCTCAAGAACTGCTTTCGCGAGCGGAGCTTTGGGCAGAAGAAAACCCCCGCCTCGCGAAACAGATCCTAGCCCTCCTTCACCCTTTTCCAGATTCCATATCCACCCAAAACGCTCTCGTCCCGATCGCTGCTAGGATCGCCAAGGCAACCCAGTCTGAGAGAATCTCAAGCCCGCGACAGGAATCGGACCATCCCGTCTTCAACGCTGCTTCCACTCATCGCTATCAACTCGTGATCTCCGAGGAAGCCCAAGAGCTGCTACAAGAAGAACCAAAACATTACGTTCGGGCGACCTTCTATGCAGGCGATGATCGCTATGAAAACGTTGGCGTTCGAATCAAGGGAGGTTGGGGCAGTTTTCGCCCTCTGGATGAAACATCGAAGACCGCCTTCACCATCAAATTCAACCAATTCATCAAAGGCCAACGCTATCACGGCCTGCGCCGAATCATTCTCAACAACGCTGTCCAGGATCCTAGCTACATACGGGAAACCCTGGGCTACCAGCTCTTTCGCAAGGCAGGCATTCCAGCCCCGCGCACCACCCATGCTCTTCTCGAAGTGAATGGTCGCTCCTTCGGGCTCTACGTCCAAGTCGAAGCCGTCACCAAAGATTACCTCAACCGATGGTTCGGCAAGGGTGGTGGCAATCTCTACGAAGGCCCGGGTGATGTCACGGAGTGGCGTGAGCTCGACTTGGACAGCAATCAGGATAAGGAAGATCGCAGTGATCTTCGCTCCCTCACGCGGGCGATCGAGAGGGCTGACAATGAGAATCCCTGGGCAAGCTTGTCTCGCTGGGTCAATTTGGATTCCTTTTCGAGGTTCCTCGCCATGGAATCCCTCCTCCATCACTGGGACGGGTATCATGCCCCGAATAATTATCGTCTCTACCGCCATCCGACGACCGAGCTCTTCGAGTTCATGCCCCATGGGGGCGATCAGTTGTTTGAGGACTGGCGAGCCACTGTTTTCCACCCCCAGGGCGGCATCCTCGCTCGCGCCCTTCTCCAAACCGAGCAAGGCAAGTCCCGTTACACCCAATCCCTCAGCTTCATTCTCAGGAACGTGTGGGACGAAGACGAGCTTCGGAAGGACGTTGCCTTCCTATACCAGAGAATCCGCCCACATTTGGCTTCAAATCCCACAAACATTCATCGGCTGATGGAGTTTGAAGAGACAGTCTACGATGTCCTTCGCTTTATCGAAACCAGACGCTATATCGTCGCCCGAGAACTTCGTGATTCGAACAGCGAAGGCTCATGGCGCGAACGCCGGGACCATGACGAGGAATTCTTTGAGCGAAGCTTCGACGAATGGCACTAGCCATGGCAAGAGGCCTCGCTCGAGATCAGCCCACAGAAATCTAGTTTCTAGAACACTACCAAAACGATCAATTCGACTATTCAGCCAGAGACTTTTCCCGGGAGTGTTGAGCCGATTATAGAATCCTTCCAGACCTAGAAAAACATCGAATCGCCATGAAGAAACCACCTCCTGGAACTGCCGAGCGAATAGCCAACATGACGATCGCATCGATCTATCCGCTTTACCTTGCTAAAACTAAAAAGAAAAACAGAACCAAAGAAGAACTCCTCGAAGTCATCCAGTGGCTCACCGGATATGATGAAAAAACGCTGAACGCCCTCATCAAGAACGAAGTGACCTTTGAACGTTTTTTCAAGGACGCTACGCTCAATCCCAACGCTCACTTGATTCGGGGCGTGATCTGTGGATACCGAGTGGAAGACCTTGAAGATCCATTGATCCAACAAGTGCGGTATCTCGACAAGCTCGTAGATGAGTTGGCCAAAGGAAGAAAGATGGAAAAAATACTGAGAACTGAGTGACAGGACGTTTTAACCTCGGATAGCCCGGAGGAGCGTCGCTGCGACCCGGTTCTGTGAAGGGAGAGGAACTTGACGCTCGGAGTCATGCAGGAAACGCCTAAGAATGACGAGCGGAAGCCGCTGATAGCATGGTACCGGCAGGGCAAGATGGTTATCGGTCGAACGTCCGAATTAGAGATGTGATGCATGGGCCATCCATCCACTGTTCCAAGGGCCGTCACATCGGTTAACGAGAACAACTCAAAGACAAATCGAGCAATGATAGGGACGAATCACGCACTGCCCCGGTTTGCCTTTTTGTTGGAACGTTCCGAAGACGGTGTTGGAAGGTGATTCAGGTTTTTAACGGTAAGATATGAAAAGATGGTTGTGTGTGGTGCTGCTTGTTCTGGGTGGCAGGGAAATGACGTATGGACAAGTCAAGTTCTCCCTGAATCCCTTGGATGCCGCCTTTGTTACAAGGGACTATGATAAGTTCTGGCAGGTGTTCGACAAGCTGGATTCTACCAACGGAAACCCCTTTGGGGAATATCTGGACAACGCTTCAGAGGGGCTCAAGCCGTTTGTAGATTACTTGGATGTTGAGCAATTGTACCAAACGGTCTTGACAAGGAAACAGGACTATCTGAAGTCGAGACACATCCTCAACGACCTCGAAAGCAAGAGTAAGAGAGTGCGAGCGAGTTACGCGGCTCTGAAATTCTGGTATCCTGAAGCGAAGTTTCCTCCCGTGTACTTTATCATGGGTCGCTTCACATCGGGAGGAACGGCTTCGGAAAACGGACTGATCGTTGGGACCGAGATGTTAGAGAGTTTGGACGGCTTAGTGGGACTGATTGCGCACGAGTTGATTCACTACCAACAGGATCTGTCAGGAAACAATTCCCTTCTCGAGCAAGCCATCGCGGAGGGAAGCGCGGATTTTATCGGTGAGCTGATTTCGGGAGAACACATCAATCTCGTGCCTTTTCGATATGGCACTGAGCACGAAGAGAGACTCTGCAGGGAATTCGTTGATATCATGACGACGGACAAATACACGGACTGGCTCTACGGGACGAGCGGGAAAGATGACCGCCCCAACGATTTGGGGTATTGGATGGGTTACAAGATCTCCGAAGCGTTTTTTGCCAAACAAGAGGACAAGAAACACGCGATTCATGAAATTCTGAATTTCAAAGATTCACTCACGTTCGTGAAGCAAAGCGGATATCTCGATCGGTTCATGGCGAAGTAGGTCTCGCTGCCGTGAGTTTCGCTCGTGATGATCAGAAATCACGGTTTTCAGAATCTGCCGGAAGAGTAAGGTCCTTAAGTAAGCACGATGCCGAACCGCCCCCTTTCCCCTTCTTCTTCACTATGAATTCCTTCACCCCCATCGGTGCCTATCCAAGTGATCCGGGCTCAAGAATCACCTTTCGTTCGCTATTCCCATCCGCTGATCCTGATCTAAGCTCGTATCAATCCTGACATGAGATCACCCCAACGAGAAAGCATGCCTCCACTGCAAGCAACGAGAAGTCCATAGATCGAAAGCTATCAAAGGATGCCCCCAAACGCCCCTGGGAGCCGCTTGCATTGGAACAAGTCTTGGCGCTCGCCTGAAAGGTTCTATTCTTCAGCTGAGAGCGGCATTGATTCGTTCGACGAGCTGATTGGTAGGAGCAGCGGGACCGCGAAGTCGAAACACACTGGCCGCCAGGTAATGATTTCGCCACTCCGGTGATACCGAGTAAAAATCTTCCATGACGGCAGAAGAAAACTTGTAGTCATGGGAATTGCTCCCTTTGAGGAAGAGAAAGCGCCGAGCGGTATCAATCAAACGGCGTGGTGAATGACCGGACTCAAGATAATGAAAGACCCGGGCCGCGGATTGGGCTTTATTTTTTCGAGTCATACCCGAAAAAATCTCGTCGATCGCCTCCGTTTCGTTGGTCGACACCGGTTCGACAGTTGTTTGATCGAATCGGTCTTCATTCTGCTTGACGGTGTCTCCGCGAAATAAGGGCATGAAGGCACAGGCTTGCAACAAGAGCTGTTTACGGGTGTCTTCCGTGCCGCAGTTCTGATAGGCAAAATGGAGTGCGTTGGCAGTTGTGATCGCGTGCAAGGAAACAAGCCCGGGATGTCGGCGAAGCAGTTCGCCAGCGAAATTGAAGATCGCATCCCAGAGGGAGCTGGGATCGATTCCTGAATTGACCAGATTAAAGGCATGGGTCGAGGCCTCAAGATCGGATTCACCGCGAAAACTCTGCGCCAGGTCGAGCATGGCTTGGGGATCTCGCGTCCCTCGCTGCCAACCGCGACGGAAGTGATTCAATCGTTCCTGATTAGCCCTTCCCGCGCGATCGGCGCTGTGATTGGCAGCACTGGGGTTTGCCCCTCCATGGGCCAGGAGAGCGTAGGCCAAGGATCGGAGCACCGGTTCGGCATGATGCCATCCGATGGCCTGAAGCGTCCGCCAACTGTTGGCCACATAAATGGCCTTGTGCCCAATATCGCGATAATCACGGCACCCATAGCGAGCAAACAGATTAAGGATTTCAGTTGCTCCAGCGGATCGAGCGAGGCTCGCCGTGGCAAGGTCAACAGCCTCTTCGTCCCAG
>CAJXVR010000365.1 GCA_913061285.1 uncultured Verrucomicrobiota bacterium | reverse complement strand
CTACCTGGGAATTCTTGGCCTTTTAGGCCCAATCCCCAATCTTTGATCAAGAACCCGCACCGCAAGAATTGGGCAAGCAGCTGGAGCAACAAATTCATGCCGTGGATGTTACGCAGATCCGACTGAAGCGGCAACTATGCGCCAGTTAGAATTCGCGACCCACAGGCTATTATCGGAATATTTCTACCTACTACGACTTAGAATTCCCCATCTGGTTGTCAGGCTTCAGGAACGGTCTGGAATTGTTGGTTTATCGAGCATCCTTCGGACCGCAATGCTCGTCCGAGCGTTATGAAGAATTGAATGCGATCAACAGGCTTATCTAAATATCCGTGAAAAATCTCGTGAAGACTAGCCCCGTAGCGAGACGTGTTCGGGCTAGCCATTGCAATCAGTGGCAAGCGCTTGAAGTGGGGGTTCGACTTGATTTTGTGGGCGGTTTGGATCCCGTTCATGGTTGGCATCGTGAGATCTAGAAAGACAACATCAATCGGATGATTCGCGATTTGCGTGAGTGCTTCTTGCCCGCTACACGCTTCGTAAACCTTGTGATGATAGTCTACTAGGTATTCAGCAATGAGTTCTCTGTTTAAGCGAACGTCGTCTACGACAAGTATTTCTGAGAATGGTAGGGTGGGAAAGTCTGATCGATTCATGAGGTGTTTGTGCTCTTTGATTGAGTATGACGCCTGATTTCTTGAATAAGAAGTGCTAATAGTTCTTGTCGATTGGGCTTGGTTGCTGTTGGTTGACCCAGGAAGTCATCGTCTGGGTTCTCCCGATGGATCTGTGACCATGTGCCCTGGGGCTGAGCACTAAGAGGATTTCTGTCGATTGCCCTTCTGCTGGCAGTGATGGCTTCTGAAGCGGAAACCGACGAAGGTAAGGCATGCGATCGCTCCAAACACGGTTGAGGGTTCGGGGACGGGACTTACTGTGAGTGAGCCTGAGCCAAAGGTCGGGAACAGGTCTGCGCCGCTAGTCGTGTATTTCATCGAGCCATTGAGTGTGTTTTCCACCGTGTAGGTGAAGATTCCCGATGAAAAACCGGTGGTGTCGAATGTGACGGACGCGAGCGTCGACGATCCATTGGGAATCTGGACCGTTCCTGAACTGGTTAACGTGCCTCCTGCAAATATCTGGGGCACAGCGATACCTCCGGTCAGGCCGTTGTTGTTATTCTCGAAGATCGTTCCTGTGAAGATGTCTACTGCCGTGATTGATGGTCCATCCGTCGAGCCGCCCGCTTCGGCACCCCCGTCGGCGACTTGCAAATTCAGTTGGATCCCGGTGACATCCACGCCGCCGCCGTCGTTTGAGACGGTCAGTTCAAATGATTGACCGGCTGTATTAGGAATGAGGTTCAGGTCAGGAAGATCGACGATGACGGCTGCGTGAGCGCCTGAAAATCCGACGAGCGAGACTAGGGTAGCGACAACCGCTGGGCGTATCGAGTCGAGGCGACTGTGGAGAGCGTGAGTTGTCGATTGAATGGTGTATATGATTTTGTTCATTTCTTAGTCTTGTTTGAGTGACGATTTTAAAAAGCAATCGAGATGCCGGTTGGCTTGATTGTCTTAAGTCTCTGATGGAAAGCAGGTTGCAAAATTTGAAGTGTTCAGTTTGCCGAGAGAGCTATTGCTGTGAATGCCCGTATGCGGGCACTCGGGGCGGGTTCCTTGTAGATTTCGAATCGAGCAGGGCGTAGAAGAGGGCGACCCGTTGGCACTGGACGCCCTTACAAGTTTTCGTTTCCTGTGGGTCTCTGGGCGAAGTGGCGAAGAGAGGTGTTTAGAGGAGAGTAGCCTGGTCCAACTTGCGAAGGAGAAGGCCAAGTCGCGATCGGTCTCCCGGTAGAAGTCTATCCGGACTAATGTTTTGGGCGAGATTGTGGGCTTCTTTGAGTTTGCCCAACGCGATGAATAGTTCCAAGCTGGCGTATCGATAGGCGTTGATCCCATCATCGGAGAGTGCCTTCACGTTTATTTTTTCCAGAACATTAACAGCCTCTGGAAGGCGCTGATTCAGGAGGAGCGCGTGGGCATGATTCACTCTGAGATACATGCTGTTCGGGACGCCCCGAACCGATTCGTGGGTTAACACGAGAGCCCGATCTATGTCCTTCCGCTCGGACAAGAGAATGGCGGCATAGTTGGCCCGGGTTAGTAGATTGTCTGGTTCGATCCGGTAAAGATTCTCTGACGCGATTAAGGCCTTTGATCCTTGGCCTAAGGCCACTGCGGCTCGAAAGCAGAGTTCCCAAAAGATGGGAGTGCTGTGGTAGCGAGTTCGCTCTTCCCATACCATATCCATTGTGGCTTCGATGAAACCTAGATCCCAGAGGTTGGAGGCGATATAGAGACCGAGATGACTTTCTTCAAAAGAGTAAGAGGTAAGTTGCTGGGCAGCATGACTTGCTTCTGATTTCCGACCCTCTCCAAGGTAGGCTTTGGTGTCGAGAAAGTGACTGAAACCAAGATGAGCTTGATCAACGCCGTCCGTTGCTCGGATCTCTCTCGCAAGTGAATGGAGGGCGGCCCACTGTTCGGATTCGATGAGGATTTCGGATTGCGTAAACTTGGCGCCCGAAACGAAACCATGGTCGTTCCCGTACCGGGCCAAGTATCGAATGGCGAGGTCTGAGAGTCCCAACCCATAGAAGGCGTTACCGATGCTCATAACTTCTCTCGCCGTTCTTGGTTTAGCATTATAGGCCGTCGCGCCCTGAATTGCTTCATCGCCACGTCCGGCATCTACGAGAACGTTCCAGTAGGCAATGTGATCGTAGGCTGTGCTTTGAAATGTTTCCTCGAGTTGGTCAAACGCTGCTTCGAAGGCTTCCGTGTCGTTTTGATGGCGAGCGATGGAGAGTCGAAGTCGAAGGGCTTTCGATTCTAGCTCGAGGGTTTGGCTGGCCTTGTCGAGGTGTTTCAGCCCCGCAGTGGCAAGATCCGGGGTTTGTGAGAGTGCATCGAGGGCCGACTGAACTAGGCTCAATTCTGGGTCGTTGCCGAGTTCAATGTTCTTTTCGTCCCAAATCGTTCTAAACTCGTCGATTGGCGTAATCTCGAAGAGGGCGAGCAGGTATTCCCGCTCGGCTTTGCCGCTAGAGCGGGCGGGGTTTCCTTCGTAGACACTAACGGTATAGTCGTACATCCCGTAGAGGTTGAATGCCTTTAGGGTGAGGTCGAGATCGACCTTGTTGTTCTGGCTAAGTTTAAGGATCCACTGGCTGGTCCTAGCGGCATCTCGCCAATGCTGGCGTGATCGATCGTATTTCGTGAGCGCGTTTAAATAGTCGCGATTGTAGGGCAGACTGCCGGGACAGTTTCCGATCGCTCGAGTAAGCATGTTGAAGTATGTCTCGAGGTCATTTTCTGGATCAATCGTCTTGGCTTTTCGGGAAAATGCGGCTGCCTGGGCCAAATCTAGCAGACTGACTTTAAACCTTGGGGTAACTCCCTCTGGAGTGACCGGTATCACTTTCCAGCAGGTGAGAGGTGTCAAGACGATGCAAGAGATTACCAGGCAGAAAGCTGCACTGAGCTGCCAACTGTTGAGCAAGAGGGCAAGTAAGTGGAAGTTGTGGGCCAGGGCCCAATCACGGAGTATCTTGAGCGGTTTTTTCATCAGATTGAGGTGTTCGATTCTTTGACCTTTCGTGCAGCTTTCTAGAAAGCACTTGAGGTGCCGTTGGCCGTCGGTGGTATAACCCGTTGGAAATGAAATGGTTGTGATTGGTAATGGCTAGCGGGTGTTATTTGAAAAACGCCCTGATCGCCCGTATTCGGGCAATCAGGGCGTATGCGGGTAACTTTGCGAGGAGATTTGTGCTCAGGGATTCTGCTTAGTCCGTTGAGAGGTGAACGCTTGTTCTTGAGAGCGAGTCAACGGTTCGAGGAGAACGCCCATCAAGGCACCCTGATACGGGACTACCGCTTGCTTGCCCTGGAACTAGCTGCCTTAACGACTCTGAAGAAACCCATGGCTTGACCTGCCTGGCTGTTGACTATCCATTGCAGCTCGCCGGATTTGGAATCTCGGGTGGGGTTCACAGGGACAGCTTCCCAACGGGGGGAGGAGGCATTGCCGGTCGTCTGAAGAACGTAGTCCTCGTTCCCAATATTTTCGGCCCCAAGCAAAAGCCATCCGTCGGCCAGAGGATGGATTTGAAGAACAGGTTCGGAAACCGATCCGTCTCCGATCGATTCGTCCCTCTCGGTTCCATCGCCCGTGCCAGCCAACTCGCGAGCGAACGGACGACGATTCATACTCATCGTGGTTAACGCGCCTTGTGAACCTGCACTAGTGAGGTCGATTAGTTTTAAACCGGTGAGGAAGTTGGTGTTGTGGTTGCGCGCGATGTTTTGGTCGGAGATATCCACCTTGCGATCCCGGTTGTAGTCGTAGATGTCGGTGATCGGGCCCAAGTTCAGGAAATTCCGCGGGTTTTGTCGTGATGCGTTTTCGTCCGAGACATCGACGAAGGCGTTGCTTGCTGAGTTGCCGCATTCACCAATGGCGTTGCCGAAGTAGAATTCGTCCGATGTGTTGAGTCCGGTCGCGCTGGTCGCCAGGACAGTGACCTGAAGCCACTGTCTCTGAATGACGTTGTCTGCCCAGATGATCGTGATTCGGTCGGATGAATTCGCTCCGGCACCGGATCGGACGATGATGGAGGCAGGACTTGGGGCCGCGTTCCATGAGCTTGGATCGTCATTGTTCCCGGTTCTAAAGGTGAAGTCCGCCGAACTGGGACTCCCTGGCAAGTGAGCGATATCAATCATGATCCCGTTGATCCCGCGGCTGTAGCTCGTGTAGTTTGAGAATGTGGCAACTTGCCCGGGTAGTAGAGCCGATTTATCTGTGGCGATCGCGTTGTCATCGAGTCCGCTTGAGCCAGCGGTGTGTCCGTCCCAAGCGGAATTGTTGTAGAAGATAAGGCGTCCGATCACTTCGGCTGCTGGAGTTTCGATGACTACGGGTTCAGTATGAGGATACTCGACGGCCCCGATGTCGATTCGTGCGGTTCCCACGCCAAGGCCGTCGTTTACACGTAGGTGTCCCGCGCCCCGTTGATCCCAATTGTTTGCTGCCATCGCTGTTTGTGGATTGCCCGCGTCAATCGCCGGGCTTCCGGAAACCAAGCGGTGTGTTTGGGTGGCCCCGCCGTTGTCCTGCAATGACAGCTCAAGCACGTCAGCTAGGTTGCTGATTCCAAGAGTAGTAAAGCTGGAATCCGTTCCCGCGAAATCAAAACCGACTGTGGGACCGGCATCTCCAATAAGATTGTACTGGTTGCCAACGAATTGCGCGTTTGTCCCGGCACTGACATCGCGATATTCTGAGGGGGAACTATTGCCGGCCATGATCGAGCCCGACACCGTCAACGAAGTCCAGCCGCCGAGATAAACGCCTCCCGCAAAGCGATTCGACGGCATCGCGCCGGGATCGGAAATGATCGAAGAAACGTTACCAACAATCGTGCAGTTCTCGATCGCGCACGGATTCTCCTGGCTCGAAGACGTAAGGAAGAGGGCGCCGCCGAGGGCGTTCGAGCCGCCGGATATATCGCCAAAATCATACAGCCCGCTGTAGGCGCGATGCGCTTCGTTGCCGCTAATGGTGCTTTCCCGTAGACGAAATTCACCGGACGGAACATCGACGTAAATGCCGCCTCCTTGGGCATTGACGAAACCGCTGGAACGGTTGCCGCTTATGGTTGAGCGTAGAATTTCGAGAGATCCCCGGCAGTAGATTCCGGCGCCTTGGGCTGCCCCGCCGTCTTCGATGCGGTTGTCCCGAATGGAGCAACCGTCCAGCTTGGCGGTATGGTTCGGGGCATCCACGAACAATCCGGCGCCTATGCCGGCGGTGTTTCCGCTGACTTCCAACTCGCTGGCTTCTAGCTTTCCGTTAATGACGGCAATTCCTCCGCCCCGCGACGTTCCTCCGCCCCGCAAGGCGTTGTTGTTCCGGATAATCGTCGAGCTGGAGATGTTGACTTCGATCTCTTCGACAGCGGTCCCCTCCGCGTAGATGCCTCCGCCGCCGTAGCTTTCGGAGCGGTTACCTTCGATCAGGCAGCCCTGCATGGTCAGCGTTCCAAGGCGATGATAGATGCCTCCGCCTTCCGAGGGAGAAGTGCATTCACGAATCGTGACGTCGACCAGGTTGATGTTGGTACTGCGACTCCAAATCCCTCCACCCTGCCAGTAGCGTGACCGAGTCTCCTCGATCACGGTGTTCTCAACACTCAATTCAGCGAAGATGCGTTCTTGTGTTTCGTCAATGAAGATTCCGATGCTTCCGATACCTGGCGCT
Source organism: uncultured Verrucomicrobiota bacterium (assembly GCA_913061285.1). GTDB lineage: Bacteria > Verrucomicrobiota > Verrucomicrobiia > Limisphaerales > AAA164-E04 > UBA2970. Next base: position 1,589 of record CAJXVR010000365.1, on the reverse strand, counting down.
TGGAACGAAGAATGTCCCTTAAGCGTTGAATTCTTTACGATGAGCCGGCCGGTATTATAGATGAGACCGTCGTCGGCAGTGCTTTCGACCAAGAGCGTCAACGAGTCGAGCACAACCACAGTCTCTCGCTCTGTTCGAAAGACGGAACCACCCCCTGTGTTTGACAGGGACACATCGACACCCGAGCCGTCAATGGTGACGTCTCGAATCAGTTCGATGGGCGTGGTCAAACGGATGTGCACCCCATTCAGGCTGGGATCGAACGTGACGGTCCCGCCGAGCGCGACGCCGTGTTCAATGGCTTCACGAAGCGATCCTGGACCCTGCTCCGCCGAATTGGAGACGATGATTGTGGCGGCCCCGATTGAGCCGATGACGGAAATTTCATAAGCCGGCTGATTAGAGTCGTTGGTCTCAAAGGCGATGGCGCCCGTATAAATCGCCGGCGTCGAAGCGTTGAATTGTACCGTCAACGCCTCCGACTGCAACGGCGCCACCTCGGAGGGAAGCGATCCGACTAGGCTGTAACCCGTGGGTAGTGACAGGCTCGTCAAAGACAGTGGCCAAAAGTTGTCCGTGTTTTTGATGGTGATTGTTTTGTTCGCTCCCGGACTGCCGTTGTCGTGGCGACCGAAGTCGATTTGAGATGCGGTTCCGTCTGAGATGTTGGCGTCGCCGAGCCAAACTTCCATGCTCGGCGCCGTGACCGTTCCCACGATTGAAATGCGGTATACCGACTCATCGGGATCGTTGGTGTCGAATGTCAGGTCTCCGGAATAGACGCCGTGTGTGGCGGCGTCGAATTGGATCGTGAATTGAGCGGATTGCAACGGCGCCACCTCGCTGGGAAAGGATCCCGTCAAGACGAATCCATCGGGCAAGGTCAGGTTGGAAACGGCGAGCGGAGACAGGGAGTTGTTTTGAATGGTGAAGGATTTGTTCATCACGTGATCGACTGACTCGCGAATGCCGAAATCGATCTCGGTACTCGCCCCGCTTTCAATCGAGGCGCCATCAACAGAAACATCCAGATCCGGTGCTTCGATCTCTACGTTGAGGGCCAGCCGAAAGGGATTGTTCCGATCTCCGGAATGAGGAATGGAAATCTCGCTTGAGTAGACGCCTGCGGGATTCGCGCTGATCCGAATGCCGAAACTCGTGCTCTCTCCTGGCTGCAATCGGCTTGTGCCGATGTTCTGGGCGTACAAAAACGGGGACGAGCTTAGAGCGCTGCGGTCGATATTCAGCTCGACCGATCGCAGTGAACTTGAATCATTCATGATGGTGAAGGTCTCGGAGATGTCGGATAGGACGCCCATTCTCGGAAATTGGAACGTGCCGCCCGGAGCCAGCGTATTGCCCGCGCTGTCCTTCACCGTGATCGTGACCCCGGCAAACTCGTGGGCGCCAATGTCGACAAGGGTCGTCCCGTCGGAATTGCCGTCGAGGATCCGTTCAAAACCGCGCTGATCTTCAGTCAGACCTGGATCCATTGAGTCATTCCGACCGGCGTCAATCGCCGCTCCGTTTGGAACAAGTGGCAGCGTCCCGAAACCACTCAATCCTGCTGTCTCTTATACACATCTCCG
>CAJXVR010000364.1 GCA_913061285.1 uncultured Verrucomicrobiota bacterium | reverse complement strand
TCGTCGGCAGCGTCAGATGTGTATAAGAGACAGAGGTACCGTGATTGCCGATCCAGCTTAAGCCTTCAAGTCGCTCACTTGCGGAAACTTGTTCCAGTTGAACGATCGCCACCGCTTCATCCAACGCCGCAATCTTCTCGGTCAGCGATTCAAGCGTTCTCACAGTTTCAATCGTTTCAATCGTTCCGACGGGACTCCCAGCCGGGCGTGAAACCAAGATTCCCATCGAGAAACACACTAAAGCCAACCCAATCCCGACAGCTGGCTGCCGCGCCAATAATTCGCATAACTCTCGCCAGGTCTCCCCCAAGCCCTGCCGCGCTGCCGGAGGATGGGGTAAGGTCTCAAGAAACGCTTCGCCACTTACCGCTGCGGGCTTAGGCAAGTCATCGAGCCTGGAGAAAAGCGTCTCCAAGCCCTGTTTCGTATCGGCACACTCCGCGCAGGACAAACAATGCTGATCCGCCTCAGGATCCGATCGCCCAATATCCATGGCTGCGGCCAATCTCTCTTTTGCTTGATCACAGTTCATGATTTCGTTTCCTGAGTCATCGCCAAGACCGTTTTCTGGAGCACGAGATAGGCTCGGTGAACCTTGACCTTCAGTGGAGCCAATTCACAGCCGAGAAGCTCAGCGATCTCGGCATACGACCGGTTTTCGATTCGTCGCAACACAATCAGCTGGCGCTGCTGCTCCGGGAGTGTTTCGAGGGCCTGGTAGAGATAGTCCCGCTCAATGGACTGCGAAGAAACCTGATCAGGAGAAGGACGCTCGCATTCGACCTGAGAAAGCAACTCGCCATCATCCATGGACTTGGGCATGCGTCCATTCTTTCGTAGCGCGGAATAGAGTACATTTTTGGCTATTCGGTGAAGCCAGGGCAAGAACTCCTGACCACTCCGAAACGATTCTCGGTATTTGTAGGCCCGAAAGAACGTATCCTGAACCAGGTCTTCACTTAACGAAGCATCCCCGGTTCGTCGAAAGAAACTCCCAAACAAACTTCCACGGTGGCGTTCAAACAACAATCCGAGCAAGCTGGAGTTCCCCCCATGGACTCGCTGCATCGCTTCACTGTCTGAAAGTCGTTCCACAATATCTCCGGTTTCTAAAGAGGATATATCGCGCTCAGCTGAAAACGTTTCAGAGAAAGATAAAAAACTTCCGGGCGGCAAACTCTAGGACCTCCCAAGCATCAGAGCCGGACCGCCAAGGCGAGCCACAGTAGAGTTCCTAGGCCATTTTCCGAGGACAAGAGGGAACGAACTTGCAAAGAAGGCTGAGAAGTCAAGCGGAGTCCCAGGCTGGCGATCGGCAACCCGGTCCTCCAAGGAAGCAATCGAATCGAGTAGATTCAACCGCAGAGCTGCCCAACGTGGCTACAGGATCCTGCTGGAGGTTCCCCAAAGAAGTCCAAAGACTGGACATCTCTGCCACTCTTGAGGGCAAGTTATCACCGATCGTGTGCTTAGGATTTTCTCTCTTAGCCCTTATCGTCCAAGTACTTCCAAATGCCCTTATATCGCTTAAAACGCGATCGTTCGTGCAATTCGAAGGGCTCGGCATTGACGAAATAATTAGCGACAAATTCGACCTTACCAACTTTGTCTTCTGCTCCCCCTTTAGAGACATCGACGATCGTCAGGAAGCTCCAATTAACCTGGTGAATCGTCTTCTCGAGCTCTTTTTTCAACCCCGGTTCTCGAGAATCTGGATGGGTTGACTCAACTAAATAGTCTACCAAACGAAAGAAATAAGCACTAAAGCGGGATCTCATGAGCTGCTCAGCCGTCTTCGGTTTCGCTCGTCCGTGATGAAACGGCATGCAGCAGTCGCCGTAGCTGAACTTGCTCTTACATGGGCATAACGATTCCTCGCGTTCTCGGGGAATCCAGGCAGCATCTCGTTTCATTGGGGCGAATAATCACCTGATTAGACCGAAAAATCGAAAACAAAATCCGACCTTCTCCGGCAAGGAGTCACCGTTTGCCATCGAGAGAACCGGCGTGACAAGACGCGAGGGCACAAAACAGTCCTTCAAATCACGTCGTCGGATCTCGTCTAAACCATTGCGGTTAAGGGCATTAACAATATAAGCAACAAAAAATAGACGTTTTTCGCCAAAAATATCCAAAACGCGACTTGACGGCCTCGCAATTTTTCCGCACCGTCGGATCAAATCACGCGTTAAAACACTATGAGCTTTGAATCTCTACAGTTAATTTCACTCACCCCTGCTCTCGAGGAAATGGCCCAGAAAAAAATCGAAGCTGGCCTCTACAACAACATGAGCGAGGTCATTCGCGACGCGATGCGGACGATGCTCGAGCGCGACCATTCCATTGGCGCTCTCAATCGCAGCGATAGCTAGTTCCTTCTTTTCTGTCGCGCCTCTGGGTTTTTGCCTGATCCTTTCCTTAGCAATGTCGCTTATAATGCGGCAATCGCTTCAGGCGCCCTTTCGTTTCGTTTGCGTTTTAGATCATTCCGCTGACCGTCTCCACCCTCTTTGAGTTGGTCACGGCGCTCTATGAAGGCAGCGGTTTCTGCGGCGCTCAAGCAGACGTCTCCGTAGTCGGATTCTGTGCCCCAGATATTTGCTTTCACCCACTTTCCACCCTTGATGTTCCAAACTCGAGGATCACGAAATGAGTCGCAAGTATGATCAAACTCATCTGCGTCAAATTCGGCATACTCCAGCCAACGAGCCAAGTCCTTCACCGGCTTGACATGATCAAGGCGTCGAACATGCTCAATTCCTTCCGACCGACTTAGCTGCCCCTCCCGAATATCATGACAGGAATGGTCGGAGGCCCGACCATAGCCAAATTTCACAAATTTCAGGTAGTCGTGCACGCCAACGTCGTGCCGATCATCGAGACTCGAGAAGCGTCGATAGGTACGCTCAAACGGCTCTACTGAGGGACGCCACCCGTATTCCTTCATAACAAGCTCCACATGGCGATTGGAATCCCAAGGCACAAAATTACTCGTGTAGATACCTCGCACGCCAACAGCATCTAGTTCATCATCGGAAGGATACTGAGCCCACTTAAGATCTTTTTCTTCTAGCCCTTCCGCCAACTCGGGACGCCCCAATCGGGTCAATCCTTCATCGGTAAGATCATCCCAATCATAACCCCGCATAGCATGTTCGAGCCGGAACTTCGCGGTGAACTCGACAAAATCGTCATACGAATACATTCCCGCAAGATCCATGAACCCATGTTCCCCCCACAGGATCAGCGGTACGTTGTAGCGGACTGCCACCTGAATCGGCACGGTAAAAATCCCACAGTGACTGTGCCAATTCATATCTCCCTGCAAGCGAAACCCCAGGCGGTTCATCTTCTTTAACATCCCCTCGCCGGGCCGAAGAATGAGGTGATCGCAATCAAACACTTCCCGCATCCGCTGGAGATTATATTCTCCCTCAGGAACAAAATTATTGGCGTGATAGGTTACTAGGAGGGGCTTCAAATTTAGCACCTTCGTTGCCAGATGCACTTGATAGTAACTATCTTTCCCCCCACTCACGGGTATAAGAATATCGTAGTCATTCCCACACCGATATTCGTCAACGACACGATGAAATTGTGCCAGACGCGAATCCCAATCGATCAAGCGACGCTGATCCGCAACTTGACACCCGGTGCAAACACCGTCTTCGTTAAAACTCAATGGCATCGCTGAAGCAGCGGGGTAAACACATCGACTACAGTATTTCATGCTAAAGCTCCTTTTTCTTGCAGCGCCGTGCTGTTCAATCCGGTTCTGTTATCGAGCGACCGAGACGACGAAGGACGCTGCCGCCTTCTCCCGCGTAAGACCGAAGGCCGAGGAGGGACATAGAAACGCCTGACATCCACTCCCGCCGCCGCCAAGGCTCGTTTTCCCTGGCGATCCGAAAGCTCCTTAAAATGCCATATATTGGCAGCTGCGACGGCCGAAGCGCCCGCCTCAATGCCTGCCGCATAGTCTTCAAATCGTCCGACGCCGCTACAGCAGATTACTGGAATGTTGACAGCGTTCGAAACACGACGAATCAGCTCACAATCATAGCCCCCCGCCATTCCATCTCTATCCACACTCTGCAGTAAGACTTCTCCGACTCCGCGAGATTCCATCTCCCTAACCCAGTCTTCCACCTGCCGGCCGGTGCGGATTGTTCCATTGCCTCCCATCACTTCGTACTCGCCCGTCGGATGAGAACGGACATCCACACTCAATACGATCGCTTGAGATCCGAACATATTCGCTGCCCTAGTAATTACCTCCGGCTGTTTCAAGGCCAGAGTATTCAAGGTCACCTTATCGGCACCTCGATAAAAGCGATCTCGCATATCTTGAATCGAGCGAATGCCCCCCCCCACAGTCAGTGGCATGAAACAGGTCGTCGCAACCGTCTCTAATATTGAAAGAAAGTCCGGTCGATCACCTGACTTCAAATCATCCCGCCTTAAATCGGCGTCACCCGAGCGGGTGATATCAAGGTAAATAAGTTCATCCACACACCATTCACTGAAGCGAGCCACTTCATTATAGGGGTTCCCAATAATTTGATGCGTTACGAATTGTTGGCTCCGAACCAACAGCCCGTTCTTCAACAAGAGCACGGGTATCAGTCGAGACTTAAGACTCACCGGCGTTCCTCCGCCATTCGCACAAAGTTTTTCAAGACGCGAAGGCCAGCTCGTTGGCTTTTCTCCGGATGAAACTGCGTCGCCCAGATGTGCTCCATCTCCAGGCAAGCAGTCACTGGGCCGGAATAGTCCGTCACCCCCTTCACCACCTCTTGGCTCGACGTTCTAATGGAAAAACTATGCATGAAATAAAAGACGGAATCCCCGTTAAGCCCAGCACTCATCCCTGACTCTTCTCGCTCAAAACTCACGTCGTTCCACCCCATGTGAGGCAGACGTGTCGTCGGTGTTGCCGGTTCAATTCGTTCCACAGTCCCATCGATCCACCCCAAGCCGCATGAATCGCCTCCTTCCAAACCATGGGATGCGAGTACCTGCATACCCAGACAAATCCCTAAAAAAGGCATCTCGTTGCCTCGGACCTCATCATCAAGGGCTTCAATCCAATTCGCTTGCCGCAGCTTGTCCATCGCGTCTCCAAACGAACCCACCCCCGGGAGAATCACTCCATTCGCTCTCTTCAATTCCGAGGCTGAGGACACAATCCGAACATCGCTACCGCACTGGGTCAGCGCGTTCCTTATCGAACTAAGATTTCCCAATCCACTATCAATAAGTGCAATCATACTGGCAGCAAATCAACCGTAGTAGTAGGCGCATCGATTCCGCAAACTCGACTCGAGCTGCTCGCGTAGGCTAGACGAAACAATTTCCTCCGAACTCCATTCCTCACATTCAGGATGGTTTTGGTGCGATGGGGAGTCCGTCCAGGCATCTTTGACGAGGCGTTGAAAGTTCTGCCACCGCAGCCGTCCCATCGAGGCATTGGTCGGGGACGCATTCACGGAGGCATCCTCAGACAAGGTGATCTCTCGAGCACCAAATCCGATACGAGAGAAGTCACTCAATTGCCCCCAAAAAGATCGTGGCATCTCTTTCATATCCTCCAATTTGAGAACGCAGACTCTTTCTTTCCCAAAGAGCCGCCGATACGCGGCGACTGTCCGGTCATACTGGAAATCCAAGATCTGAACAGGCTTCCGCTTGTAGTCGACAAACGGTATCTCCTTCCAATCGATCATCTTCCTCAACGGTAGAAAAAAGCCGTCCCGTTCGACAATCGCTTTATAGAACGAGACCATTCGGGAGACTGGCTCCCGGAGTACGATGACAATCCTCGCGTCGGGAAACAGCTGATACAAACGGCGAGCCTGTTCGCTCGCTTTCCCTCCCCACATGGTAAACATCTCTGAAGAGAGAATGTTCGGTTTACTCGTAGAGCAACGACTACTCAGCTCTTCGCGGATTCGATCTGCCTGCTCCGCAAATTCGATTTCCGGGAGATAGTGCCACTTCATCAGCCACTCGGGATAATCCTCCTGAGTCTTCCCCAAGTAGCAAATGCCGCGCTTGCCTTGAAACACGCGATTCTGAAAGAACGTCGATCCCGCCCGCGGCAATCCAACGTGTACAAAGAGTGGTTTCATACGACGAGCTTCCCCTTTCCAACGACCTCCAATGAGTGGGCATGGTTCGCGTGCTCGAACATATCGCACCGAATCATCTCATCAACCGCTATATCCCTGAGTGCAACCTGACCAACGATATCATCCAACCGCTCCGGTGATATGCCGTTCCCGGGTCGCTTCGGCACCAACATATCGGCTGTGATGAATGTTCCGCATTCTATCTCTCGAGCCGCGACAAGGCTCCGACGCGCTTGCAGCCGGGCTTCACTCTCACAGGCCAAACAAGTCTTGGTTTCGCTCCCTAGAAGGTCTGACATGTAACGCAACTGCTCAATGAGTGACGCAGCGTCCGACACATCCAGAGCATGATAGTGGTCGTTCCCAGGAATGCTCTTGTCGAGGGTAAAGTGTTTTTCGACAATGCTCGCTCCGAGCCCCCAAGCAGCAATGACCGAGGCCCCTCCATGCGTGACTTTCACGTGATCGGACCACCCAATCGTGTAGTCAGGAAACTCCCGTTGAAGCACTTTGATGCTAAGCAAATTCGCGTTCTTGGGCTGAGTCGGATACTCCAAAACACAATGCAGTAGACCGATCCCAGTCGCACCGGCTTCTTCAAGGATCGACACGGCGTTTCGGATCTCACTCATCTCTGAGGCACCGGTAGATACTATAACGGGTTTTCCTTTAGAGCCAATCTGCCGCAACAATGGAACATTGGTAAGATCGGCGGAGGCCACCTTAAACACGTGCAAATAAGGAGCTAAACCGTCAACGAATGCGGCATCGAAAGCCGTCGTGCAAAACTCGATACCGCGTTCACGGCAACGTTTGGCAAGTGTCACATAGTCACCCACCGACAATCCATCGAACTTCCGAAACAGGGCGTGTTGAGAATCGGATGATTCCTCAGTCTGATCCCAGTACGCTGGGCTTTGTCGACTCGCTAACGAATCCGCCTTGTAGCTCTGAAACTTTATCATCGGGGCTCCAACCTTTGCCGCGGCATCGACCATCTCGAGGGCCCGATCGAGATTCCCCTCATGGTTAACTCCGGCTTCCAAAATCAAATAGGGAAAGCTCGGTCCCAGTTGGGTGCTACCGATTCGATCTATTTTCATATCGCAACGTGATTTTCCTGGGCTAGTTGAGTTTGAATAAGGCCAAGGACCTTATCGATTCCTTTGCCGAGCTCCGCCTCTTGGAGGACGGCTCGCATCTTTTCGCGCAACAGTCGGCTCGCGATCAGTTCCTGGACATTGGATTGGAATGATTCGGCATCGAGAACATCGGCATCACCGAGATAAACGGTCCCCTGTGATTCACGGGCGAAAATATGATCTCGTTCTCTCGCGTTCTGGGAAACCACCAACATAGGCACGCCGAGGCTTCCCAGTTCAAACACCGTCCGCCCCGCACTCGTAATAGCAAGATCAGCGGCTGCCATGTATTGACTCACAACTTTGGTATCCACCACGATCTCGACTTGATGACGGGCTCCAGCCGCCAACGCATTGAGTTCCTGTAGAAACTGAAATCCAATCCCAGCGATAACGGTGATCTTCCAATCTCCGGGCATTGCCTCAAGCCAGCGAAAACACTTCAGTGTAACCCCTTTCGAATCGGTCCCCCCAAAGAGCAGCAAGACAGACGTCGGTGGTTCCTCGATCGGCTTGGCCGTTACCGTGTAAAACTCATCTCGCAAGCAACAATAGGACGCACCGTGAAAGACGCCACTCTCCCGTCGCGGATGTTTTCCGTAAACGGCGTTAATCACGAGGTCAGCACAATCGCTCCCAAAACCTTCAT
>CAJXVR010000363.1 GCA_913061285.1 uncultured Verrucomicrobiota bacterium | reverse complement strand
ACGAGATGTAGAGAGGTCTCGTGGGCTCGGAGATGTGTATAAGAGACAGCTCCATGACACACCATCTCAGAACTATTTCGAATGCGCGATCTTTCTCGTGGTGATCCGGAATTCTGCTATACCGACAAGCCCTCAGAGGTGATTGACTCAGTCATGTCAAATGCCGAACTTGGTCAAATGAAAGCTAAGGTAGAGCCTGTCCCTCAAGTTTCTCAAAGCGGCAGAGTTGCAAACGAGAGAATCGGCAAAGGAATAAGTTTTCGACGGCGAGATGGAGAGCAACAGTACTCTTATCTAGTCTCTGCTCAAATTCTTGTAGCAGACTTATCGTCATCGCTAAACATTGCCATGATGAGGGGAGTATCGCAAGAGGGTTGAATAGGCACGATTCGTTCCGATCGTTGCTCAGATGTGGGCAGAACGACCGGTCGTTGATTATTGTTCGAAAAACTTGGCGGGCTTTGTTCCGGTTTGCCGTCTATTGTCTGTAGAACGCAATCAATAAGATGAACGATGCTCCTTCAAGCCCATCAGAACGCGAAATTTTTCTCGCGGCGCTCAAGATTGACGACGCTGTGGAGCGTGTCACGTATCTGAAGCAGGCTTGCGGTGGTAATGTCGCGCTGCTCCTCAAGATCGAAGGCCTGCTGGAACACCTTCCAAACGACTCTTTTCTCGAATCGCCCGCCTCAGATAAGATGGAAACGGTCGACGGGCCATCGACACCCGAAGAGCAATCCGGCACGGTTATCGGGCGCTACAAGCTGCTGGAACGGCTTGGTGAAGGCGGTTTCGGAACCGTATGGGCTGCTGAACAGCGGGAACCTGTCCGCCGCCGCGTGGCGCTGAAGATCATTAAGTTGGGGATGGATACTAAGCAGGTCGTCGGCCGCTTCGAAGTCGAGCGACAGGCTTTGGCTCTGATGGATCATCCCAACATTGCCAAGGTGCTTGATGCAGGTACGATGGATAATGGTCGCCCATTCTTCGTTATGGAATTGGTCCGAGGCATTTCCATCACTGAATACTGCGATCAAGAATCCGTCGGCACCAAGGACCGCATCGATCTCTTCATTAAGGTCTGTCATGCCCTGCAACATGCGCATCAAAAGGGCATCATTCATCGCGACATCAAACCTTCTAATATCCTCGTCACGCTCCACGATGGAGTGCCGGTTCCTAAGGTTATCGACTTCGGCATCGCCAAAGCGACCCAACAGGACCTGACGGACAAGACCGTCTTCACTCAAGTCCAACAGTTTATTGGGACACCTGCTTACATGAGTCCCGAGCAAGCGGAGATGAGCGGGCTCGATATCGACACCCGCTCGGATGTTTACAGTCTTGGGGTGCTGCTCTACGAGCTGTTGACGGGGAGTACCCCGTTTGATGCCAGGGAGTTGGCGCAGTCGGGTGTCGATGCGATGCGGAAGATCATCCGTGAACAAGAACCGCTTCGACCCAGCACCAAGCTCAGTCAATCCCTCCAAACAGGCAGCATCCGTGCGTCTCATTCTAGGCCGTCGGAGAAAGAAACGGTCGCTGCGCTTCGGGGCGATTTGGATTGGATCGTGATGAAGTGTTTGGAGAAAGATCGGTCTCGTCGCTACGAAACCGCGAATGGTTTGGCTTTGGACTTGAATCGACATCTCAATGACGAACCCGTTTTGGCGTGTCCCCCTAGCGCGCTTTACCGATTTCAAAAGGCGTGGCGCCGCAACAAAGCCGTCTATTCATCAGGTGCTGCAGTAGTGCTTTCCCTAATGATCGGATTAGGCGTCAGCGTGTGGAAGACAGAAGAAGCTCAGCAAGCCAATCGTACAAAAGACGAGGCCCGAGACTCCGCTCTGGAAAGCGCGCGCATCGCCGAGTTGGAACGGGACAATGCTAAGGCTGCAAAAAAACTCGCTGATCGGAACGCGGAGATCGCTCGCCGCAACCTCTACATGGCGGACATTAATCTGGCGCAACAATCACTCAATCAAAACAACGTAGGTCGCGCAGTCCGATTGCTTGATCGACACCGGCCTAAGGAAGGCGAAACAGATCTACGGGGTTGGGAATGGCGGTACCTCTGGCAACAAACCCAAGGCACTCATCACGAGACACTCTCCGAGCGAAAGGCCCGGGGATGGCAGGTCAGTTTTTCTCCCAACGAACGATGGTTGGCCGTCGCATGGCTCGATGGTGCCGTCGAGCTTTGGGATGTTCGATCACGTCGATTACATCGTACGCTAGCGGCTGATGGGACCTATGGAGCGTCGGTTGCTTTTTCACCCGTTCGGAATCTTTTGGCAGCTAGTTCGGCCGACACGTCCGTCATGCTCTATGATTTGGATTCGGGGCGAGAATCCAAAGTCGAACTTCCCGAGGTGCGAAGAACGTGGGGAGCCAACCGCTTGGCATTCTCGGCGGATGGCTCACGGCTTGCAATCCATGCTATCGCCGTGAATCAGAGTCACGACGACGAAGTTTGGGTGGTGGACCCTAGATCCTGTAAAGTCGTTCATCAGTTTTCGTTGAATCGTCGATCTGCCAACATTTCCCACGTTGGGGGCATCAAATTATCTCCGAAAGGCAATCGGCTGTATTTAGCCGACGGCCCGGAAAAAGACTATCGCCTCAAATGCATCGATCTAGCCGCGGGTCGTGAGCTTTGGCAGACCGACCCTTTGACGAACTCGAGTGGAGTGAGCAGTCTAGCCCTTTCGCCGGACGGGCGACTGCTCGCGTCCGTTTCATTCTACACCAACCCTAGCATCTATATTTGGGACGCTTTGACGGGAAACTTGATCCGGACGCTTGAAGGTCACACACGATGGGTTTGCAAGGTCGATTTCAGCCGAGATGGCAGAGAGCTGATATCGGGCGCAACCGACCAAACGATACGCTTTTGGAGCACGGAGAATTGGAGTGAAACCAAGCTGTTGAGAGGTCATCGAGACGAAGTTCACGGGGTCGCCATGTCTGAAACTGGAAAGCTCGTAGCCAGCGCGAGCAAAGACGGTGAGCTCAAACTTTGGCCACTCGAGAGTGACCATCTCAACCAAGAACGTCTGCATCAATTAACTGAATTCGGCTATAGACAGATCAAGCCACTGGAGAGTTCCTGGCTCTTGCTCCTGAAAGACCTTAAGTCGCCCGAACTTTTCAATCTGAAGCCAGGAACGCCGCGAGCAACGCTTTCGCAATTCGAGCATTCGACAAATGTCCTCGAAGTATTCGATCGAAAGACCATTTGTTACTGGAACGGTGCAAATCAAATCCAACTTCACGAATTGCGAGGAGACAAGCTCCATCGCCGCGAATCGATCACTTTAAATTCTGAAGAGCGTCCAAGCGCCATAGTGTTCAATGCTTCAAAACGTTTGGTGGCTTGGACTGAAAATGCGAACACCAATTCGATCTACGTGGCGAATCCATCAATAGCAGAAGAAACCATCAGACTCACCAGCGATGGACACGCCATTGCTCCTTTAAGCTTTACCGACAACGGGGAACGCCTCTTAGGCGGTCGCGGTCGAGGAACCCTCTGTCTTTGGAATACAAAAACGGGAAGAATGGATGCCACGATTGGATCTGGCTATGTGAGGGGTGCGACCTTTACCAACGGTGGCGATGTACTCGTCACCATTTCAAGCTCCGGGGGAGACGAGCACACGGTAAGCTTCTACGATATCACAGATTTGACCAAGCCTCCGAGTGTGGTCGCCGGGAACTTCTATGCAACCGGGTTGGCAGCATCACCCGACGGATCCATTGTGACGGTCTCGACACAAGGAGGTTTAGTAGAAATCTATGACCCCATAAAAGGGGAATTGATTGGAGTCCTCCATGGCCATATGAACTCAGCCGGAGCCGTCACTTTTTCGCCCGACGGGACAAGGCTATTGACCACTGGCAGCGGTAGACAAGTGAAGCTTTGGGATGTTGGTAAGCGGCAGGAGCTATTGAGTTGGTCCGGTTCTGGCGCGCATCCCATTTGGACGAGCGATGAAAGCACCATACGGGTTGGGCGTTGGCGTCGAGAGCTCCTGGTTGCGCCCACTCTGGAGGAAATTGCCGCTATCGAAGCGAAGGCGCGACAGCCATGACAAACGGTCCCATCAAATAGGAAAAGGACTATGTTCGTTAGATGCGAATATAGGAGTGAACATTGAGAACTTCGCCAACCCTCGCTTACGCGCAAGCAGAATTAGAAGTATATCGAAAAACTAGGGCAGTTGAGCGAGCTTTCAGATCAAAAAATGCAGAACGCTAACAAAAGGTCCATAATACCCTGTGCTAATTCTTTCAACAATGTTGGCGGGCTTTGTTTCAAATTGCCGTTTCTTGAGGGTAGGACGCTATCAACAATATGAACGACACTTCTTCAGCTCCATCGGAACGCGAGATCTTTCTTGCGGCGCTCAAGATCGATGATGTCTCCGAGCGCGCCTCGTATCTCAAGCAGATTTGCGGCGAGAACGCCGCGCTATTCCATAAAGTTGAAGGATTACTGGAATCTATTCCTAATGATTCGTTCCTCGAATCGCCCGCCTGTGATCAAATGGATACCATCGACGCTCCTTCCAGTCCCGAGGAGCAAGCCGGCGTAGTGATCGGGCGCTACAAGCTGCTGGAACGGCTTGGTGAAGGCGGTTTCGGAACCGTATGGGCTGCTGAACAGCGGGAACCTGTCCGCCGCCGCGTGGCGCTGAAGATCATTAAGTTGGGGATGGATACTAAGCAGGTCGTCGGCCGCTTCGAAGTCGAGCGACAGGCTTTGGCTCTGATGGATCATCCCAACATTGCCAAGGTGCTTGATGCAGGTACGATGGATAATGGTCGCCCATTCTTCGTTATGGAATTGGTCCGAGGCATTTCCATCACTGAATACTGCGATCAAGAATCCGTCGGCACCAAGGACCGCATCGATCTCTTCATTAAGGTCTGTCATGCCCTGCAACATGCGCATCAAAAGGGCATCATTCATCGCGACATCAAACCTTCTAATATCCTCGTCACGCTCCACGATGGAGTGCCGGTTCCTAAGGTTATCGACTTCGGCATCGCCAAAGCGACCCAACAGGACCTGACGGACAAGACCGTCTTCACTCAAGTCCAACAGTTTATTGGGACACCTGCTTACATGAGTCCCGAGCAAGCGGAGATGAGCGGGCTCGATATCGACACCCGCTCGGATGTTTACAGTCTTGGGGTGCTGCTCTACGAGCTGTTGACGGGGAGTACCCCGTTTGATGCCAGGGAGTTGGCGCAGTCGGGTGTCGATGCGATGCGGAAGATCATCCGTGAACAAGAACCGCTTCGACCCAGCACCAAGCTCAGTCAATCCCTCCAAACAGGCAGCATCCGTGCGTCTCATTCTAGCCCGTCGGAGAAGGAAACAATCGCTGCCCTCCGAGGTGATTTGGATTGGATCGTGATGAAGTGCTTGGAGAAGGACCGTTCGCGTCGCTACGAAACGGCGAATGGTTTGGCGTTGGACCTGAATCGGCACTTGAATCACGAGCCTGTTCTGGCTTGTCCTCCGAGCGCCTTTTATCGGCTGCACAAAGCCTGGCGTCGTAACCGGATTGCG
Organism: uncultured Verrucomicrobiota bacterium; assembly: GCA_913061285.1. Taxonomy (GTDB): domain Bacteria; phylum Verrucomicrobiota; class Verrucomicrobiia; order Limisphaerales; family AAA164-E04; genus UBA2970. Next base: position 2,342 of record CAJXVR010000363.1, on the reverse strand, counting down.
GTGAGTGCGGGTGTCGCAGTCGCGGCTTCGTTGGTGATCGGATTGTCCGTTAGTATGCAGCGGACGGCTGAAGCAAAGGTTGCACGAACCAGTGAGGCCGAGCAGCGGGAGCTCGCTGAGATCAATGCAGATCGAGCGAGCCAGGAGGCGGAGCGAGCCAATGCCGAAGCCGATCGAGCCCGCGATGCGGAAGATCTTGCCAAACGCCAAGCCGAGGCGTTTCGGCGCACCGCCTATGCCGCGGATATGAACCGTGCACAGCAGCATTTGGAGGTAGGGAATCTCAAGATGGCATTGGATACGCTGAACCAGCACCGCCCCGTAGAGGGGCAGTCCGACATTCGAGGATGGGAGTGGCGGTATCTCAGACAGCTGTGCGAGCCGGAGTATGAATATCGGCTTGCGGATATCGATCAGTTGTTTTTCTCCCTTCAAACGTCGCACGATGGTCGGTGGGCCTTCATAACGCCTCATCACCACCGGCCTGGTTTGTCGGCTGCAGTCCAAAGCTTTGATCTGCGTTCGCGGCGCGAGGGGCGTCCCGATTGGCTTCCGGAAAACGCGTGGGTCGTCTGTTTGGCGGAGAGCGCGCCTGTCGCGCTCACTGTGAGCCTGCAGGATGATGCCCGCTTCTTTCAGGTGATCCGCTTTGGAGCGGGAGGCGGTGTATCTCGCTTGCCAGGGAAGCTCAAGATTCGTTGGGCACAGCTGACTCCGGACGGAAAGACTCTGGTGACGCTCGATGGTGGTTCTAGAAGTGATGACAGCGTGATCCAGAATCCTCGGGCTATCGTCTGGAATGTTGAAGATTTCACGCAACGTAAGGTGATTGAGGACGGGCTTGCGCTCCATGCCGAAGGGTTGAATGCTCTGTCTGTCGACGGGAAGTTGTTTGCTCAAAGGAGCGCAGGGGACGTCACGTCGATTCAGATAATCAGCCTAGAGACGGGAGCCATGCTCTGGGAGAAGCCGGTGGGTGATGGCCCTCTAGGGTTCACTCAGTTCACTCCGGACGGGACTGCCTTGGTGACGACACCTTCGGAACATAGTGGACTGATGAAAGTATGGAATGTCCGGACGGGCCAGCTAATCTCGACATTGAAGGGGCATCGTGCCCACGTCACAAGTATCAACTTTCTTCGAGAAGGGAGCATTCTGATCAGTACCGCGGCGGATCATACGATTCGTCTCTGGGATCTCGATTCTGGTGAGCAGATCGACATGCTGCTCGGGCATCGAGAAGAGGTTAGGGGTGGCTGGGTCCATCCGGATGGCGAGACTTTTTTGAGTGGGAGCTTCGACGGAGAGATACTCGTGTGGAAGCCTTTCGAGCGGAATCGCGATCGAGGCTACATTCGGATCAAACTAGCGGAGACGATCGAAACGGAAAAACTCGACCATCCTTGGGCGTTCTCTGAAGATGGCCGATCGGTGATTCTGTTACACGAAGATGGCGTCATCCGGCGTCATTCGGGAAAACGCTATGAGCGTGAAGAAACCTTGGGTGATGTCAGCGATTCCCGAGAGAACTTCGTGGTCTCTCCCGGCGGACTGAAAGCCGCGGGCCAAAATGAGGGAGGTGAGTTGATCGTTTGGGACTTCCAGAAGGAGTCGGCACAACAGCGGGTTGTGGCGCAGTTCGAAAAGGCTAGGTTAGTGCAATGGATTCCCGGAAATGATTACTTAGCATTGCAACGTAGTATTGATAACAAGTCGGAACTCCTGTGGGTGGATCCCACCGAAGGCTCGGTCGTTCAGAGATGGGAATTGGATCCGAAGCTCCACGTTTACGGGTTCTCGGATGACGGGCGTTGGGCTTTCGGTGCTCCGAGGCCAGGATGGGGAGGGTTCGTCGCGCACCTCACGGAGTCTGAGATTGATATCAAAGAGTTGAATGGTCCGGGGAGAGGACGCATTCATGGAGGTGCTTTTTGGAAGGGGCGGGAGCTCTTGGCTGGGGGAGGGCCGTATCATTCTGTGCAACTCTTTTCCGTTCAAACGGGAGAAATTGTTCAAGAGTTTCACGGGCACATGAATGGGGCCAAGACCTTTGCGGTGAGCCCGGAGGAGACCCGGCTCCTGTCGGGGGTCTCCGGCTACGATGCTTTCAAGATGTGGGATGTCCATGAGGGGCGAGCTCTCCAGGTGATTCGTCTTGAGGCGGACGGAATGTTTTGGAGCCAGCCAATCTTCTCGTCGGATGGATCTGCTTTTGGCTGCGTCGACAGCGGAGGAATACTCCATCTCTGGAGAGCGCCTTCGTGGAAAGAGATCGAAACGATGGAAGCCGAGGCCTGTCTCTTATACACATCTGACGCTGCCGACGAGCGATCTAGTGTAGA
>CAJXVR010000362.1 GCA_913061285.1 uncultured Verrucomicrobiota bacterium | reverse complement strand
CTACACTAGATCGCTCGTCGGCAGCGTCAGATGTGTATAAGAGACAGCTCTTCAAGAGCAATATCCAACTGCTGAAGGCCTTGCGCTCCCTCAATGAGTGGTGGCGATTTTTGCGTCTTGCTGGAGAGTTCGCGGACTCGGTTGCCTACGAGGTTTACTAGTTTCTGTGGAGATCCGACTTTTCGAAGCGCTTGTTCGACTCTGACTGAGTTCATCATAGTATTTAGTAGAGTCGATAGGAGACTCATGGAGATTTTGAGGCCGGGTTTAGAATAGCTCCAAACGGACAGGGGTTTCCCGCTTTGGTTGTTGTGTTGAGACCTTGTTTCTAGGTTGTCGAAGGGGTGAACTCTTTCTTGGGCATCGATGATTTGCTCTGCTTCTTGCCTCTATTCGGCTAGAAGACTAGACAACTTCATCAGCTTTTTTAGAGAGAGTCCAATAGGGATCGTATGACCGAACATTTCGCGGTCTCGATGCTGTAAGTAGTATAGATCTGCAAGTTCTGATTGAAATTGACTCCTGTTGCAGACCAGCGCGAGCCGTCGTATTGCTTGCGAATCAATTTCGAAATAGCTGGGGTAGAGTTTAACTAACAATACGGACAGTAGATTCAACGGAGTAGGAAGTGAGAAACATTTCCGCATGATGATCTTTTCAAAGTGATCGAATGCGTGTCCACCTTTGGTGCAGAACGCTTCAGCAAATGAGTCAGGTGGATACTTGTTCATGACGTCTCCTCAACGGCAGTAGGTAGAACTAGTTTTTAGTTGACTCGTCTTGTTGTGGCGATGGGAGAGTGCGCGCGATTCGAAATCCTCTGGTTTGGAGTTCATTGGCCGGGAGGCCCGTGCCTCTTTTCGCGGATCGGATCCGGTTTGCTTCGCGGATATAGTCGCCGCCTCTTACAATTCGCCTCCATCCTGTTTCAGGCCCAGAGGGATCTGCGTTGACACGCGTCTTGTACTCACCGTACCAATCCCAGCACCACTCTGATACATTTCCATGCATATCGTACAATCCCCAGATGTTGGGCAGTTTTGAGGCGACAGGATGACTTTGCTTGTTTTTACCCGCTGAGTTTCCTCCAAACCATGCGAACGTGTCGGCATAGGAGTTTACGCTCTCCTTGTCATGTTGGTGATCGATCGTTCGTGCAGATTCTTGGGTGCCGAATCGACCGGTTGATCCGGCACGGCATGCGTGTTCCCATTCACTTTCTGTGGGCAGACGGAAACCGTTGTTCGTGAAATTACAGGACAGATCTGCTAGGTTGATCGCGGGCGATAGTCCCGCATTGAGGCTGCGAAGATTGGAATAGACGAGAGCTCCATACCAAGTGACCCCGGTGCAGGGATTGTCCTCTAATGTCGAATCGACGACCAAGTTCCGTTTTTCGAGGGCGATGTCAGAATTTAAGAGATTTATGAGGGTCCGGTCGGGACTACCTTTGATCGTCATTGAAACGGATCCTCCGGCGCGGATTACGATATCTTCCTGTTCAATAGCCGCGTTTAATACTGCTAGCATTTGTCCGTTTGTGACCTCCGTTCGACCAATAAGATACGGACGAGTTATTTTCACTTGGTGTGGGGTTTCATCGGAATTTCGACCTGCTTCTGCCCGAGTGCTTCCTTGTTGAAAGATGCTTGGTTCGATCCGTACGAATTCGGAGAGAGGGTCGACGTGGTCGATAGAGGAGGATGGGATTGCTCCCGTCTCTCCGCTTTGCGTAGCAATTGTTGAGAGGTGAATTCCCATCCAAATCCAAGCAAATCCTCTGGCGAAGATTTGGGTGTTGGATAAGTTCCAAAGACTTCCACTTAGGTGTCTGACGTGTGAGAGATAAAGCTGTTTCTTCTGCGGTAAAGGTTTTTGCATGCTGCTACGATAACTTGATCGAGAGAGATACTCTCGCCCTTACGATCAGCATGCTGAAAAAGGTCGACGCTTGTACGACCTTTTTGAGACTGAAGAGTGGTCAGACAAAAAGAAATCTGTTTCCGAATTGACACACTGCCATCTGCTTTTGGCCTGTCAAGCAGCGATTGTTCGAGGATCCGTGTTGAGTCATATGTAAAGACACCATATCCGGCCGGGGCCTAGGAAATAATGGTTCCCATTGCCAAAAAAATGAGGACACCGTGCCGCATGGCCCACGATGAGCAAAATATTAAGCTAGAGTCGCCTGAAAAGTTATGAATCCGCTTTGCGGGAAGAACGGCAAAATGGCTTTGATTGACGGGCTCTGCGCGGTGCCTGGACACAACCGAAAAGAACAGTGGTGCCAGGGGACGCCGGATGCCATATGCAGATTGCGAACTGATCGTTCTTAAGGAATTCTGGTTTTTCGCCATACAATCCTTTGGGAAAATGCTGTCGCCAGTGTTGCTATGGGGGCTGAGTTCTCTAAGAGAACCGGCGTGGATCAACGATAAGTTATGTGAGGATAAGTGGGGGGGGAAAGAACGGTCGATGAAGAGTCGCGCCGATAGGGGCAGCATAGGATGTCTTTACGAGACTAAACAACTTCGAAGCTTCGGGTGTCGAGACAAGCCATTCTAACTTAGATGATCGGTGAAGAGAGCCCCGTGAGGGAGAATACGGGGCTTCCAGATGACGTTCTTGGTCTCGCTCCAATGATTGGGAATGTCCGAGTGGATATCATTCATCCAAGAAGAGGGAATGAACGAACAGGGACAACTGATCACAATGCCCTTCAATTAGCTCGCTTGGATTTTCTTAGATGGAAGGGAAAGCGGCAGCTCTGTACCCGCACTCCAAATAACTGACGTTAATACGAGCAGTTTGGAGGGCTGAAACTGTGTTTCGGCTTCCACGATGACAGAACCTGCCGAAGCACGCTCTCTTCTCTTATTGTTGCGAGGAATAGTGTCGGCAATCTCTTCAATTACAACAGATTCCGCGCGTCGTTCCTTCTGTCGCTAGAGCGGTTGTGGTCGAACGCCTATTTCGTGTCTACCCACTGGATGCTGTGATCGCCGGTGACGGCAACCTCGCTTGGGGGATCGTCCAATTTGAAGTAAGACCAGGGACCGGGCTGAAACGGATACTTACGTTCGAGATCCAGGTTGATCTCAATACCAAGGCCCGGACCTGAGGGCGTCGTAAGATAGCCGTCCTTGATCTCAAGTGGTGTTTTTAGGATCTCCTGAGCAACAGGAAAGGGATACATGCCAGCCTTTCCATTGTTGGAGTAGCATGGGTATTCCAACCACTCTACCGTTGATTCTGGCCAACAGATCCCCAGATGAGCGGCTGCAAGCACCTCTAAGTCATTGCCCCAGCTGTGGAAGGCAAAGCGAATATCGTGTTCTTGTGCGGCTGCCATCACGCGTTGACCCATTGCGATACCGCCCTGGCAGCAGACGTCCATCTGAATATAGTCCACTGCCCGCCGCTCAATGAGATCGAGAAAACCTGATTCTTCCTGCTCATGCTCGCCTGAGGCCACGGGGACATGACCAGCCTGCTTGAGCGCTAGGTAGTCATCATGTTGGTGGGGGATGATCGGTTCTTCCAACCACGCGGGCTGGAATTCGCTCATGGCTTGGGCGGTCTCTTGAACCATCTGCGGAGTAAAGCTCTTGTTACCCATTCGCCACCAGGAATGAGCGTCAATCATGAGCCCAAAGTCGGGGCCGGTAGCAGCTCGCATGAGTTCAACCGTCTTGAGATCTCGTTCAGGGCCGAGAGCGGGCCGCATCTTGTAGGCAGGAAACCCCATCGCTTGAATGGCTGCGGATTCTTCGGCGAACCCTTCGGGATCCATATACATGCCAGCGCTTCCGTAGAGTTTGATTTGATCTCGGACCCGCCCTCCGATGAGTTCGGAGACGGGGCAGCCTTCGTACCGGCCAACCAAATCAAGAAGCGCCACTTCGACGGCGTGGTAGAGTTTTTGATCGGCTTGAGATTCTGCTGGAAAACGGAACGACTTCCAGTCGAGAGGATTTTTGCCGATCAGAAAGTCTGCGATCTGATTTTGGATTCGCTTGGCCCCCTCTTCGTGCGCTGGCCCGGGAGCGAAGCCTTCCAGTCCATTGTCCGCTTTGACACGGATGATCATCGCATCACGTTTGAGAATCGTTCGCACCCCGCCCCAAAAAGGGAGAACGATGGGTTCCGGCATGGCGTAAGAGAGGAGTATCGGTTGGATTTCTGTTAGCTTCACGGCGTCTTTATGCCGTGGAATGCTGTGGTAACCAAGTTGAATTTCTAGAGGATGTATCGGGGGCAGAAAAACCACGTTTCTTGTGTTAGGTGACGTGGGCTTTCGATCTAGTTGCACTAGAGTGGCGTGAGCCCTTCTCGGGCTGGAACCTCTAGTGTCCTCTGAGGCGACGAAAATGTCGAGTTGCCCCGTGTTGGGAAGGTCATCTGTCGCGATGGTGGTAGCATTCGCATCGAAATAGTCTGCCGTGTCGATGGCACTGCTGGGTCCTGACACAATGTCTTAGGCGTGGCTGCCCATCAGCTGTCCTCATTGCCCAGCCTCTTGTGGTGATAGGCTAGCAAGATAGCCTTGGAAGGAGCCTGCCATTTTGGTCAGGGTGACGCCATTGATGTTCAGCGTGTCGCTGGAGAATTGGCTAGAGATGATCCTGAGTATTCATGAATCCAATTCTTGCGAACCCTTCCGCGCACTGAATGAGCAATTGCTCAGGGGAATGAAGACTAGGGAGTTTTGAAGCGGAGTGTCGGGCCGACTGGTAGCCGAAAATGGGAGAAGGAATCGCTTAGGTCTTCGAAGGCGGGAAGGCTGCCAAGGGTGTCTGAAGAGAGGGAGTGAGCAAACACGCTTCGCTCGATTTTGATATCGGGGTGAACGAGTGGTGAGAGCCCGTCAAAGGCCACCGAATCGTGGAAGAGATCTCCATCTGCAGCGTTGCATGTCATGAGCAGCAAATAGTGGGTGTTTGACTGAAGCTCGATCGGGGACTCTAATGGGAAATAAAGAAAGGCGTCTTCGGCTAGGCTTTTTTGGCCTGGCTGGACTTCGACGCGACCGAGCTCGAGTCGCCCGTCTCGAGTCCGCTGATGCAAACTCAATTGATGCGGGGCCTTAACAAATAGTCCCTTCGATCGCTTCGAATTGGCATGCGGATGGTCATTCTCATTGTCCTGAGGGACAGCCCGTGCATGCCGCATGGGGCGATCCGTTGGCTGGGAGCACCACATCCCTAGATGGGTGACGAATTTAGGGTTTGTGGTATTTCGAAGTTGAAATTCAAAACCGATGGAGCCGGTTACGTCGTTTCTAAGATTGTGCCAGCCGGCCTGAGAGATGAGTGAGTGGCCGGGTCTTATTTCAATATCGCGAGCGTAGCCTCGGTTGTGTATTTTAAACAGTGTGTCCGCCAGTTTTACGGCCGTGTCATTGTGGTGCAGGTCGACGGGTGGTTCTCGTTCATACAGGTCCGTCTCGAGATCGTAGAGAATCGTGGGGATGGATGCGCCTCGAGCGCCCTTGGCTGACCAAGGAGCCCAAGGCATGGCGAGACCGCCTTCGACTATGAGTTTCTGAGAACCCTGACGGATGGCTAAGGCATCATTAAGAAACGGCGGCCCGAGATGGCAGAAGAAGACCCGAGGGCGGGTGTCGGGGGCTTCTGCAGTGCCGTTCCAGTAGCGGAGAACATCGTGGCTATCCTGGGCCTCTTGGGGCTCGAGCGAGTGGCCGACGATGCTAGCGAGGGTGGCGTATAAGTCGGTGTGTGTGACAATCGAGCGTTCAATTTTGCGCCGTGGAAACATGGCTGGCCATGAAACGAGAAAGGGCACCCGGATGCCGCCTTCCCAGAGTTTTGCCTTCTTGCCACGCAATCCGCCGCTTTCTTGGTTGTGCCCAAGGTTGTCTCCTGTGTTTGGGCCGTTGTCGCTGGTAAAGATCAGTAGGGTATTCTCGATCAGTTTGTGACCGGGCCAGCGAGGGTCCTCAGTCTCTTGAAGGTGGTGTCGCAATTTTCCTAAGGCAACATCGTTCTCGAGGACCATGTCTTCGCGCTCCCCGGCTATCGTGTCGTCAGAGTATCGACTGTTCCCTTTAATAGGCACGCCGGCAAGGTTCTCAGGGACGGCATAGTTTCCCTCTGGGTTTCGTTGGAAGTGATTGGCGTTCGGAACGTAGTAGAGGAAGAAGGGCTGCTCAGCGGTTTTGCTCTGTCGATCGATGAAGGAGGTCGCTTCGCGCAAATAAGTTCCTCCCAGGTTCCGAAGATCCCATTCGGGAGCCGCGAGGATCTGGTTTGCTCGTTTCTTCAGTCCGACCCGCTTCATTTGGCTGCGGTCGGTCAGTACGAAACGATCGTTTCGGATAAACACTCGTGGTTCTGTGTCGAGTGGATCTTCAGTATTGCCTGGGACGCCAAAGAATTCATTGAAGCCGTGATGCGTGGGGCCGTCCAAGAGAGCCCGTGTGAAATCAATGTCGTGATAAAAGAAATTGCTCGCTTCGTTGCCATCTTCGTCTGCGAAGGCGATTCCGACGTGATATTTTCCGATGCAGGCAGTGCGATAGCCTTCTCGCTGTAGCATCTCGGGAAGCGTGCTCAGTTCACGTTGAATCATGGGAGAATTCGGTCCATGCGGCAGCCACCCTTGATACTTTAGATAGGATCGATGGGCGAATCGACCGGTGAGTAGGGAGTATCGGGTGGCGCTGCACATGGAGGCAGGCGCATAGCCGTCGGTGAAAAGGATGCCTGATTGGGCGAGCCGTTCGATGTGGGGCGTACGGAGCGTGCGCTGAATAGGGCGACTCTCTGGGCTGAGTGCAATGCCTAAATACGCGCTGGTATCCCCAATCCCCATATCGTCAGCCATCATGATAATGATATTAGGTTTGGCGGGGCGTGCTCCATTCTCGGCGCCTCTTAGCGTTAAGAAGATGGGAAGCTGAATGAAGTAGGCGAGCAGAATTAGGGTGCTCTTGTGATGTTGTGGGCTCATGACATGCCTGCGTCGTATTATTTCGAGTGTGACCTGGAAATGGATCGCAGTTTCTTTTCCCATTCCTGTGCCGGACGGGCTCCGAAAACTTGAATGTTGTCAATGGCCGTATCGCGCTGTCCTGCAGCGAAACGGAGCGTGGGTTTATTACCTATTGAACCTTGAACTTCGGTGTAGGCGAACGCGTCGGCTGCTGCGTGAGCCAGTAGATGTTGCTCGACCCATTCGATCGTCATGGTCTGCCACTCGTTTGGTTTCACTGGAAAACCTTTCAGCGAAGCCTTTTCTTGGGTTTCAAAATAGAAGCGATTCCCATGAATGTTCAAAACTGTGTGATCGTGTTGTTCGGTTCCCAGTGTTAGCCGAAGCTGTCCTGACTTTGGTAGTTTGAAGTCGAAGCGAATTATGGTGTTCTTGAATGCTGGAATGCTAAGTTGCGCAGGCTCGGCCTGTTGAGAACTCTCGTCCACGACGAGTTGCCCGTCCCTTAATCTCCAGGCGCCGTAGTGAGTCCAACGCTTGCTAATGTGTCCGGAAGAAAAGTGATCGCCCAGATAGAGCTGCCGGGCTTCCGATAGAAGTGGAGGTGACGGGGTGCGAGCGTTGACTTCACGTTGCCACGATACCAGTTTTTGGTGTAGGGCTTGAGTGACTTTGGGATACTGCCTGGCGAGATTGCGCGTTTCACTGGGATCGCTTTTGAGCGAGTAGAGTTCGAATCTCTTGTCGTTCAGGAATTCAATGAGCTTCCAATCGCCTTCCCGGATTGCTGCTGCCGATACACCTCCCAGAAAATGAGGTTGATCCAGTGGGTAGTGCCAAAAGAGGGAGGGACGCTGAGCAGTCGACTTCGGATTCCGCCAGAGAGCCAGTTGGGATTGGCCGTCAAGGATCTGAGAGGTGGGTGGGGTTACTCCAGCCGCCGCGATCAAAGTGGGATAGAAGCTGTCTCTTATACACATCTCCGAGCCCACGAGACCTCTCTACATCTCG
>CAJXVR010000361.1 GCA_913061285.1 uncultured Verrucomicrobiota bacterium | reverse complement strand
CGAGATGTAGAGAGGTCTCGTGGGCTCGGAGATGTGTATAAGAGACAGGGGCTGATCCGAGGGTGAAAGCTGCGGCGCCCTCTTGTGGAGGGGGGAGTGATCGCGACAACGGCGAGATTCTTTATCAACGAACGATTGGGGACGACGTTTCTCTAAGTCGCATCACCTGCCCGATCGTTTTCCTAAGCCCTGCGAATGATTTTCATGGTCGGATTGACGATCTTCAAGAAGCCTTGAATGAGATTCTGAGTCCCGATTGGAGGCTGACGTGTTTACCGCATCATAATCATCAAGATACCGCGTCGTATGAAGTAGGCACCCAACTCTGGTTTGATGAGAATCTACGGGGCGGGTTCGAATTTCCGGAAACGCCCAAAACCCTGCTAACCTCGGTGTCAGACAATGGTGTGCCTATGTTTCGTGTTCAGCCGGATCGTGTTGAGTCGGTGCTTGCTGTAGATATTTACTATACTCAACAGGGCCAAGTCGACGGAGATCCCGATGATCGTGAGAACACGATCGCACGATTCTGGAGGCATGCCTCAGCGAATAATACTGAGGACGGTTGGATTGCAAGTCTGCCCCTATTCCGCACCGATAAACCGCTTTGGGTCTATGCCAATGTGGTATACCCTTTAACGCGGCCAATCCGTGGTGCAGGCTATTATTACCGAGCCTACAAGGCGGATCAGTTCAATGTTTCTTGAACGATGACGATGCTTAGTCCAAGTGCCATAGAAGAAGCTGGAGTTCGGAGGACCCTCGAGAACTCTCTAGCGATTGAATCCTTTGACGAGGAGTGGGAGAGATCGATGGCGATTGAATGGGGAAGCGCATAGTGTAAGTAAGAATATGAAGAACCAGAAGAATAGTATGATTTCGACTCGAAGACAGTTTCTCGTTCAATCATCTCTAGGGGCGGCCGCGTTGGCTGTGGGGAGGGTGACCCACGCAGTCCCTGCCGAGGCAAGTCCGCTGAAGGTATCACTCGCTGAATGGACGCTCGTAAGAGATCTTCGAAATGGGAAAATCGACCACTTAGACTTTGCTAAGATTGCATCCGATCACGGGATCTTGGCTGTCGAGTATGTGAATCAGTTTTTCATGGATAAGGCGAAGGATACGGCATACCTCGGTGAAATGAAGCGTCGAGCCGCTGACCTGGGTGTGACGAGTGTCTTAATCATGTGCGATCGGGAGGGGGATTTAGGCGATTCTAATCTGACGAAGCGTTTAAAGACGGTGGATAATCACCGTAAATGGATTGATGCCGCAACGGTTCTCGGGTGTCATTCGATTCGAGTGAACGCTAGGAGCACAGGCACTTGGAGTGAGCAAGTCAAGCTTGCGGCGGATGGCTTGGGGCGGTTGACAGAGTTTGGCGTTGGTCAAGGAATCAACGTGATCGTTGAAAACCACGGTGGTCTCTCAAGTAACGCTGATTGGTTGGCTGAAGTCATCTCAACCGTTGATCATCCCCTCTGCGGTACGCTGCCAGATACGGGGAATTTTAAGGTCAACGACTCCGAAAGCTATGATTCGTATCGGGGCGTCCGCAAGTTGATGAAATGGGCTAAGGGAGTGTCGATTAAGGATCGAGTGTGGGATGATCGACTAGGCGCTTCTGAAATGGATTTCGAACGCATGCTGAAAATCGTTTTGGATGCAGGATACCGGGGGTATTGTGGAATCGAGTTCGGTGGTTTCGCAGGGCTAAATCAATCGCGAACGCGCATCGAACGTGCTATTGAAGTAATCACCTCCTGAGGATCCTCATCATTGAGTCTAGTCGTGGCCTTCAAGCCATTGGTCTACCTTTGCCATGACCTCTTCATACGTGAGGTCGAGGATGCAATTTGGTCTAGGGAACTGGCAGTAGTCAAAACAGGGTTTGTGTGGGCACGGTTTGCCTTCAATCCACGCAGCAGAGGGATGGTTCGGAAGAAACCATTCCGGGCGCTGCGGTCCAAAGATGGTGAACGTGGGGCGACCAAGTGCGGCTGCTAGGTGGCCCGGTCCGGAATCGTTCCCGATAAAAAAGGAACCCGTTTTCAGTCCGCAGATCAGTTCGGTTGGATTCGATGGGACTATGGGGGAAACTCCATAATTGAGCCAGCTAGACTTCTGATCTTGATCGCAGAGAACGGTGATGCTCCAGCCCCTTCGGGTGAGGTGGTCGGCTAAACGGGCGTAACGATCGAGTGGCCAAACTCTGACGGCTTGAGCCGCCCCGGTGTGGATTACCAAGCTTTTAGACTCGTCTACAAGAGGCCGCGGCGGTGGGACGCTTGGAGTGATTTGCAGTGCTTTCTGTAGCGCCTTCCATTGCGCCGTTCTGGGAGCATCTTCAGGAACGCGTGAGAGCGATTGGGTCAGCAAGAGGCCGCTTCCTTTTCTTGGGAAACCGACGCGCTTCGTTGCTCCTGATAGAGCCAGGATCAAGTGGTCGCGGGGATCCCATCGACCGGAAATAGCGATGTCGGGTTGGAATCCACGCACTCGATGAAGCATTGACTTTAGTTCGGGCCAAGGCCATTTGTGGAGCTGATACTTCCCTCGGAAACTAGTCCACGGTGCGACAAACGGGACGACTTGAACTTTGGGCCAAAGTTCTTTCCCGAGATCGACAGCGTAGGGCTTTGCGACCAGGAGGACGTCGAAATCCTTGATGGCGTTCTGCAGAAATTCCGAGGCGATAGCGAGATCTCCCAAACCCCAGAATTCGGTAACGAGTAGTCTTTTCTTCACCGTGGTTTCTCAGCGATGAGGTAGGCGGACCATCCGATGAAATGAATCTTCGACGTGAATTTTTGACGACTTGCTGGTAGCAATGCGAAGAAAGGGTAGGCAAGAGCGAAGAGCCAGTTCCGCGAAGTGCCCGAGTTGTGGATCGCTAGCTTGTTTCGGCGCAATTGTTGGGCGAGAGCTCCCATGCTGACGATACGTGTGTGGGTTAGGTCGTCGTAGAAATTGAGAGTGAAGGTTCCCGCGGCTGAACCGCTTGCGCTGGGGACCGTGAGGGTTTTGGGATGCGGCGTCTCAAAGTAAGCCCGTCCACCTGGTTTGAGGAGTCGGCTCACTTCCGTGAGGAAGAGTGTTAGATCCTCTAAATGCTCAATCAGATGCATGCAGCTAATAGCATCTAAGGAGCCGTCGTCCCAGGGCAGTGGATCTTGATTCAGGTCGCCCTGATGATAACGACAGTTCTCGGGGTAATTGTCTGGGTTTCCTTCGAGATCGGTCGCGTAATACTCAAGATCGGGGCGCATCTCGTGAAAATGGCGGAGTGTCTCGCCATCTGACGATCCGACGTCGAGGAGGCGGCCGTTCTTTGGGACGGAGGCAAGAAACTTGGCTCGAGTATCGAGTCCTGGGCAGACGCGTAGATGTTTCCAATTCATGATGATTGCGAGCTCTTGAGTCGCTTAGCTTGAGGAATTGATATCGTGGTAGAGGGCTCGATACAATTCAAAGACGCGTGAGGCAGACCGTTCTCGGACAGATTGTCGGATTTCTTCAGGAGCACAAAACACTGAAGGCTCATTGATTGCTTGCTCCAGGGTTGATTTCAATGAGTCGGGATCGTCAGCGGAGAACTTGAGACCACATCCCGCTTTCACAATATCAACATTGCCGCCGCTGTCCGAGACGATAACCGGCAATCCAAGCGCCAGTGCCTCCATGAGGGCAACCGAGCAGGGCTCGTTGGTCGATGGAAGGACGAAATAATCACTTTCACAGAGTTCGTCGATGACGTGGGATGTGCTCCCCCGAAGTCGAACGACGGCTCCTAGGCGGTGGCTTTCGATCGACTTCTTGAGCTGCTCGGCGAACGTGATCGCTTCTGGTAGCTGTAGGGTGGGGCCCCAAATATTGAACTCGATTCGTTGCTGGATTTCAGGGCTGAGTCGTCGAATCGCGTCCACGACCAAGTCCCATTTTTTCCAACCGATGACACTGCCGACGCCAATGAGTTTTATCTTTCCTTTAACGCCGGAAAGATCGCGACGGGCCGCTAGGGGGCGCTTGAGGTAAGTGTCGCTGTAACAGGCCGAGATCTGGTTCACTCGATCCGTGCCAATCTGGAGGCCGTAGTGCCGAGCCATATTGGCCGTGAGGACAACGGTATGCATTCGCGGCATCTTCGCTGACCATTGGTAAAGCTTGGTCCCGCGAGCGTAGTTGTGATTGGTGTAGATGACCGAGCGCTTCGTTCGCCAGGCAAAGAGGAGGGCAACCAAGAGAGTTCCTCGAGAATGGGCATGGATGATATCGAAATGCTCTTCCTTACAAAGAGCGACAAGCTCTGAACTTGCTGGAACGGCCTGTCGCACAAGGGCAAGATGTCGAGTTGACTCCGCGAGGACGGATCGACTGTAGCGGTATTTTAGCGCCGGTTTGCGGCTTTCTTGGTAAGCGTGATTTACCCAGACAACATGCTCCCATCCTTCGTCGCAACTAACGCTATCTAGATTGCGAATAACAGATAGAACGCCTCCTGCGTCCTCATGATCACCAACAAGGTGAAGGATTTTGAGTGGAGGGCTGGATGGCATAGCTTAAATCGGCTCATGTGCGTCGGAGCCGGAATACGGTATGCAATCATCCCTCACTCTGGCAAGGCTCTCCTTGCAATCCAGGTTTTCCTAAAGGCTCTCCTTTTGATTCGAGTAATTTGCAGCCGCGCCGAAACGTGCCGGAAAGAACTTTCTTTGTGTTTTTCACTGGATGCGGCGAGGTTTAGCTTCTATTAATCCTGAGAACGTGATCGATTAAGCGAGAGTAAGGAAATGGCGACTTATACTTACGAGACCATCCCGCAGAAAAAGGGGGAGAAAGTGCGACGATTTGAGGTGGTGCAGAAGATGGTTGACCCGCCCTTGGAGAAAGATCCGAAAACCGGGCAACCGGTCAAGAGGGTGATTACGGGCGGTTCTGGTTGGGTAACTCATGGCCCTAGCATCATGTCGATGAATACAAAAAAGGCGTAAGTCAGCCCCGCTCAGGCCTTGAAGAACTGAGCGTCGAATGCGAGTTCAGTTGCGGTAACTGGCGCGAGCGGTACCTTTTTAACCGGTTGTTCGGAATGATTGCTTGCGAAAATACGCTAATTCGCGCGTCTGCTTGCCACTATCATTGGTCGGGTGCGGCGGGATATTCTCTGAAACGCTTCTCTTCGGGAAACGCCTATTATCGCTTCGACGGACTGAGACGGCGCGTCGATCCGTCACACTTCTTGCTGCTCAATGTTGGGCAACCGTATGAGCTTGATATCGATTCATCGGTTCCTGTGGCTTCCCACTGTCTCTTTTTTTCGACACAGTTGGTCCAGGATATTTTTTGTGATCTCACCACTGCCGAAACTTCGAAGCTCGATTCGCCGGACGGGCATTCGTCTGCGATGTTTGTCCCTCGGCTATATTTGCTTGATGATGAATTGCTCCTCCGGCTCAGGGCCTTCGAATCGCAAGAACTCGATGGGCAAGATTCGAGTCCAATGCTTAGAGAGGAGAGGTTTCGTCTCCTAGCAGTAAAACTTGTTGAGCGTTCGTTGGCGCGGGCTCGAGCGGAGTGCCGCATCAAGGCATTGAAGTCCTCAACGAGAGAGGAAGTCTATCGCCGAGTCGGAAATGCACGGGATGTCATTATTTCTCATTGGGAAAAACCGCTCCGGTTGGAAGAAATCGCCCGGGCTTCTTCGCTGTCGCCCAATCATCTTCTCAGATCCTTTCGTGCTGTCTATCGGACGACTCCAGGACGCTTCCAGCAATCTCTCCGTATGAATGCGGCCGCGAGGAAACTGATTTCTTCCAAACTTAGCGTCGCTCGCGTTGCTGGCGACTGCGGATTCAAGAGTGTGACGTCGTTCTCACAATTATTTCGTCGATACTTTGGGATGAGTCCTCGGGACTATCGAAAAAGGTGATTTCGGATCGGTATAGCGGGCAGAACTAGGCTAGATTTCCCGGCAACCGATTCATTGAACGAACCAGAAATATGAGCCGCGAACCAATCTTAGCAGAAGCATCCATTGGGCAAATTGCCATCAACGTGAAGGATTTGCCCCGAGCCACGAAATTCTATCGCGATAAACTCGGGGTAACATTTCTTTTTGATGCTGGGACGATGTGCTTCTTTGATAGCGGAGGCGTCCGCTTGATGTTGGGGCTTGCCGAAAAGAAGGAATTCGATCACCCAAGTTCGATTGTCTATTTTCGAGTGCAAGGCATTCAGTCTGTCTACGAACGTTTGACTGCGATAGGAGTCTCATTCGTATCAGAACCCAACATGGTAGCACCGATGCCGGATCATGATCTGTGGATGGCTTTCTTTCATGATAGCGAAGGCAACACCTTGGCAATCATGAGTGAAGAACCCAAGGCGGGAAGGTCCTAGGATTGGGATTGTTTCGGTCTCCTTCTTTTTTTTCCTGACATTCTCAATCACCTGGCGCACAACAGAGGAATGGCTATGTATTGTATCAACCGTCGATTCATCGGTGTAGCGAGTGTTTTTCTCGCTGTATTCGCCTCAAAGTCGCTTCAAGCAGGAGCCCCCGCGTCCGTAAGAATGGGAGCAGGGATCATGACTTTCGAAACGGTCCCTGGATGGGGATTGGGCCAAGATGGTAGATCCGTCTTAGGATCGACTCACGGCGGGGTCGTCATTGACCAAGAGGGGAGTATTTACGTCAGCGCCAATAAGGGGGTTGTTGTGTTTTCACCGGATGGTGAGGTGATTCGCTCGTTCATTGGGGAGCGCTATAGCAACATGCATGACGTGGAAATCCGTGAGGAGGACGGAGTTGAGTATATCTATGCGGCGCGAAATAATGATCGTGAGGGCATGAAATTTCGAGCGAGTGATGGAAAGATTGTCCTTAAGGTTGGCTATCCAGAGGAGTCAGGACTGAACTTGGCCGGATTCAATCCTACGGCGATCACCGTTGGTCCCGATGGTCGGATCTATCTCTCGGATGGCTATGCGAGTAATCACATCTTCATCTACGATACCGATGGGAAGTACTTAAAGCACTTTGGGGTGAAGGGAAATGGGCTAAAGCACTTTAATACTGCCCACGGAATGACCCTTGATACCCGTTATGATCCTCCGCGATTGTTGATCTGTGATCGCAATCACCAACCAAAGGGGCGGCTTCTTCACTACGATCTAGAAGGGAATTTCATGAGTGTGATTATCACTGGACTTGGCATGCCAACTTCGGCTGCTGTTCAAGGGGACTATGTTTCTGTTCCTGATCTTCACGGTCGGTTGGTGATTCTCGACAAGAGCAACACGATCATGGCGGTCCTCGGACATAATGCGGATCCCAAGCAGCGCGCGAACTTTGGCGTCAAGCAGAAGGACTGGATCGAGGGTGTGTTTAGCGGAACTCACGGTTCCTACTGGGATCGGGAGGGAAACCTCTACGTGCAAGATTGGAATGTGGACGGTCGTATCATGCGTCTCAACCGAGTGCGCTAGATTAAGTCTGCGGGACGTTACATTCTCTTGAGAAGGACACGGCTGTGGAAGAGATCGGTGAAGAACACGAATAGGATTCAGCCAATTGCCCTAAAGGGTAGGTTTTATAGTGTTCTCATTGCGGCTTTCCTTGCATCGATTTTGATCGATTGGGAGGCAAGGGCTGGGGGAATCGAGCTGGACCCAGTTATTGGGCCGGTTCTTGTTCCGGACGAAACATCCGACGCCTGGTATCGATTGGAACAGACGAGTGATCTCGTGACTTGGGTGCTCGCTCGCGACTCGATTGCCTGGCCATCAAGAGTATCGCTTGGACGGTCAGGGCGAAATGCGGCGTTCTATCGCTTCGTTACGATCGATATCCCTGAAGGTCCGTTTAGGATTGGGGTCGTTGGCGATTCCACAGCGGTGGGGATTGAGCGGTTTCCCTTAGCGAGAGGTTGGGCGCAGGAGCTTTCAGCCTTCACACGTGAAGCTGTCTCTTATACACATCTGACGCTGCCGACGAGCGATCTAGTGTAGA
>CAJXVR010000360.1 GCA_913061285.1 uncultured Verrucomicrobiota bacterium | reverse complement strand
TCTTGGGGATGAGTAGGACTCCGCCGATGATAATCGGTGTGAGGACAACGGCCGCAATCAGGAATTTGACATCATTGATGAAAAGGTGGAGGAGGAAATTCCCTTTCACCCGTTCTGATAGTTGCTCTTGGAATTCTTGAATTTTGCTCATGCCCTGCTCGGGGCTGGTGTTTTGCCGTCCCCTCGTGAGTCTTTTTATGACTTCGATGAGAAGAATCAATGTAAAACTAAGGAGAACAGCGCCAGTGTTGGTGATTGTTCGTGCTCAAAGGGACTCCGGTTTGTCGATGGTTAGAACCCGCTGGACTCTGTGCAGTGTCGCGAGCATTCTGGGATGCGACGCGGCAGAAAACAAAACCACCCCTCGAATGATCATTCGAGGGGTGGGGGTGCTAAAATTGGACTAACTCCGATCTAGGACTCTTCGGCGAGGAGGTCTTTGACCTTGTCTTCAAGGTTTGCTCGGGCGCTCATATCTCTGAGAACACCTTTCTTGTCGATTAGCCACATCGTTGGAATTCCTGTGATGCCGTATTCTTTTCCGTATTTGTTTCCCCATCCTTGTCCGTCGAAATACTGGGGCCAAGGCATCTTCTCTTTCTTAACAAATCGTTCTAGCTTTACCTTCGATTGATCAAAGCTAATTCCGATGATTTCAAACCCTTCTGGGTGCAGGCTGTTATATGCCTTGATGACGTTGGGAAGCTCGGCGACACATGGGCCGCACCATGTTGCCCAGAAATCAATTAGAACTACTTTTCCCTTCATCTTGCTAAGGGACACTTCTGTTCCGTCTACCGCCGTGAAACTGATATCTGGTTTCGAACCAAGGAGGGACATCTTCTTGATGATTCCGTCGGCCATAGCAATGATCTCGCTTGAACCAGAGGCATTCTTCACTTCGTTAGCGAGCGCGAGGGCTTTTTCGCCTTCAAACTGCTGTGCCAGGAATAGAAGCATTTGATTCACTTCTTCTTCTTTTGGAAAGGCGGTTTGTAGTTCCCGGACGCCTTTTTCAAATTCGGCGAGCACAGCTTCTCGCCCTTCTGATTGTTTGGCGATCGCACGACGCTGGAGGGCTTGTGATTGAATTTCGAAGCGTTCCTTGTCGGTCTTACTGGGGTCGTTTCCGGCTGCGAGTTCTAGTTCTTCAAGGCGAGCCAAGACGGTGGTATTCCCGAGCTGGGCTGCGACTTTGAGCAACTCCAACTCTTTTTCCTTAGCCGAGGCAGACTTCGGGTGCTCAGGGAAGGTGGTGTAGAACTTGTTTGCCAGCTTTGCTCCATCGGCCGCGAGTGCGCCATTTTTCTGATGAAAGCTATCAATCTGATCTCTTTCCGGAGCTTTTGATTGCCATTCTGTAGGATAGGGTCGGGGCTTCGCTGCTTCCACCACTTGTAGCCATGCTTTATCGGCGTCGGCATCAATGTCGGCGGCGAAGGTCGTTGACGAGTCCGAGAGGAAGAGTCCTAGCGAGAGGAGAATTACAAGATTGGAAAGTCGATTTGTTCGTTTCATGACAGGGTGAGACGCATTTAGAGGGTTTCTTATTCTCCCAATTCTTCGGTTTGTCCAGGGAATTGTTGTTCGATCCGTCTTGTTAAATGATCGATTCGCCGCGGGTTCAGCGGCGATGAGAAATCTGCAATGCGGTCAGTAGGTTTGCCTCGCTTGAGCTGTTCCTTGAGTATCGTCATCAGCGCTGTGGCCTCAGAACGAGGCAGTTCGATGGAGACTTGTGGCTCTTGGAGCATCTTGCTGGTTCTTCGAGCGAGCTCGAGTAGTAGCTGGCACGGTTCTCTACAAAGAAGAGGAAGGTCTTGGGAAGCGTCGTGGGTTGCTTCACCCTCCGTTGTCCATAGGCGCTGTTTCAAACAATGTCGCTCCGAACAACAGCCAGCGACGAGACTCCGAGTTTCGAGGGGGCTGAGTTGGCTGGCACCACGGTACATGCCGGATTGTCGTCCGACGAAATCTGGATAGCTTGTGGGACGGGATCCTTGGTGCTGTTGAGCGTACCAATCGCCGATGGCACCTGGGTAAAGAATATTAAGCAATTCCCAGAGCGCACTCTCTGTTGAGGCCTTGGCGATCCATCCCCGCCGCAGGTCTGGGGAGGATTTGAGGGGCCTAAAATTGCCCTGAGGATCGGTGGCAACGATTTCTCTCAGGTCTTCAGTGGTGCACGGGATAAGGGCTGTGGCTTTTTCTTCTCGATCGTCAATGTGCCTTAATTCGAAGCAGTCTTCGCCGCTGTTTTTGGCGGTAATAAGAACCTCTCCAATCTGGGGATGTTCGCTGAGTCCGCGGACGAACGCTTGAATGGCAGGGTTCGATGCTCTAGACGTCATAGGCACAGAGGCAGAGGGAGGTCAAATTGTTGCAATTCGTTGCTACTTCGACTCGGCTGGTTCAGTTGGCTCCGTTGCTTCCTTCTCTGCCGCATCCTTCTCGGAGTCTGAAGCCTTGCCGCTTTTCTTTTTCTCACTTTCCGGGGCTTCCTGGTCTCGGTGGAATTTCACGCTCACGATTCGGCTGACGCCTCGTTCCTGCATGGTGACACCGTAGAGGATGTTTGCAGTACTAATGGTTCTCTTATTGTGAGTAATGATAATGAATTGAGAGAATTCTAGAAACCGCTGAAGTACCTTGAGAAAACGATTGATGTTGGATTCATCAAGAGGCGCATCAAGTTCGTCGAGGACGCAGAACGGGCTAGGTTTGACCTGATAGATTGAAAAGAGGAGCGCTACCGCTGTCATTGTCTGCTCTCCACCAGAGAGAAGACTGATTCCTTGGAGGCGTTTCCCTGGCGGTCGAGCGACGATGTCGATACCGCTTTCCAAAACGTCTCCTTCGTCTCCAAGCATCAAATCTGCACTGCCGCCTCCAAACATTTCTTGGAACATGTTGCGGAAGTTTTCTTGAATCTTAGTGAACGTTGCGACGAACATTTCCCGCGTCTGGGTGTTGATACGATTGAGGACTTCATGCAGTTCGTCCTTTGCCTTCACGAGATCGTCGTGTTGCCCGGTCAGAAACTGGAAGCGTTGTTCTGTTTCTTCGTATTCTTCAATGGCCACAAGATTGACGGGGCCGATGGCGTCGACTTTCTGTTGCAGTGTTCGTACGTGCTTCGCCACGGCGTTCCAGTCGGTGGCTTCACCGACGTGTTCCGTTTCTTCGGCGTCTTCCGACTCGTCCGGCAATTCTGCTTTGATCTGACCGTCATCGCTGATGGTAAGCCGAACGGTTTCGCTTCGAATCTCCTGCAAAGGCGTTTGGTATTTGTCTTCAATACGCTGGCAGATGTTCTCTGCCTTGAGCGCCTTTTGAGCGAGGTCGACGTCGAGATCCGTTTTCTTCTTTTGATCGGATTCGAGTTGGAAACGGGTTTTTCGGAGTCGATCGTCTCTCTCGCTAATCTCGGCTTCCTGGGCCTTTTTTTGCTGCAGGAGTTCAGCGGTCTTCTCGCTGTTGATATTCCGTTGGTGTGACAGGCTGTCAACTTCCTGCTGTCCTTTGGCGATTTCTCCTTCGCTTTCCGCTTTCCGGGTGAGCACAGATTCTGTCTCAGAGCGGCGTTGAGTGATTAGTTGACTAAGCTCGGCAAGTCGTTGTTCAAGCGGGCCTCGTTGTCGGGTGAGAGAACTTAGGGCTTCCTGTTCTGCCGCTCGAGCGACTTTCCGTTCTGTCAGTGCGGCATTCGCAATATCGCGATCCGAACGGACCTCTTCCAGCTGTTCGTTGAGTTCTTGAACTCTGATCTCTGCGTCCTTGGCTTCAGTTTCGAGCTGGTTGACACGGGCTGCTAGCTCGTCCCGTTTTGCCTGCCCTTCCTCTTGTTGAGAAGCCAGAGATTGGATTTCGAAAACGACGGCGTCTATTTTCTGATCCAGAACGGTGCTGGAATTTTTCAAGGCGGCATATTCACCTTCATGAGTGGCAATGGCGACCTCAGTTGCTTTGAGATCTGATTGTGCTTCCTGAAGGCTAGACTGAAGTACGTTCTGCTCATTCACTAATGCGCCCTTTTCCCTACTGAGGGATTCGACCGATTCGTGAAGGGATTGCGTCGTTTGCTCTAGTTCTCGGATTTCATTCTTTCGGCCGAGAATCGATGTCGACTTGTGGTCGCCACCGCTTGCCCCTCCTGTGAAAACACCGTGACTGGTAAGCAGATCTCCGCTCGTCGTAACAAAGTCGAATTGTCCCTGGGTTTGTTTCCAAAGGTGGCTTGCCACGGCGAGGTCTCTGACGATCAAGGTGGCGTCGAGGAGCGAATGAACCAGGGGAGCAACCTCAGCTTTACTGGTGATCACGGCTGATGCCTGCGTCGCACCTTCAGGAATCGGTGGTGATCCAGAGCTTGA
The DNA here is from genome assembly GCA_913061285.1 of uncultured Verrucomicrobiota bacterium. Classification (GTDB taxonomy): domain Bacteria; phylum Verrucomicrobiota; class Verrucomicrobiia; order Limisphaerales; family AAA164-E04; genus UBA2970. The sequence continues at coordinate 3,638 of CAJXVR010000360.1, read as the reverse complement.
TTGAGAGGCGGGATTCAAACTGAGAAGATCGAAGGGAGCAATACTGGCCTTGCCATTCCCAAGATTTTTGAGTTGCTCGATAATCTTTGTGGCATCCTCCTCGTTTTGGGTCATAACGAGCTGAAGGTGATGGCCGAGCGCCATTTCAATGGGAACGATGTGAGCGTCTGGAACCTGGATGTAATCTGCTAGAGATCCCAGGACGCGGTCTGATTGCTGTAGGGCTGCCTGGGTGCCTTCGCTAAAGCCCTCGCGTTTGGCATCGAGTTGTTGAAGGACAGAAAGACGGGAACGTTTCTCGGCTTGTTCTTGGAGCAGGATGTCGAGTCTCTTGGTTAGCTCGATCAGCTCGGTTTGGAGGCTTGCTAGGCGAACTTGGCGTTCTTCAAGCGTGAGGCGTTGCTGGTCAGCATCGTGTTTCTTGGCTTCTACGCCGGCCGCAAATTGCTCCAAGGTTTCGTGCAGTTGCACCCGTTCTTCTTCCAGTTGAACTTTCTCGGAAGAGAGTTTTTCAAGCCTTGTGTCATTACCCTTTTTTAGCAGGTCCAAGGAGTTAATCTCGTTTCGGCTTTTGGCGAGCGCCTGTGCCGAAGAAAACGCCGCTGATTGAGCTTGGCGCAGGCCTTCTTGCGATTCGCTGATGGCCCGTTCGATTTCCTGGACTTTCAGCTGGCTTTCATCAACGCTCTGTTTTCGTTCTTCAAGGGCGTTTTCCGCCTCTTCAAGTCGGATTCGAACGCTTTCTATCTCCTGCTCCGTGCCGAGATGGCGTTGTTCCGCTTCTTCGATTTCAGACAGTGCTCGAGCGTTCTGAGAGTCGAGCTCATTGAGGCGCTCTTGATTGAAGCGGATTCGATTCTCATTCTGATCGATCTGATTCTTGATGTTCAGCCCGTCCTGTTGTGACTGGTTGATTCGCTGTTCTAGCTCGGCGAAGGCTGAGCGGAGCTGCCTAACTTCTTCCTCAGTCTTTATGACGCTTTCAGAGCGCTCAGCCATCTCATCTCGAAGTCGATCGGCATTGGCTTTCTGTTCGCCGATTTGAGCCTGTAAGGTATCGAACTCGTGGCGTGCTAGTTGCGACTCCAAATACTGCAATTCTTGTTGGAATTGCTGAAATCTGCGGGCTTTACCGGCTTGCCGTTGAAGGGATCCAATCTGGCGCTTGACCTCTTTGATGAGATCTTCGACTCGCAGGAGATTTTGTTCGGTGTAGTCTAGTTTGCGAAGCGCTTCGCGCTTTTGAGATTTAAATTTGGTGATTCCTGCCGCCTCTTCGAAGATGATTCGTCGATCTTCGGGTTTACTGGAAAGAATCTGTGTGATGTTGCCCTGAGCCATGATGCTGTAGCTTGAGCGGCCAACACCGGTCCCCATGAACAATTGCTGGATGTCCCGCAATCGGGCGGCAGTCTTGTTGATGTAGTATTCGCTCCCACCATCGCGGAAGACGCGGCGAGTGATGGTGACTTCGTTGTAGTCTATCGAGACCCCGGCTGCCCGGAGTTGGTCCTCGTCAACGTCGGTAATCGTTAACGACACCTCTGCCATACCGATTGCCTTTCGCTTGTCGGTGCCGTTGAAGATTACGTCTGCCATTTCTCCCCCACGGAGAGCTTTGGCAGACTGTTCACCCAGTACCCAGCGAATGGCATCAGCGACGTTTGATTTCCCGCAACCATTCGGCCCTACAATGGCCGTGATTCCAGGTTCAAAATCAAGGGAAGTCCGGTCTGCAAATGACTTAAACCCTAGGACCGTCAGGTTTTTAAGATGCATTCGGGGTGAAACTGGCAGGAATGTTGGGGGAGGTAAAGTGAAAACACGATATAGAGTGTGAAATTGGGGGAGGGCCACAATAGGTGGGTTTTTTTCGGTTTTCTCCTTGCTTTTGGGGCTTTTTCGTTCCGTTCGAGGTCGTTTTGCAACTTATTGTGTTCTGTGACTTGTCAGGAGAGGGTTCTACGGCATTCTTGGGGCATGAATGTCCGATTTCTAGGGGCCACTCGAACGACGACGGGGTCCATGTATTTGGTGGAAGTGGGAAATCGATCCATGTTGCTCGAATGTGGTCTGTTCCAAGGACGCCGCGACGAATCACTAGAGCGGAACCGTGACTTTCCCTTCGATCCGGCCACTTTGGATTGTGTGGTGCTTTCTCACGCGCACATTGATCACTGTGGAAATCTTCCAAATCTGCGAAAGCGCGGCTTTACTGGGAACGTCTACAGCACTTTTGCGACTCGAGATCTCGCGAGTATCATGTTGGCCGATTCCGCTCATATTCAAGAGTATGACGCAAAGTTTGTCAGCAAGCGGCGAGCGAAGAAAGGTCTGCCTCCCGTGGAGCCGCTGTATGGACTTCGGGATGCCGAACAAGTCATTCGTCAATTCGTTGCCATCGATTATGATCGGCCAATCCCGGTCATGGAGGGCGTGACGGTCACGTTTCGTGATGCTGGTCATATCCTAGGCTCCGCTCAGGTGGTTCTTGACGTGACGGAAGAGGGTAGATCCTTTCGCTATCTCTTTAGCGGCGATATTGGGCGGGGAGGCGACGAAATCCTTCGGGATCCACAGGTTGTGGAGGGAGTGGACTTTCTTCAGATTGAAAGCACCTATGGTGGGCGTTTGCACGGAAAACGCGGTGACTCTAATGAAACGATGGCCGAGGCGGTGTGCGAAACCATTGAGCGGGGTGGTAAAGTCATTATTCCTGCCTTCTCGGTGGGCCGAACGCAGTTGGTTGTTTACACCCTTCATCAATTGACCCTAGAAGGCCGAATCCCTGAGGTGCCAATCTTTGTGGATAGTCCCTTGAGTGTGAATGCCACAGAAGTTTTTCGATTGCACCCTGAGTGCTTTAACGAAGGCATCTATCAGTTCCTGCAAGAGACGGCCAATCCGTTTGGGATGGAGCATCTGACCTATATTCGGCAGGTCAAACGTTCCATGGAATTGAATGAAATGAAGGGGGCGGCGATTATCATTAGTTCTTCTGGAATGTGTGAAGCCGGGCGGATCCGCCATCATCTGGCGAATCATATTGGAAATGCCAATAATCTCGTTCTTTTCGTGGGCTATTGTGCCATGAACACGCTCGGTTCCCGTATCGTTGCGGGAGACGAGTCGGTTCGAATTTTTGGGGATCCCTACAAGGTACGTGCTCAAGTGAAGTCTATTGATTCCTTTTCGGGGCATGCGGATCGCGATGAGCTGTTGGCATACTTCAAGGCCTTGGGGGGAGATATCAAAAAGATCTGTGTGATTCACGGTGAAGAGGAACAGTCATTGAGTTTTGCTGAGCTACTTCGCGAAGAGCGTCCCGGCGTTGACGTTATCGTTCCTGAATTGGGGAAAAAAGTGACATTTTGATACGTCAATCCGTGAAGACCCCTAAAATCGGGGACTTTAGAGAAGGGCTTGGCGAGTAAGATTGGAAGGGTTGCTTATGCTGAATGGCTCTTTTTGTTCGCAGGGTTTCCGTTGCGCTGCGGCGTTAGGTAGGGCAATTTTGTCGGCAAGAACCGTGGCGATTCATGCTTCGATCAGGCTTACAGCGACAATCTGAATTCTCGTTAGCATCCGCCCTCGGAGCGTCGGTAATCCTGCACCTGTGTCTCCTTATCGTGTTTGAC
>CAJXVR010000359.1 GCA_913061285.1 uncultured Verrucomicrobiota bacterium | reverse complement strand
CAGCGTCAGATGTGTATAAGAGACAGGTCCCAATGCTCCGACTCTTTCCGGCGAGCGATTCCATCCCCTTACGTTTGGAAATCGGAACGCACATCAGTTGGCCGCGCTTTCCTTCGGGCTTTCGATTGGAATGGACCGACACCCTTGCCGAAACATGGAAACCCTTCACTGGACAAGTGAAGCCACTCGGTCACCAGAACACGGTTTCAATGGGCGATCTTTCCAATCCACAGGCCTTCTTCAGATTGAGTCGACAGGCTCTCGTCCGACAACACGAGGGCGGGGTCAACTATCGCCCTCCCAACGGGCTGCTCCCGGTCCAGCGCATCATCCCTAACCAAGCAAGAACGATCCATGTGATCTATTCCCATTCTGCTCCAACCAAGGCTGGCAATCTCAACATGGCAGCCAGCGGTGCTCCCCCAGATGCCATTCCGTTTTCCTCGCTGACGCCAGCGAATACCCCAATAGCACCGGTAGGAGAGCAAATTATCTGGGAGATTCACAATCTCACTGCGCAAGATCGAAACTTTCACTTGGACGGTTTCCCTTTCCAATTGCTGGATAGCGAGCTGATCGATGAAGACTTCCCCAGCATCAACGCGCACTTCCCTGCCCGTTTCACCGAAAACCAAGACACCATCCTCATTCCGAAGCGCCCAGGAAGAGATGGACGGAGTCGAAGCATCGTGCGGGTAATCAGCCTCGTTGATGACTGGAGGCGAGAAGGCCAGATTCAAGCCACGGGACTTCGCCCTACGGACTCGAGCGCCGGCGGCTGGCTCTACGGAACGTCTATGATTGAGGCAGCCGCACAGGGTATGCAGTCAGCCTTGGAAGTTCGCTAACCCCCCCCTAATCCGGACACCTGTCGCTTTAGTCACGGATTTGGCCGATTAATGAAATTGCTTGGAAACCGTGAACAGGATATAACCTCGATCCGAAGGAACGATGGAGTGATAAATGTCCCCTTATTCAAATCAGCTATGACCATTTCTGTCCGGACGCCCTCTAAACAAGCGTCCACGATCTTAGCTCTACTTGCCTTCTTTCATGTTTTCTCCGCGCCACTTATCGCACAGACCCTAGGACGGTATGAGGGCCAGGTGGTCAACGGAAGCACCCGTCTTCCCGTTGAAAATGCGGTCGTCACGCTCGACTCGATCCCTCCCGACGGGGAACCTGAATTCGAAGTCTTCACCGGCCCGTTTGGTTTCTACAACTTTGGTGAAGTACCGATCGGTTCATACGAGATCAAGGCGAAGCACCCAGCCTATATCGAGCACAAGGAGAATCTGAACCTCACGACAGATTCCAAAACTAGCAAGATGATTTCGCTCTTTCAGGCAAACGCAAAGTCTGTCTTCGATGTCGACTTTCAAGTTTACGGACTAGCGACTCAAGTCGTTCTCCCTAACGCGGAAGTGACAGCGGAGTATTGGCTTCCTGACGGCACGATTAGCGGGGCACCGGATCGCGTGTTTCGAACTCAGACAGATCAGTTTGGAGCCGCCAATCTAAGCATGCTCGAAGACGGTTTCTATCGCTTTCAAATCAAACGCGCTGGATGGGAAGATATCACCTACACACCAAAGGCAGAGATCGGCCCCGTGGTCGGCGAATCGGTTCGCCTGATTCGGGATCACGTCGCTGCCGTGTTCATGAAACCAAAACGATTTCAGTTCCAAACCAAGTTCATGGGTTACGACCCCATTAAAGAGGAAGACAACCAGCCGATTGTGGACGCGGCCCTTCAACTCACGGGTTATGACTTCCCCTTTCAGCAGGTCGTCCTTCCTCAAGTGTCCCGACTTTCGAACGCGCAAGGCGAGTACCTCTTCAACGACCTAATCCCGATTAACTACAAATTCTCCGCGGCGAAGTTGGGCTATGACGCCGTCGATTTTGACATCACCCAAGATGCCAACGGCAGCTTCGCCAATATTAACGCCACCCTCCAGTTGCAACCGACAAAGGTGAAAGTCATTCTCGATTCCCCTTACGACTCCACTGAAGCCGTCGATGGCGCTCGAATTGTGCTGAAAGGCGTCTTAAATTCCTGCTCGGAAGGAATAGACCGCGAGATGGAAGCCACGCTCAGCGAGGATGGCGAGACCGTGAGCGCCCTATTTGAGAACCTCCTTCCTGGACGCTACTGGATTCACGTGGCCCACAGCGCGTCCATTACCGGGCTCCCAGGAGAATCAGGTCGCCTTCGCAATCCGACACAATTCAACATCTCCTTTTTCCCAGTGGAAACCTACGCCCAGGTCGCTCCTGGAGCCACGGAAACGATTGAGATCAAACTCGATCCCGTTCCCGCCACTATCCGTGGACGACTCTATGCAACCGACGAAGTCGGTCGATTGGATGAGGAAATCTGCTTTTCAGAACCCAATCGCGTTTTTCGCCAAATGCCCCATGATGACATCCGATTCATCGAACACGACGTGGTCGACCTCCTCGACGACGATTACAAAGTTCTCAGTGTCAGTTCAGATGAAGCCGGAAACTACACTGCTTTGGTCGTCCCTGGCATCTACGGAGTGAAAATGCCGAATCTAGAAGGCTACACGGGGCATAATATAGAATTCGGCAATCTAACGGCGCGCGAAGGCCCCCGCCCCCGTGAATGGCCCTACCCTGATGTTTGGCCCCACGACACGTTTGAGTTTGGCCATCACGGAGGCGGTTTGGCATTCAACTCGGATAACGAGTATCAGTTGGATTTTGTGCTCCATAAACACTACATCCACGTCAGTGGTCTCATTAGCATTCAAGGCAGCCCCTTTGGCGGTGTCGTCGTTCGAATGGATGTCGATGGAGGCAACCCTGAAATTCAACCCTACAACCATTTCGAACAAACGGGTGGCATGGTCCGATTGACTGGTCCCAGCAGTCAAAGTGTTCCCATCAATGGGAACAACCGTTTTCTCTTCAAAGACCTACAACCCGGCGACTATTCAATAATGGTCGACCATCCGGATTACACATCAGAAACCATCAATTTCACCGTGGCTCCCTGGGATCCACCAGGAGAGATTCCCAGTGTGGCACCATCCACACCCACCTACTTCTTCCCAGGTATTGTACACTGTAATTTTCAGTTCAACATTGAAGCGACTTGGAAGCACAAGGGCGAGATTCGAATTGTCACTTATCGATTCGATGCAGGCGAACTGGAATACAACCGAATAGGAGATCGATCTCCAAGCTACTTTCGAACCGCCCCCTTTGGGAACACCCTTTTCAAGTTTGACCGAGTCGGATCCTTGCCTCCTGGGCCCTATACCATCTATTCACAGATCGACGACGGTTGGTATCAGGACTCGGGCAACGGTGAACAAACCTTTGACGGGGCCGTCATCAATGGTCCTTTAGACAACACCAAACTCACTAGCAGCCCTGTCAATACTAGCGGTGGAACAACGACAATTACGGGGGGATATTCCACCTATCAAATGGACCTTCACGCCGTTAGCGCGGGAGATTCCTCCCTCGAGATCAGCGATGTCACGGTTGAGTTTCAGAACGGCTCGCCAAAGATGGCCGGCGGCATCGTTCAGCATGAAGGCAACGTATTCCCGAGCGGAGCCAGTCATTCAGGCATGCAATGGACCTACAGCTTCTTCCCCTCACCGACCGTCGAATTGATCAATCCCGAGGAAAGACTTGTCAAAGTGACCGTCTTCATGAAGCGAGCAATGGTCATCAGTGGCCAAGTCAAAATCCCCGGAGCCGGCAACTCCAAGGTTGGGCTCGAGGGAGCAGCCGTCGTGATTCGCAGTCGCTACGGAGCACCACTAAATCGAACCGTGACCGATAAGGACGGAAAATACTCCGTCGGCAACTTCGATCCGCAGCCAATCTATGTGGACATCAATCGCCGCGGGTTTATTCCTCAGCGCCACCTCCGAGAGCCGGGGAGCCAAGACAATCCCGATCTCACGGAGCAAGATTTCGAACTCGTCCCGGTTCCTGCGCCTTCCGATCCTACTTTTACCATGAATCGATTTGGGCTCTTCATTCCGGGAGTCACCAAGAGTGGAGATAGCAACATTCCAGGGACAGCCACGGCTAGTCTCAACCCAGAAGCTGCCCGTGGAAAGCTGACGACAACTTGGAAAGTTAAGTCCACCGCCCCCTCTCACGAAGTGAAACTCACCGGATTTTACGATTCTAACAACAACAAGAAGAACGATGAAATGTTCACCGTCCAGGACGAAATCGAAGAGGTTTGGATTGTAGACCGACGCTCCTTTGAGACTCCCTATATTAACAATCCCAATCAAACGACCAAAGAGAACCTCCCGCTACCCAGCCCCGTCAACTATGTCACCGTCCGCAAATGGCTTTCCGAGATGTCGAGCGCTCAAAAGGACGGTAAACCTTACTACGTGGTTCACAAAATCGCGATGCGTCAAAGCATCAACAGCGACGGCGAATTCGAAGGTAAGATTCCACTCTGGGAATTGCCAAGCGGCGTCTTCAAACCACGCGCTGTGGTCATTACCAAGAGCGGCGGGGTCCTAATAAAAGACTACAAAGTTCCCGATGCAGGTGGCGAAGCCGCCAAACCGCTTCAAGGAATGACCCTCCCTCGTTGGGCAGCTAGCCTCTTGGAAGTTGTGGGTACGGTTTCGAATCTCGCTAGCCTTGGCGATCCAGACAATGTCATGCCTGATGAGTTGGAGCAGCGTCAGGAAAAAGTAAACAAGAACTTTGGCAATCGATTTCTCAAGCTAGGCCGCGGCGGCAAAGTAGAGGCAAGAATAGGGCTCGTTCCAATCGATAGTAGCGCCGACAATCCAGATCGAACGGTCTTTATCCCAACGGATGATCTACTCTCAAAAGATCTTTACCTCACCTACAAATACGTGCTCGGTGTCGAGCTCCCGCTTGGTGAAGATTCTCCTCCGACGGGCCCTCTCGGCCTGGTCTCAAAGAAGACAGGATACAACATCACCGGCGTTGAAGCGGAGTTTGAGGTGGCGGGTTCTGACAATAAAGCCTGTGTCGCCATCGTTCTGCCCGTCGAAAAGGATGAGAAAGAGAAAAAGGACATTGAGGCAGACACAAAAAAAGACGCGACGCCCTCATTGGCAAAGAAAGCCTCCGATCTTCTCGGCGTCGACGTGAAATTCAAGGGGCCTGAAACCGATCTCTCCGTAAAATTCGGAGCCTGCGAAACTTTCGGAGCGGACAACTTTGGAAACAATCGCATCCAGGCCTATTCCGGAATACTGGAAGCACAAGCGAAAGCGGACGCCGGCGTTGAAATCGAGATCACACCCGTTATCCGCTTTATTCCCTATGGGGCCATTGTCGACAAACTCAACAAGACGGTACGAGACAAATTCAATTTGGAAGCTATCCGTCTTGATGCCGTCTTTGACGGCACAGCAGGGGTCAAAGTGACATACGAAGTCACTGGGGAGTTCCCCTCAGAGAAACCGACAGGCAGCACCCAAGAACGCCCTCGGGGGCAAGACACCCCCGCCTACAATCTCATGGGAATGAGCGCTGCGGCAAAAACAGCACAACCTGCTGAGAATGATGGCGTCAGCATCGACCAAGGCCTCGAATTTAAGATCATCTTACGTGCTGCCGCCGGCTTAAAACTTTCCGTTGCCGGAGGGGCAATTTCAGGCAGCGGAAAAATCCAGGTAGGAGCCCCCAAAGGCTCCTCCGACAATGACGGCGTCTTTGTCTCGGTAGACCCGCTCATGAAGAAGAATCTCATCACAAAGTATGAAGGAGCCATCAGCTTTTTACTCAATGCTCGCCTCAATCTGTACGTCACGAGCCTCAGCAAAAACTGGCAATATGATTTCCTCACGTTCTCTGTTGAACGAGGATCCGTCCCCCGTTTTGAACTCACCCCAATGAACACATCAACGGTAATCATTAGCCCATTCACAGTCCTTGCGTCCACTTTCGTCGGCGGCAGAAATGTGTTAATCGACAACTTCTACGCCGCTGGTTCGATCAATGTAAACAGTGGCAACAACCCGCTAACTGTCTATACGGGCACCGACCCAAACACCGGTGAAATGACCGTACTAGCGAGTCTGTCAAGAAACGGCAATTGGAGTGAGCCGGTCGAAGTCGGCCGCGCCGCGGGAGTCGTTTCTGTGGCAGGCGAGCAGTTGCTAGATGGGCGCTACGTCATTGCATGGAGCGAAATCCTGGGCACCGACCTCATGGACCCCTATCCTTCAACGCTGATCAAATACGCTATCTCTGACACTGAGGGAACGGAATGGAGCGCTCCGGAAACAATCGCCATCACGAACGAAACGGCCTTTGATCTTCGGATAGCCGGAACGGACGATGCCCTTCACCTCACCTACCTCAGCACTCCAGACGGCCCACTCGCCACCAATAAGTCCCTTTGGACAAGCTCGCTGGTCAACGATCAATGGACGACACCAGAAATGCTCCTCGAGCCCCAAGCCATCTTAGAGTATTCCCTCTCGGGCCAAGGAAGCACTGCGTGCCTAATGGCCAGCACGACCATCGCTAACGGAATCCATGAGCTGGTTTGGGAACAAGGCGCATGGGGCGAACCGAGTTTAATCGTCCAGGACGCCGATTTCCCCTTAGACGTCGTTTTTGACAAGGCTGGCGATTTGCTCCTTTTCTGGAAAAGCATAGACGGCGACCTGAACGTCTCTCGTCGTGGAGCATCCAGTGGCGAGTGGACCCACACAACGGGGATCGTCAGTGGTTCCAACGCCTCTTCGCTCGAACTTCAACCGCTTCAGGTCGACGAGCAAGATGTCCTGCTTCTGGCCTATGACCAAGGCGCTGACCGCACCGATATCTGGTCAACCTGGACGACACCCGACGGAACCAAACTGATCGATCCTCGGCCGTTAACACTCAACGAAGAAGGGAGCTATCACGATCTTCAGATTCGCCCCATCGCCGAGAATATGGCCAGCCTTGTGGCGCTGCACTCCGTGGGCGATCGCACCATCGTTCGCGACATTCCAATCGCCTTTCCAACTGGAGCCGATTGTGATGCGGACGGGATTGACGACTTCGTTGCGATTGCCGCAGGACTGGCTAACGATTGCAATGAGAATGGTGTTCCCGACACCTGTGACCTGTTGTTCGGTGATTCAACGGACTTCAATCGCAATCTCATTCCTGACGAATGCGAAACAGTTGGTTCCCCGGATTGTGACGGTAATGGAGTGCTTGATCGTGATGAGATTGAACTGGGAATTCTTCAAGATCTCAACACCAATGGAATCCCTGATAATTGCGAAGAGGACATTTCGGATACGACAACGATCGTGCGGGCGATTCAAATCTCCACCATGGAAACACAGCGTTACTTCCGAGCGGATGATCTTTCTATTCTCGCTAACGACTCGACGATACTGCTCCTTGAATTCAGTGGTGAGCTTGAGGCATCTAGCTCACCAGATGGCCCCTGGACCATCATCGAGTAATCGACAACCATTCCGGGCCGTCCTTCAGCCGGAATCTCGAAGCGGCGACATCTCCTCCGCCCTCAATCTGAGGCTGGACATCGCCCTCCTGGATGGCAGCATCCTTCGCGCGGCCATCGCCGCAAATCGAATGGCATGAACACAATAACGGCATACGGAATCTTCGTTGCGTTCCTATCTGGGATCTTCCTGCCCGCCCTCGTTGGGGCCGGCGAGACAAGGGCAGAAGAGGCTCGACTGACGATCCAAATCAAAGGATTCCGATCAGAAGAGGGAAAGCTTGTCATCGCCCTTTTTAACTCAAAGAAGGATTTCACGAAAAAGGCGATTCAAAACGCCAGTCTTCCCATAAAAGACGGGCTTTCAAGATGGTCTGTTAAAACTTTAGCGCCAGGCCGCTACGCCATCGCACTTTATCACGACGCCAATGGGAATGGACGTATGGACAAGAACTTCTTTGGCGTTCCGCGCGAAGACTACGGCTTCTCGCGAGATGCCAAACCATCCTTCGGCCCTCCCAAATGGCAGGACGCAGTGTTCGAAGTAAAAG
>CAJXVR010000358.1 GCA_913061285.1 uncultured Verrucomicrobiota bacterium | reverse complement strand
GGGTAATATCCTTGGCTTCCCGCGCCGAGAAATCTGTTCCCAGATCCAAAAATCCATTCACCCATTCGGCATTCAAATAAGTCTTCACCAGAAACGAAGTGACCAGCCCCACCAAGATCGACCCCCAGCTCGCCCAATCAGGAACTCGCCTAACAATGAGTCCCCAAATCAACGGAACCTGCATTGGGATCGCGACCAGCGCACCAAATTGCATCATGAGATCGAAGAGGGCCAGTTCCTTCATATTGCTAAACTGGATCCCCGCGAAAATAATGGCGCCTCCCAGAACGAGCGTCACAATCTTCCCCGTAAACAAGAGCTCCCGCTCCCCGGCTTTGGGCCGAAGAATGGGCAAGTAAAAATTCCTTACGAAGATGCCGGCATTCCGATTGAGGCCGCTATCCATCGATGACATCGTGGCGGCAAAAATTCCCGAGAGTAGCAGACCCAGCATACCAACGGGCAAGGTATTGATGCATAGGGCTACGTAAGCTGCTTCGGAACCGTTCTTGAGCTGCGGAAACATCGCATCAAGATCGGGATACAATATGGCCGATGCCATTGGGGGGATAAACCAGACCACTGGACCGATAGTGAAGAGCGCCGAAGCCAATAACGCTGCTCGTCGGGCATGCCAGGTGTCTTTGGCGCACAGATACCGTGAAGCATCCATCAGATTATTGGTTGAGGCAAATTGTTTGAGAAGAATCACAATCACCCAAACCCAAATTATTACCGGGTAATTGCTATCACCACCCAATAGGCGATCAGCAGGGAAACGCTCCACCAAAGCCCCAGGCCCGCCAACTTCCCGCAAGGCAAAGAACGCAGCAACCAGCGAGATCGGCATCAGCACCAACACTTGCATGAAATCCGAAGCCACGACAGCCCAGCTCCCGCCCGTCACCGAGAGGATCAGCACAACCAATCCGGTGACTAGGATTGTGGTCTCGATGTCGAATCCAAAGACCGCCGAGAAAAACACCCCCAAACCATTGAGCCAAATCCCTGCGTAAAGGGTGCCAATCGGCAATTGTAGCCAGGCAAACACCTGCTCAGAAGCCCTCCCAAACCGCTGTCGCATCGCGTCGACGGCAGTGATCACGCGAAACTGCCGAAACTTCCCGGCAAAATAAAAGTAATTCATGAGGAACCCAAACGCGTTCCCAAAAAAGATCACAAATATCAACAATCCATCTTGGTAGGCTTTGCTCGCCGCTCCGGTAAAGGTCCAGGCGCTAAACTGGACCATAAAGGCACTGCAACCCGTCATCCACCAAACCATCTGACCACCGCCCCGGAAGTAATCAGACGTGTTCGTGATGTAGCTGCGGAAGAAAACCCCAATACCAACCATGAACAAGAAGTAGAAAGCGACGACCCCGTAGTCGAATGAACTGAGCATATTGTCCATCAATATCTGCGATTCACTTCGTTGCCAACACCCCAACTCAAACACTGATTCCTTCGAAGAACATCTCCAAGACCAGATTCACACCCAGCTCTGCTGCCAAGCCCCCTCCGCTAGAGGCCCCAATACAAAACCGTTTCGCCGTTCAATTGAGCGAGTAAGTTCATCAGCAGCCCCAGAGCGAATCTCATTCCCTTCTTCGCCCCTGAACCCCAAATCTGGCTGTATCTTCAAAACGACCTAGTTTACCCAACACCAAAAACCAATCACCAAGGCAAGTCTCCCGAGAGGGGGACTTGGAAAAGTGAACCGATTGATCATCAACCACTCAGGAACCAAACTTCCCTGCTCTAAAGAGTTTCATTTCCCAGTGCGGGAACACTTTTAACGTAAAAAGGAAGTTTGAATGTCTGCGGCTGAAGTCCGAGAGCAAAACCGAGAATCAAGAATCACGCAATAGATCTCTCATAATGATTTGCGCCCGTGTATTGAATATTTGCGCCAAACCCTAATCCAATCAAACACCCTTAATATTATCTTACGTGGCCATCCATTAATTTTTTAACAACTTTCAATTGAAAATTCGCGTCAAATCCAATTAGGTGAAGCCATCCATGAATCTACGGCATCAATGTATCATTCATACTTCCGTGTCTACCTGGGTTCTTGCGTTTGGATTCGGCCTATTTTGCACCCGAACCCACAAGTCGGCTGATCTAACTCGAAGCCACGCCACCAGGGCAAGCTCCGCCATATCCGGCTGAAAGCCATTCCTCGAGATGAAAAAGGTGGCATTACTAATTGAATCATCCCGTTCCTACGGGCGCGGTGTTTTAGAAGGCATCGCCGCATACGTGCGGACGCACCGGAATTGGTCTCTCCGCCATCAGGAGATGTCCATCGACGCTGAGCCACCCACCTGGCTCTCGGATTGGCAGGGCGACGGAATCCTTGCTCGAATCGAGACCAAAAAAATGGTCAAAGCGATTCGCGAGTTAGGAATTCCAACCGTTGATGTAAGATGCACGACCCAGATCAACGGGGTTCCACGTATCAATGTCGATGACGACAGAGTCGTACAGCTAGCGATCAATCACCTGAGGGACCTAGGCATACGTCGATTCGCATTCTGTGGCTTCGCTCACGTTCACTACTCAGTCCGACGTCTCCAACTGTTTCGCGAACACCTCCGCAAGGATGCCATACACGCAGCCGTCTACGAATCTATCGTTCCCAAGAGTTCCACCACAATGGAGGCAGAACTCGCAGGAATGCTAGACGATTCAGGACTCACCCAATGGCTCCAGCAGCTTGAAAAACCAGTCGGACTATTAGCTAGCAATGACATTCGAGCCCGGCAGATTCTCCAATGTTGCGAAGATATCGGAATCGCTGTTCCGGACGACATCGCCGTCATAGGGGTCGACAATGACGAAGTAATCTGTTCTCTCAGCCGCCCTAGCATTACCAGCATTCAACCAGACACTCAGCGCATCGGGTACGATGCAGCCGCGATGTTGGACCGAATGATGGATGGAGGATCCGCGCCTGGAGACTTGACTCTCATCCCGCCAAAAGAAGTGATCGTTCGCGGATCTACCGATGTTGTTGCCATTGAGGATCGCTTAACGGCCACGGCTTATCGGCACCTTCGCGAGCACGCGTGCGACGGGACTCCGGTGAACAGAATTATCGATAATCTCCCGCTTTCAAGACGTTCACTGGAACGACGGATCCGCGGCCACTTCGGCCGCTCCCCATCAGAATTGATTACTGAGATTCGCCTGAAGGAACTCAAGCGACTCCTTGAAGAAACGGACCTTCCGCTCAAGGGAATCTCCGGACTCACCGGTTTTTCTCATAACGAACACATGACTGTCTTTTTCCGCAAACAGGTCGGACAACCTCCCGGAAAATACCGTAAAGAACGCAAATCCATCCACGACCGTTCAAAGCAGATCCAATAGAACGTTTATCGCGAAATGCCCCACACTCATACAGATCAAGAACACTACGAAGATTTCGGACGTCATCAAGGCACAAGAACACTCCCCCGTCTCAACCTGACACTAGAAAACCGCAACCAGAAAGGCTCCTGTTCAAACTGACAATAGCTGTTTCAGTCTTCGAACATTCGCGAGCACCACGAATCATGTCTAAGCCCTTAATTCAATCGAACATACTCCGCTTAGGATTAGTCGCAGCCACTGCGATCGGAGTCGGACTCCACAGCCGTGCGATCGGCCAGGTCATCATTGACGATAGCTTCGAAGATGCCGATCGCGAGAGTTGGGGCCCGATGGAAGCGTACTGGTGGTCTTCCAATTCAACCAGCGCCAACTCACTGGAGATTTACGAAGGTCAACTGGGATTGGTTTCCGGAACTTCTGGCCGAGGCATCCACGGCACCTTCGAACCGCAAACGCTCGACGTAGGAGAAGCGCTCACCGCAACCCTCACATTCACTACGCCGGCTACCGTGGGTAGCGATCGAGGAACGGCCTTCAAATTTGCTCTCATGGATCTGAACGATTTCGATCTCGAAGCAGACCAACTATCAAACTCCAGCTCAGTGAACCCCCTTTACCAGGAACTCCCGGGGTACATGGTGGATTTTGACGTCAACAACGGCACCGACGCCAATACGACCATTCGTAAACACGACGTCCCCAACGATAGCGGTCGCTTCCTGGGGACGACCAGCGAATGGACTCGCATCGGAGGCAGCACAGAAGGTGGATACTCGTTTGCACCTGAAACCGAATATACCGTTTCCATCTCCGTTCACAGAACCGGGCAGGACACATTGAGCATCTCAGCTGTTTTGAAACAAGGAGACACACAGCTGGACGGTCATTCGGAGAGCGATTCGAGCGGGATCGCCAATAATTTCGGAATGCTTGGAGTTTGGGTCAATTCCAACACCTTCGGCGCCCACACTGTCCCCGCCGAGGGCGAAGACAATGGAATCACATTTTCAAACATCAAGGTGGAGCGAGGCGATCCTCTCCAACTCGGAACCAACGCACCCAATGAACCTAGTGAACCGGGTGAACCAAGTAATCCTGTAGAACCCGCGCCTCCTTCTGAACCGGCGCTGGCGTCCGCCGAAGATACGTTCGCTGATGGAGACCGAGCCAGCACGGGGCCCGAACAAGCAGATTGGTGGTCTTCCAATTCGACCAGCGGCAACTCGGTAGAAGCCTACCCAGGACAATTGGGATTGATCTCGGGCACGTCGGGTCGCGGCATCCACGGTACGATCTCCCCTTACGTTCTGGAAATTGGGGAGACTCTTACCACAACCCTCGCTTTCACCACACCAGCGACAGTCGGCACGGACCGAGGCAGCGCGTTCAAGATCGCTCTCATGGACTTCAACAGCGCCGGTCTAGCCGCGGACCTTTCGTCTTCATCACAAAGCGTCAATCCGCTCTATACAGACCTACCTGGCTATCTCGTAGACTTTGATGTCAATACAGGAGAGGAAGCGGATATTACGATCAGGAAACATAATGACCCAAATGATGTTGGACGATTCTTGGGAACAACGAGCGAATGGAGCACGATCGGCTCTAGCGAGGACGCTGGCTACTCGTTCACTCCTGACACCGACTACGTCGCGATCCTTTCACTGACACGCACAGACGAGGACAATCTGCGTATCTCCGCATCACTCAGCGAGGGTGAGAGGGTGCTAGATTCCCACACAGAGACCGATTTTGAAGACATTGCAAACAACTTTGGAGTCCTTGGAATCTGGGCAAACTCAAACACCTTCGGCTCAACCAATGCTCGCGGCGAAACGGAGGATAACGGCATCACACTGACGAGCGTCAAGTTCGAGCGGACTGGTGAGATGACAGACGATCCAGGCGCTTCTCCGCTCATCGTTGACGATTCCTTCACCGATGGACTCCGAGTTGCAACCGGGGGCCTCGAAGCAGAATGGTGGTCCTCCAATTCGACGAGCGGCAACTCTGTCGAAGTCTACGGTGGACAGCTTGGATTGGTCACGGGAACCTCGGGCCGAGGGATCCATAGCACCTTCAATCCACGCACACTGATAATTGGCGATACCCTCCAAGCAAGCCTGACCTTCACCACACCGGAAACAGTCGGCACCGACCGAGGTAGCGCGTTCAAATTCGCCCTCATGGACCTCAACGACCCCGCGCTCGCCGCAGATCTCTCGTCATCCTCGCAAGGCGTCAATCCACTCTATACCAACCTGCCAGGTTATCTCGTCGACTTCGACGTCAACACCGGAGAGGAAGCAGACACGAACATCCGAAAGCACGATAGCCCGAATGAGGTCGGCCGGTTCTTAGGCACCACCAGCGAATGGAGCGGCTTAGGATCAAGCTCGGATGCAGGTTACGCCTTCGAAGCCAACACGGAATACGCGGTCACCCTCTCAATCACACGCACGGGTGATGATACTGCCGACATTTCAGGTTCACTGAGCCAAGGCGGGACCATCTTGGACTCCCACACGGAAACCGATGAGAGCGATATCGCGAACAACTTCGGGATGCTCGGAATCTGGGTCAACTCCAACACGTTCGGCTCAACAAACTCTCAGGGAGAATCGGAGGACAACGGTATCACGTTCTCAAACGTTCGAGTCGAAGTCTTGGGCACCCCTGCCGCCCCTCCCACACTCGCTATCCAATTCGCGGATAACATGGTTGAGATCTCATGGCCCTCTACAGACGGATCCGGATTTGATCTACAGATGACTTCTGACCTGAACGGACCCGATTGGGTTCCAGCTGGAACACCTATAGTCAGCAACGGACAGAATCGGGTGATCTTGCCCGTTTCAGCAGTTCAGGCATTCTTCCGCTTGAACGCCAGATAGCGCGAAGGAACCCAATTGACAACAATCATCGGGCGAGGAAAGTTCACCCTCGCCCGATCGAAGTTCATCGACGATACGACAGATAATTCCCCATAGAAAAAGCAGCCTCTCAAGTCATCATGCGCCATTGCACTCAAAAATCGGAACATCAATTCCTCCGAAACACCCGTGGATTCACACTGATCGAACTCCTGGTAGTGATTGCGATTATCGCCATCCTGGCCGGCATGCTGCTTCCGGCTTTGAGTGCTGCCAAAAACAAGGCGCATCGCGCAGCGTGCACGAACAACCTCCGACAGTTTGGAATTGCGACAATTATTTATGCGGATGACAACGAGGACAAATTATTCCCCTCGTTGTTCAACCCCGAAAAAGTTCGAGGCAGCGAACCTTGGTGGTCCTATCGGTTATTTGGCGGCGCGAATGGACAACCCGCTATCACTCAAGTGCCATTCAACCACGGTCATTTGTACGCGCTTGGCTACATAACAGAGCCAAAGATGTACTATGATCCAGGACTCAAGGGAGCCTCAGCTGAACTAGAAGGACGGGGATATGAATTGGCAGACTATCAAAGCGATCAGCATCCGTTTCCAGTCGCTCAAGGGGCCTGGGTACGTTCCAGCTACATCTACTATCCTCAATCACAACGGCCGGCAATTCCCAACCCCACGAACGAGAATCAACGGCAGTGGAGCCTGGTCGCTGAAAGAGCCACTCAGCTTGCGGCCAATCGAACATTCTACACAGATTTCATATACTCATTTAAGACAATCCCTCACAAAACAGCGCGTAGCCCTGTCGGCCTAAACGTATTGTGGGGCGACGCTCATGTGTCATTCTCGTCTACGCCACAGGCATTTGATCCAGCCATATGGGACGTAGCAACGGGCAGCACACAGGGAAGCTTAAACCCGGGTGACAACCCTGATAACTTCCGAACCGTGGTGGGCTACCTACGGCCTTAATTGTCGCTCCTGAAAATCCATATGGTGCTTCCGTCATCAATTGTGGAATCGCATCGCGTCGTGTAGAAAAACTCAGATCGTAGCTTTTCGACGTTTCTTTTCGTCACGCGGCGTGGCGGTGGTAGTAATTGAGCATTCGCCCCAGGCGTCGCCGACTTGTGATCTCCCCGGTGCCGCTGTTCTCCTCGAACTCGGGGCGAATAGTTTGGCTCTCGAGTCCCTGATGGTTTCGTTCACTATGATAATATTCCACATATTCTGCTATCGCGAACCGAAGTGATGTCGCACTAAAGAAGATCATTTTATCCAGGCACTCATGCTTTATTGATCTCACAAATCTTTCGCAAAATGCATTTAGATTTGGAGAACGTCTGGGAAGGCGAACCGAGTTCACTCCAGCTTCATTCAGAAAGTCTTCAGTGAACAAAGGATCTCGATCATGTATCAAATACTTGAACCCCACCAAAAACCCATCCATCGCGTCCGTTAGATTTCGGCCGATTTGCTCCATCCAAAGTCCATCACAACTGGCCGAAACCCTAGCGATATGCACTTCACACGTCTTGAGACGCATGAAGAAAAGAACATGATATCGAACGATTCCTTTCAACGTCCATACTTCAACAGTCAACAGGTCAGTCGCCGCCATCACCTCCCAATGTTGCTCGAGAAAATCCGACCACTTCGTTTGAGATCCGCGCTCAGGGGCAGGTTCGGTCCCGTCGTCTTTCAAGATATTGGCCTGTCTCTTATACACATCTCCGAGCCCACGAGACCTCTCTACATCTCG
>CAJXVR010000357.1 GCA_913061285.1 uncultured Verrucomicrobiota bacterium | reverse complement strand
ATCATAAACACCCCGCGCCAACTCATCTGAAGATGGAACAACGGCGTCCGACAACGACTCCCGGGTTCCCAGTGGCTCGATGAGCGCCTCAGTCACGATCGGAGCGTAGTCCCCTGGGCCAGAAACACCGGTCAGCCGCACCCGATCACCACTAGTCAAGTCACCCTGCCACTCCTTCAATTTGACGTAGATTCCATCCGTTCCGTCTGAAAGAAAATGAACGAACCAGCCGTTCGAAGGATGAGCAAAAAGAATCGTGGCCTCCACCTCTACCGGCAATCCCTTGGCCGCCTCACTGGCCGATAACCGTTTCACCGCCGCGAAGGAAGTCAACGGAGAAGCGCCTACACCCTGTGCCCAGAGCGAGCCAGTCAGACAACACACTGGCACTATCAAGAGCCATGCCGAACGCAAGACACCGAATATGCTGCTTTGCAAGCTATCAAACCGGATCATGACAATAACAGAATTCACCCAAAAATAGACATTCCATCCTTAAATAACAACTACCAATCCCAACCAATACCGCCCCCCATTCCACACGACACTCGGGCTAATCCAAAAAAAATCAGAAAACTTCTCCTTTCTTTGAAAGATTTGGAGGCATCCCAACGTATACTACGATGAAGCCGACTCACGGCCCCAATCTATTGTGCATTCGCAACACCACCATTTAGACCACAAACAGGGGTTTTCGCCTTTGGATCCAAATCTTGGTGTGCCTCAAGACTATTTCGCCCACACAAGAACGAATCCAGATGGCTCACAAACACCCAAGAGCCGGTGGGAACCACTCTTCACCCCCTTTGGCGAGTGCCCGGAATCCGAATGCCAAGGTGAACATTGCCTAGCCTGCGAACGCCTTGAGCCTCAACATGGGCATTTGAACAAAGTCGCCTACTGGAGCGGAAAGTTCGCTCGAGACATGTTCGTCGAAAACGACGATTGCGAACAGGCCGCAAGATGGGGCTATCTTGCCGGACTTTGGCATGATCTGGGAAAGTTCTCCGTGGAGTTTCAGGACTATCTCTCAGGTTCAGGTAGTGACTCACACACGGGCGAAGTGCAAGGCCGAGTAGATCACTCAACTGCCGGAGCAGCTCACGCGTGGACTCGAAGTGTTCCAGGGGCGCTCCTTTCCTATGCAATAGCGGGACACCACGCAGGCCTGACCGACGGCGACAGCCTCTTCTCTGAAGGGCAGCGCCTGGAAAAGGAAATCCCAAGATGGAAAGTGGCAGCAGAACGGGCTGGCGTTCCACTAGATCTTCCGATTCCAATTCCACCCCTAAGGAGGCCCGCTGCTGGCAATGATGCCATGGCTTTCATGATCCGCTCTTTCTTCTCTTGCCTTGTCGATGCTGATTTCATTGCTACCGAAGCATTTATGAACATCGACCGAGCGAGACTCCGAGGCCCTCGGCCGGACAACACAATCACCCAAATGCTCGAGAGCCTAGAAGATTACCTTGGCGAACGGTTCACTCGGGCTGAGGAATCAGAAGTCAATCTTGCCCGCAATTCTGTTCGGCGCCAGTGCGAATCAGCGGCTACGAACGCTCCGGGATTTTTTTCTCTCACCGTTCCAACCGGTGGAGGAAAGACGCTTTCTTCGCTTCTCTTTGCCCTTCGTCATGCACAAACCCATAGTATGCGCCGGATCATCTATGTGATTCCATTCACGAGCATCATTAAGCAGAACGCGGATGTGTTCCGCCATGTGTTCAAGCGTCTCTCGATGACCATAGGTCGCGAAATTGTTCTCGAACATCACTCCAGATTCGATCCAGCAAAGGAAACCGCCGCAAGTCGACTGGCTGCCGAGAACTGGGATGCACCACTGATTGTCACAACGAACGTTCAGTTCTTCGAATCACTTTTTGGCAACAGAACAAGCCGCTGCCGAAAGCTTCACCACACGGCACGCAGTGTCGTTATTTTCGATGAAGCGCAAGCGCTCCCAAATCAGCTCTTAGCCCCAATTCTACGCGGACTACAGTGTCTCATACACGATCTCAACTCGACGGCTGTGCTATGCACAGCCACTCAGCCCGCCCTTGAAAAACGCAGCGGATTCGACATCGGCATTCCACCAGAAAAGGTCCATGAAATCATTCACGACAAGGAACATCTATTCCAGGTTCTCGATCGCGTGACTCCCCGAGATCTAGGACAGATCACAGACCAAGATCTCGTATACCAGATCTTGGAGCACGCAGCGCAAGGCTGCCTTCTCATCGTCAATACGACAACAGCGGCCCAATCCCTCTACGAGCAACTGAAGCAGCACATCCGAACATTTCATCTGTCTGCCAGGATGTGCCCACGCCATGTCGTTCTAGTGTTGGCGCAAGTCAAGCGCCTGCGTCAAAGAGCTCAGCCCGTCGTCCTCGTCGCAACCCAGCTCATTGAAGCCGGCGTCGATATCAGCTTTCCCGTCGTGTATCGCGCCGAATGCGGGGTTGATTCCTTGGCCCAAGCAGCAGGCCGCTGCAATCGACATGGCGAGCTATCTCCGGCAAAGGGACTGGTCTTCCATTTTCAACCAACGGACCATCCGATCCCTAAATGTCTCACCGATTTAACAACAAATGCAGCGGTCACCCGAGGACAGGTCATTCCGAATTTCGATGAAAACGAATTGCTCTCATTACCTGCGATTCGTCGCTATTTTGAACATGCCGTCTGGCAGGCTGGGCTAAGCACCGACAAATGGGACTGTCATCATATAGTTTCTGGCGACTTACCGTGTTTCGCCCCTAACTCGAAGAGTCTTCACACGTATTCGTTCCGAACGGCAGCCGAACGATTCCAGTTAATCGAATCCAACACGCACTCCATTCTCGTACCGTGGGGTCGCAAGGGAAAGTCCTTCGAGAAGGACATTCGAGAATTGAAAAGGTTCGGACGAATCCCAACTCGAGACCACTATCGCAAGGCCCAACAATTCACGGTACAGGTGTACGAGGATGAGTGGAAGCGCCTACAAGGACGAATCGAACTACTCTATGAGGGGGCGATTGCGATCCTCATCCATCCAGAAAACGACTACCATCCAGAAACAGGCCTAAAACGAGAGAGCGAACCTGACGAATTCGAAGCTTACTTTATTTGAAACTATCGTATTGCCCCATTGCAAATGGATCACAAACCCAAAAACACATGCCAATTTCCTATTTGTCACCCGAATACCAAATCGTAATCCCGAAAGAGATTTGCAAGAAACTAGCCATAGAACCGGGGCAGGGCCTAAGCATCTCAGAGAAAAACGGGCGCCTCGAGCTCCCCCCCGTCCTGGCACCAAGAGACCTCGTTGGCTTCATTAAGACAGACCAACCGCTAACATTTGATCGAGAAAGTGATCGGGATCCGCTTTAAAACAAACAACGCAAGGATCATCTCATGAAATTGACAACCTGTGAGAATAATAGGAAATAGCTCGATTCAAGCGCTTGGATTGAATGATTTGATGCAGGTGCGAATACAACTCATTTCAAACCTATTCGAAATGGCTTCTCCACTCTCCCCCCCCGGCATCACTATCACCCAAGTTTGGAAATGCATTCTCAAGAGGAGATCGGTATTCGTGGCTGGCACCGCAACAAACACCATGAGATTTGCCACACTTGCCAACATACGCGAAGGGGTCATGATTATGCCGGCAATTCTTGCGACCCAGTTCAACCTTCCCTTTGCAGACTCCTTGATCTACGCAAGCACCCTAATTCATCAGGCAACTCTCTGGACACAAGACCAGGATTTCAAGGACCTCCCTCACGTCAATTTCTTCCCAAAACTAAAGAGCTGATAGCCTAAGCATGTCATACGGAATCAAACTCAAAATCAGCGGCGAGTTAGCCTGCTTCACCCGACCAGAAATGAAGGTTGAGCGCGTTTCCTACGATGTCATCACGCCCTCCGCCGCTCGCGGTATCCTCGAGGCGATTTACTGGAAACCACAAATCCGCTGGGTTATTGACCGAATTCACGTCATCAAACCGATTCGCTTCACAAACATACGCCGCAATGAAGTGAGCTCCAAGGCCCCCTCTCCCAGTGCCACCGCCATGAAAGGAGACATCGTTCCGACCCTCGGCATTACAATCGAGGACCAGCGCCAACAAAGAGCATCCATGCTCCTCCAAGACGTAGCCTACGTGATCGAGGCCCACTTCAATATTCTAGATTATCGATTCGAAAAAGGTGGGCCGGCACTTCCCGCAAAAGACTGTGAGGGAAAACATCTAGATATGTTCAATCGGAGAGCTCGCAGCGGCCAATGCTTCCATCAGCCCTGCCTTGGAACCCGCGAGTTTCCTGCCCGCTTTAAGCTGATCGAACCAGATGAACCGATTCCCGCTTCCGAGCTTCCCTCAGAACAACTCAACAAAGACTTGGGCTGGATGCTTCACGACATTGCCTACTTACCGGCGGACAAGAAAGAGAAAGACAGCTTCCTCACCAGCAGAGGCAAGCGGGTCCGGTCCGAACCTCGATTCTTTAACGCCAAGCTCAATAACGGCGTCATCAACGTGCTCCCCTTCAGTGACGCATCCGCCTAATCAGCCATGATTCTTCAATCCCTCAACCAACTCTACTCCCGCCTAGCGGATGTAGACCGACCAGGATTCGCTCCTATGGGCCTAAGTTGGGCTATCGTACTCAGTAAGGAAGGCCAACTAGAGTCCCTCCTTCCCTTAAGGAAAAAGGCGCTCCGTGGGAACAAGCTGGTGCCCACTCCAATCAGTGCCCCATCTCCAGGGAAACGGACCTCGGGTGACAAAGCAGGTTTTCTGGCAGACAAGACCGAATACGTCCTTGGTTGGGACACCAACGTTCCATCCGAAGGAACGGTGTCAGAAAAACTGCAAAAACGATTTCAGCTTTTCCGTGCTGCCCATCTTTCCGCCCGCGACAGCATCAATCAACCCGACTTTGAATTAGTATGCCGATTCCTCGAAGCTTGGCACCCAGAGGAAGGAGAGAATCTTGAACGAATCGCCCAAGCCGCCAACGCTCCACTCGAAGAGCTACTCGGCACCAATCTCGCTTTTCAAATCAGCGGCAAAACGGGTTTCGTACATGAACTACCCGAAGTCATTGACTATTGGAGCAAAGCCTCTGCTTCAAGTGCCTCAGCCACCGAGGGTTTCTGTCTCGTCACCGGAGAGAAACAGCCGCTTGCCCGCCTGCACGACCCGTCTATTAAAGGGGTTCCTGGGGCACAAAGCTCCGGAGCATCCATCGTCTCGTTTAACCTGAGTGCGTTTACTTCCTATGGAAAAGAACAGAGCCTCAACGCCCCCGTCGGAGAGAGCGCTGCCTTCGCCTACTGCACCGCTCTCAACTGGCTCTTATCCCGTCGGGAAAGGAAATTTCGAATTGGAGACACCACCGCAGTCCTCTGGACAGACCACCCCACTCCAATCGAGACCCTTTATCCCTGGATGATCTCAGGCATACCTGAAAGCGAAGATGAAGAACTCAAAAAGCGGGTCCATAAGGTTCTTAGAGCAATATCGCTCGGCACCCTAGGGAAAGATGAACTCGGCGACACGGACGTAAGATATTACGTCCTAGGTCTCTCACCGAACGCTTCCCGTCTATCCGTTCGCTTCTGGCACACAGGAACTCTTGACGAGCTTATCACGAATCTCAAGCGCCACTACGATGCGCTACGTATCGTCAGACAGTGGGATGAAAGCAACTCTAAAAAACCAGAGCCGGAATCTCCCAACGTCTTCGAGCTCCTACGACAGACAGCTCGGGAGGCGGACGGGATTCCACCACTACTGGCTGGAGCGCTAATGAGATCGATTCTTCTGGGTATCGCCTATCCCAATTCCCTCGTCCAAGCGGTCATGAACCGAATTCGCGCCGACCGGGACGTAAATTATCTCAAGGCAGCCATCCTCAAGGCATGGCTCGTTCGAAATCATCAGGACTGGCTCAAGAAACAACAAATCGAAATGACCACCGCACTCCACAAAGATACTCCGAGCGTGGCCTACCAGCTAGGCCGACTATTCGCTGTCTACGAACAAGCCCAGCGCGCAGCGCATGAGTTTAAGCTCGAAAGAACGATCCGAGAAACGATGTATTCCTCCGCATCCGCCAACCCCCTGGCGGTTTTCGGACGACTAGATCGACTCAACAAACATCACCTGCAGAAACTTAACACGGGCTCGAACCGATTCTTCAGCGATCTGATCGACGAGATACACCAAAAAATTGAAGCTCCCAGTTTCTATCCCTCATCCCTGAACCTCAAGGGACAGAGCCTGTTTTGCATTGGATACTATCATCAACGACATGACCTACGCCCCACCAAGAAAGAAAACGAATAGCAAGCAAGTCTTTCTTCTGTCCTCCCATCAAAAAAACACCAAATCGACTCCATGAACAATCGCTACGATTTTATCTATCTTTTCGACTGCAAAGACGCCAATCCCAATGGCGATCCAGACGCTGGCAATCTACCAAGAATCGACGCCGAAACGGGCCACGGCCTGATTACGGATGTCTGTATCAAACGCAAGATTCGCAACTACGTGGAACTGGTGAAGAAAGACGCCTCAGGCTACAACATCTACGTAAAAGAGAAAGCAGTCCTCATTCAAGCCCACGAAAAGGCCTACCAAGCCATCCAAACGAGCGAAGATCAAGCGAGCGAAACGAAAGGCAAGAAACGCAAGGGCACGGCTGAAGAAGTCGAACGGGCACGCCAATGGATGTGTCAAAACTTCTTCGACGTCAGAGCATTCGGAGCCGTCATGAGCATCGCTGTAAACTGTGGGCAAGTTCGAGGTCCCATCCAACAAAGCTTTGCCCGTTCCATTGATTCCATTGTCGTCAGCGAACACGCCATTACTCGAATGGCGGTTGCAACCGAAAGAGAAGCAGAGGCTCAGCAGGGAGACAATCGTACGATGGGCCGCAAGTTCACGGTTCCCTACGCTCTCTACCGCTGTCATGGATTCATAAATCCATTCTTGGCAGAACAGACCGGGTTTTCCGACGATGATCTTGAATTGTACCTTGAAGGGCTCGAAAACGCCTTTCAGTTTGACCAATCGGCGGCACGCCCTGCTGGATCCATGGCCCCGCGGGCACTCTTGGTTTTTCGACACGACAATCAACTGGGACGCGCTTCGAGTCACGACCTGTTTGATCGCTTCAAAGTGAATGCGTTTGAAGATCGGCCAGCGGAAGACGGAAAACCACCCCGTAGTTTCGCCGACTACGCAAGCCGCATCACCTTTGATGGCAAACTCTTGGATGAGGTCGCGAAGCGAGGCGAAGAAGCTGATCTTGGAGGTGGCATCACCTTAATTCGACGAATTTGATTCGACCCGGAATGATATCGAACCACGAAGCAGTCCTAGTCACATTTCGCCTGCTTTGGTCGACATATCTCCACCATGTTCACCGACGATCAACTTCTTCCCATCTCTGCCTTGCAGCACTACTTGTTCTGCCCTCGGCAAACGGCCTTGATCCACCTGGAACAAGCTTGGGCTGAGAATCAATTCACTGCAGAAGGGAATTTGATGCATGCTAAAGCACATGAAGGGGAAACCGAGTCGCGCCCCGGGGTTCGCATCACTCGCACCTTGCCCGTGGTATCACGACGGCTCGGCTTGTCAGGACAGTGTGACATCGTTGAGTTCCATTCTAATGGGAAAGTCACGCCCGTGGAATACAAGCGCGGCCAACCGAAATCGAACGATGCCGATCGCGTCCAGCTGTGTGCGCAAGCGATGTGCCTCGAGGAAATGCTAAAGGTCGAGATCGCCGAGGCTTCCCTGTTCTATGGAAAACGAAAACGTCGCACCGTGCTCGCCTTGGATGCCGAGCTACGCCTGCTGGTCGAAGCCACGGCCTCTGCACTCAGAGAGCTGATCGATAGCCGAGCCTCACCTCCGGCTGTCTATGAAGCTCGCAAGTGTGATAGTTGTTCGCTGCTGGACCATTGCCAACCAAAGGCATTCCGCTTCAAGCGCGGAGCAGCAAGTTGGTTTCGATCCTCCATTGATCTGTCTCTTATACACATCTGACGCTGCCGAC
>CAJXVR010000356.1 GCA_913061285.1 uncultured Verrucomicrobiota bacterium | reverse complement strand
TCTACACTAGATCGCTCGTCGGCAGCGTCAGATGTGTATAAGAGACAGCCTTAAGCGTATAAGTCTCGATCATGGCGGCTTGTTTCTCTGGGGAACCATCCGTCGGTCCGTCATAGATCAATTCGACGTTCCCCAGATCGCCCGCCGCGGCACGTGCTCCCTCAGCACACGAACTAAAATAGGGTAGGCCCTTCTTTTTCGGAATCAGATAGATTGTAACCTTCTGATCAGCCAAACCTGAATCGCCAGACTCGCTCGTAACAGATTCTCCTCCACATCCGAGCAACGCCAAGACCAGCCCGACAAAAAGACCACTATTGATAAGTTTGTTCATAACAAAGGATTCGGTTCCATTCACTGCTTCTTTTCTGCTGGCGTCAACCATCGATGTAATAGCACTGAGACGATCAGTAGCGATCCGATGACGATGAAATTTAGTTCATCCTTATTCCAACGCCAACTGACGAATTCACGCGTCTCATGGATCAAGAACACTCCGAGCACGGTACCAAGCAGATTCCCCCGCCCCCCAAAAATGCTCACGCCTCCGATCACCACGGCGGTGATAACCAAGAGTTCAATACCCATTCCAATATCCGCCTTCGCTGTGTTGCGCCGAGCGATGAAAATGATAGCCGCAAGCCCTGAACAAAATCCAGAAAAGGTATACAGACCTAATAAGATTCGATCGACCCTAACCCCAGAAAAACGGCAAGCCAACTCATTCATTCCAATCGCGTAGCAATGCCTTCCGGCAGGAGTTCCAATCAAAAACAGCACAACCAGCAGAAGCAAAAACAGGAAAACCCAAGCAGGCACGGGCAAACCAAACCAAATCCCCTGCCCCAACCAGGCAAAGCTCTCAGGAAACGAGGAAACCGGTTTTCCACGACTGAGCCCCTCGGCGGCCCCACGAAACGCTGCCATAGTCGCCAAGGTAACGATCAGCGGATGAACCTTAACCCGGGTCACCACCAAGCCGTTGATGAAGCCACAGCCCGTTGCAATAAGTATCCCAGCCGAAGCAGCGAACCATGGTGACCATCCGGCTTGAAATAAGAATCCCATCGAGACAGCGCACATGGCCATGATTCCCCCGATGGAGAGATCAATGCCTGCCGTGACAACAATCAATGCCATCGGTAAGGCCAGAATTGCAATCTCCCAGATATGAGTAGACAACTTACTCTGCACCGTCCAGGTCACAAAGAGCGGCTCCATTGATTGAGCGCAAACCAAAACAGCAGCGACCAAGGCAACCAAAACGAGTTCATGCCAAAAAGCAAAGCGTCTCATCCTGAATCACCTTCCCGCGACATCTGAACTTGCTTCGCCATATGATCCAGCAGAACAGCACCTAAAATGAACAGCCCTTGAATCCCCCGAGACCAATAGGTTGCCCCTTCCCCCAACTTCAGAAAGATCAAAACGGTTGAGATCATTGTCATTAGGAGACAGGCTGTAACCACTCCTGCCAATCTTCCGAGACCTCCAGAGATGGCGACGCCACCGACGACCACGCACGTCACAACCAACAACTCAACCCCGGTCCCGAATCCTGAGTCGATCACCGCTAACTGAGGGGCGCTCACGAGGACCGCAAGAGCCACAAGAATCCCAGTCCAAAGGAAGGTCAACATCTTAGTAACCTGCACAGAGATACCGGCATAGTGAGCCGCAGCTTCGTTACTCCCTACCGCATAAACGCGTCGACCAAATGCCGTCCTCGACAATACGATCCAGGTCAGCACAACCACGAAGACCGCAACGATCACAGAGATCGGTATCCCAGAAACAGAACCGGTCCCAAGGAAACGCAAGGCCGAAGGAAGATCCGTCACCCACTCTCCCCCTAGAACCAACTCAGTTACCCCTTTGAGCAGCGTCAACATCCCCAAGGTCACGATAATCGATGGAACTCGTCCATAGGCCACCAAAACCCCATTGAGCCCGCCGAGACAAGCCCCCAGCAAAATAACTGCGAAAGCGGCAGCAGGAACCGACCACCCCAAATGCGCTGGCGAGGACAAGACTCCTAGAACGGCTGCCAGCAAGCCCATCATTGACCCCACCGAAATATCAATCTCCGCGGTCAATACTACCATCATGACCCCACAGGCGATAATCACGATCGGAGCCGCCTGAATCAAAAGATCACGAACATTTCCCGGGGCTAAAAACTGAGGGCTGACGATCGAAACGACAACCACCGTCACAGCCATCAATAGACCGATCCCGAGACTACGGTGACGTCCTAAGAGACCCAACAGGACAGAAAGGGACGACGCCTCCCTCATCGCTTGATGCCTCCTCCGAACGCTCCCTCTTTGGGAAGGGCTAGCCTGAGAATGGATTCTTCGCTGATTTCCCCAGAAAGAAGCTCGCCTGCTATCCTCCCCTCACACATCACATTGATTCGATCGCTCAGCCGAATCAATTCCGGCAAATCCGAGGAGATTAGCAACACCGCAACGCCTTCCGCTGCAAGGCGACGCACGAGCCCGTAAACTTCCTCTTTGGCTCCCACATCAACGCCCCTCGTCGGTTCATCAAGGATCAAAACCTTCGGATTCCCGGCCAGCCACTTGCCTAGAACGACCTTTTGTTGGTTCCCGCCAGAAAGGAAGGATACGGCGTCCCCTAGGCCTCGGTACTTAACATCCAGCCTCGCAACTGACTCCGATGCGAGGTCCCGCATCCGTCCTCGATTGACGAATCCAAACGAACTCAGCTTCCGTAGCCAAGGAAGCCCAAGATTTTCCCGAATCGACATCGATTGAATCAAGCCCTCGTGCTGTCGATCCTCAGGCACAAGGGCGACGCCAGCCTGACAGCTTTCCTCGACCGACCCGACGGCAAGCGGTGTTCCTTCAATCTCAATTGACCCCGAGTCATACGAATCGACACCGAAGACGCACCGAGCCACCTCGGAGCGGCCAGCCCCAACAAGCCCCCCAAGGCCTAGGATTTCGCCAGGAAACACATCCAAAGAAACATCCTGAAACTCGGGCTGTGAGGTCAACCCTCGAAGGACCAGTGACGGCACGCCCGAATTCTGAACCGACGTCGTCTTGCCCGCCTTTTCCGAAATCGCCCGACCAACCATTCTTTGAATGAGATCGGGTTCCGAGAGTTCCCTACAAGCATCCGTGCTCACCCAAGCACCATCACGTAGCACCGTAATACGATCTGCCAGATCAAAAACCTCGCGCAAGCGATGACTGACATACAGGACGCTTACCCCTTCACGCCTCAATTGTCGAAGGCACTCAAAGAGAACTGAGGTCTCTCGCCCAGAAAGCGAGGCAGTGGGCTCATCCATTACAAGAAGGCGGCAGTCCTGAAGCAGCGCTCTTGCAATGCCAATCATCTGTCGCTGCGCCAAGGGGAAAGTTTCAACGGCTTGATCCAAATTGAGAGACTCGCCCAAACGAGAAAGCATCGCCTTCGTTTTTGCCCGCATGGCAGCTCGATCCAAGAGCCCTCCAAATCGCCGTAGTTCGCGACCAACAAACAGATTATCAACGGCGTTCAGGTGGGGAAAGGCCACACTCTCCTGATGCATCACGGCAATCCCGAGCGCTTCAGCGCCACGAACATTCCCAAACTCCATCGGAACCCCATCGAAAAACACGCTGCCAGAATCTGGCTTTACGACCCCACCAAGAATCTTGATTAGCGTCGACTTGCCGGCTCCATTCTCCCCACAAAGCGCATGCACTTCTCCAGGTTGAATTTCCAATTCGATATCATGAAGGGCCTGAACCCCTCCAAAGGACTTCGACAGGTTTTGAATTCGTAGCAGAGACACAATCACCTAGGCGTAGCTACTCCCTGTCCCAAGTCCAAGCCGCTCACGCCGTTGACTCCGCTCTTCGCTTACCCGCTCGAGATAGCCTGATTCTCGGAATGCGAGTAAGGGGTCCGCCGCTAAGCCTCGTCCTTGACGCCAGGCAACTAAGGCGTCAGTGACATCCGTGCGAAACGCCTTTTGATACACGCGCTCAGCATCGAGCACATCTCCGCGCTGCCTTGCTTCGTCCAGGATCGTCCAATCGATCAGTGCCGCTTTGGCATAGTACTCCTGAGCGACCATAGCGGTCTGAAGCATCGCTTCAATTTTCGGTTTGAGATTGTGGGATTGATCAACCATGTATGCGATCGAGTTCACCAAACCAGGATCTCTCTGTTGGCAGCTGTGGATTTCAGCAAAGATTCGGAACGTTTGATAGGGATCGATCGAGCCAAGGGTTAGGTCATCATCCGCATAGCGCCGGTCATTGAAGTGAAAACCACCTAGCATCTGTTCATCAAGAAGCCAGGCAACGATCTGTTCAATATTCTGGGCTGAATAATGGTGCCCTGTATCAACCAACACTTTCGCTTGAGGTCCCGCCTCTTTAGCAAGCAGCAAAGCCATCCCCCAATCAGCAATATCAGTATGGTAGAACGCGGGTTCAAAGGGCTTGTACTCCACCAAGAGATTCTGATTTGGAGCAAGGGCCTCGTGACAGGTCCTCAATGCCTCCGAAAAGGCACGTTTCCGCCGCCGAATACAATCCTGGCCCGGGTAGTTCGTTCCATCCGCGAACCAAAGCGATACCAAAGAGCTTCCGAGTTCTTGCCCTAGCTGAATACTGGCTAGTAGGTGATCTAAAGCACGTTTTCGGATCGCAGCATCTGGATTAGCCACTGATCCGAGCTTGTAATCTTGATCCTGAAACACATTGGGATTGATTGAGCCGATTCTCACGCCCACTTCGCCGGCCGCAGCGGCCACAGCTTGAGTCGGAGTTTCATCGGTAAAATCCCATAAGACATGCACGGCCAAATCAGGACAGCAGCCCGTCAAGGAATGAACCTGCCCGGCATCCGCAATTTTATCGAAAATATCGATCGCCGCCCCTTCCTGGAGAAACTTCCCAAACCGCGTTCCCGTATTGGCGAAGCCCCAGGACGGAAGTTCAATAGAAAATCCGTCTAGTGCCTTCCCTATTTTAGAAGAATCCTGTTCATCCATGGAGTGCCGACATCATGGATGAACTCGGCAAAAGCTTGAAGAAAATCTTTTCTGAATCCCTCGCCGAATTTCAGTGATAGGTACGCCAATCTTTGTCGAACCACTTGATGGATTGCCTAATGATTCCCGTAGGAGCCATCTGGTGTCCGCCCGGAAAGACAAACATCTGCACCCGTCCTCCTAAACGAGTAAAAACAGCAGCATCGTGACGGGACCACTGATGAGCGCCTTCATCTTTGTCTCCAGCAATCATGGCAACTGCCAACCCCTTGGGATAGTCACGGCGCGCGTACTGAGTTCCACCTAGCCAACCTCCCATGGATAACACACCTGCAAACCCATCCTTTTTTCGCCGAACGGTCAGCGAAAATGCGCGCATCGCACCACCAGACAGCCCCCCCAAGTAGATGCGCTCAGAATCGTGCGGGATCACACGCAAGATATCGTCCAAAACCTGATCTTCCATTCGTTGCATCAGACGCGTATCCATCGCTCCGTTACGCAGTTTATCGACACCAACAGCGATCCAGCCGTATCGATTCGCCGCTGGCGCCACAGGTTCTAGGATTCGTTTCCCATCCCCCCCGGGACTGAACAAGATCAACAGTGGCGCGCGACCGCTTTCCGGTTGCTCTTTCGGCATCGCAACATGGTAGGTCATCTTGGTGGAGCCCTCAGCGAGACGTTTCGTTACCTCGCCTGCCGGCAGATGCACCTTCGTATCGGCCCCCAAGGAGAAACTGGAACAGACTAGCAATGCGAGAACGATCGCGATCGAACAACGCGCGAAACAAAATTGATGTGGGAATACAGCTCTCATCGTCGATTCAACCCATACGCGACCCTCAAACCTCCACGGATCATCGGCGCATTCCTGATTCACGCCGGCGATCAACTCAAGAAGCCACTTCAATCGGAGAAACATCGGATTCGGTGTTTCTCCCACCTTTCTTTTCCAACGCATCACTCATACATGCCGCTAGAACTTCGAGGGTGGACGGCTTCTGTAACAAACAACTGATTCCAAATGCCACCAAGTCCTCCTGCTTCAACTGCTCTGCATGACCAGTCACCAAAATAATGGGAATCCCCGGACTCCGTTGGGAAAGCCGTCGAGCCAACTCAGTCCCCAGCATCTCTCGCATCCTCAGGTCGGTGACGATGATATCGAAACGCCCCGGATAACGCTTAAACAAGCGCTCACAATCAAGCGGGTTCGTACATTCAGTCACTCGATACCCCAAACGATCCAGCAAGGCCGAAACAGCCCGTAAAACCGGCACTTCGTCATCCACCAACAAGACTCGTTCGCCGTGACCTTTGCGAATCTCTTTCGCTGCCTGAACGATTGTGGGCGAATCCTTCCTGATCACCGGGAAATACAGGTCAAATACTGTTCCATGCCCTAAACGGCTATGGACGGTGATAGCGCCACCGTGACTCTTGACAATGCCGTGAACAACAGCGAGACCAAGCCCAGTTCCACCGGAAGACGTCTTGGTTGTAAAAAAGGGTTCAAAAATACGTTCCGCCGTCGCTTCCCCCATGCCAACACCACTATCCTCGATCCTGAGACCAACGATCGCATCGGTCGCCAGCTCAGAAAGGAGTTGCGTCGAAAGACTATCCGGCCAGACGTTCTTGACCGAAATCTTAAGCACTCCCCCCGTTTCTTTCATGGCATCGAGAGCATTCGAACACAGATTAACAAGTATTTGATGGATCTGAGATTGGTCACCGGCGATCGCCGGACAATCAGGCTCGAAATCCGTTCGGATCTCGATTGACGGCGGCATCGACGCACGGAGCAATTCTAATACCTCCCCAACAACATGACTCAACTGCGTCTCCTCGATCGAAACCTCTTGTCGCTGACTGAATGTTAGGATCTGACGGACCACATCGCGCGCGCGCTTACTAGCGGTGACAATATTGGTCAAACTTCGACGAGCCGGGTGCCCCTCTGGCACATCCAACTCTGCCAACTGCGCATTCCCAAGAATGGAAAACAGAATATTATTGAAATCATGGGCAATCCCACCAGCCATCGTTCCCAAGGCATCCATCCTCTGGGCACTGCGCAATTGATGTTCAAGCCGCTCACGCTCAAGTTGCTGCGCCTTTTGATCCGTCACATCCTGAATCGTACCACTAAGGCGAACGACCTCAGGAGAGTTCCCAACACTGGAATGCCCCCGGAAAAACAAAACCTTCCGGTCGCCAGCCTTTCGAACAACTTCAAACTCAATTTCGATCTGCCCCTGGCTCTCTCTCAACCGAATGAGCTCTTCTCGCACACGATCCCGATCTTCGGGACAGATCAGCGCCTTACAGGCTGGCCAATCGACTGGGCCCTCTGTGGGTTGACATCCTAGAATTCGATACACTTCAGGTGACAACCACAATTCCTTCGAACCCAAGACGTATTGCCAGCTTCCAACTTGAGCGATCTCCTGAGCCTCATTCAATCGACGCTCGGTCTCCAAAAGAGCCGTATTGGAAGCCTCCAGCGATACCGCTTTTCGCTCCAATTCTCGGCGAGACAATTCCAATTGAACGCGATGGCGAATTCGAACTGAGAAAAGCATGGCGGAGAGCAAACTCGCCATGAACAGCATAAACCCATAATGCGACCACTCACCTTCCGGTATCGATGAGGGGCCACAAACATACCACGCAGCCAAAGCCAAACCGATACAGATTATCCAATCGCGGAAATGGTCAAACACACAGCCGACGCCGATTACCACGACCAAGAAATTGGTCGACTGAAGGGGATCACCGACCAGATAGAGATGAAGACCAGAATTCCCGACCAACAAGGCAGCCAACAGAATCCCCAAGCATTCAATCCCTCCACCCAGCGGCGGAAAACGGCGAATAAAGAGAGCCACGCCCAAACTGAACAGAGACGATGAAAGCGCCGCGGTCGAAAGAATCTGGGCCGTACGCGCTTCAGCGATAAAAAGCGGATGACAAAAGGTCAGCAGGCCGTAGAGCCCAGCAATAACAAAGGAGAGAGAGCCAAGACGGTCACGGAGCTGTCTCTTATACACATCTGACGCTGCCGACGAGCGATCTAGTGTAGATC
>CAJXVR010000355.1 GCA_913061285.1 uncultured Verrucomicrobiota bacterium | reverse complement strand
ACGAGATGTAGAGAGGTCTCGTGGGCTCGGAGATGTGTATAAGAGACAGAAGGTGATAAGCCGCGTTTACGAAGAGCCGGCGTAGATCCCTTTTTCTTAGATCAACGGCAGCTCCTGCGGTCGTTGCGAAACAATGCCCTATTTTGGATCCATCCGGGGAGGGATAGGTCTTTAGCCAGGCGAGAGGCATCATGGGATTGTTCTTTTCGCCACCAATCGGAAGCGAGGCTGGATCGAGTGTTTCCGTTACGGCACCCCGAAGGAGGACAACGGCTTCTTTCTGGTCGAGGTAGTCGATGCCATAGATGTCTGAGGGAGTGAAGATATCGGAAACGCCGTTGAGTACCGGATGATCGGCGTGTTCGTCAACGATGATGCCTCGCCCACCTTGAATCTTGTGCTTTCCGTGATGACTCAGCCAGTTTTCGCCAACAACGATTTTGCCGAAGTTCTGCCAATCGTATCCGCCGTAGCGGTCGCCGTTATTAAAGGCATGGGTGGCGGTTCGAAAGGCGATAATGGGTTTGGCTGCGTTGAGATATTCGAGGATAGGCTGAAGTTGTGGCCCGGGGAGTTTACGCCAACGGGTGCCGATGATCATCAGGTCCGCGTCCGCAAGTTTATCGGTATGAGGAATGTTGGAGATTTCATTGGGATTGATACATCCAAGCTCTTTGTCTATCGCAAAGAGAACGGTGCACTTGTAGCCGTGTCGTTGACTAAGAATCTTTGCCAGCATAGGGCACGATTCTTCAGATCGATACTCTTCGTCGCCAGAAATGAGGACGATATGTTTTCCATTGCCCGTGCCAGGTTTCGGATGGAATACGAGATGGTCGGCTGGATCGCCGGCTCGAGCAACACCGAGTCCGAAGCACAGAAAAGCCAGTAGGGCTAAAAATGTTTGTTTCATGCTGATTTCTGCTAGGCTACGGATGCTTACGTCGCCTTGTAAAGCAAGAACCCGATGATCGATAATTCGAGGAAAAATCGGTTGTTTGTTTTGCTTTTTCAGCTGAGGTTTAGTGGCGCGTTGCCTGGAGGCATCGGCGTGGTATGGCAGAGAGACGGATCGAAGAGGAAATCGAGAGTTGTCTCGAATTTAAGGATGAGAATTAGGGACTCGTTAGGCGATATCAGATATCGAATGTTGTGCGACCGATCGAGGTTGAGATCTGGGCGAGTGGCTGCTGCGATTTCGTGCTGGCTGCTGCTGGTCTGCTCGTTCGGATCACCCGCATGTGCCGAACAAGTGATCGTGAGCGAACTGATGCACGCTCCTCCAATCGGCCAGGCAGCGTGGGTTGAAGTCCAGAATCTGACTGCGACGCCATTTGATCTTGCGGAGTGGCGGCTGAAGGGGCGGCGTCTTGCTTATCAGTTTCCAGCCTTTTCTGCCGAGTTTCCTGACAGGTCATTTCTTCGTCCCTTTGAACGCATCTTGATCTCCTCAATTGCTCCCTCAGCGCTTAGGGCTCAATTGAAACTGGAAAACAGCATTCGAATTTTTGGACCTTGGAATGGAACCATTGGAAGCGAGGAGGAACGGCTTGTATTGAAGGACAAGAATGGGGTGAAGCTCTCGAGTGTTTCGTATGGGAAAGGGAATTCTTGGCCCCTTGAATCGATTCGGACAGGGCACACATTGGAGGTTATTAACGAGAATTCGACAATTGACCGTGCGAATAATTGGCGAGCAAGCCTTACTCTCGGAGGATCTCCAGGGAAGTCGCCTATTCCTCTGGAGGGCATACCATTAATCCTTCCCGAGGCGCCTCATTTCGAGTCGAGTGAGGTCTGGGGGTTCCAGACCACATGGAATTACGATGCTCGGGGAAAAGAATATGGCTTGGATTGGCGAGGGATTGACTTTGATGACTCGAATTGGGCGAGGGGCGAAGGCTTGTTGGGGTTTGAAGAGTCGAGATTGCCGGGACCGGGGTTGAGGTCCAGAATTAGGAAAGGACGGGTTGCTTACTATTTCAGAAAGACTTTCGACTATCAGGGAGACTCGACGGGCGTTCGATTGGCCATCGATCAGATTGTCGATGATGGGGTGATTTACTATCTGAACGGAAAACGGATCGGTCGTGTTCGGATGCGGGCTGGTTTGCCGGTCCAAAAGGCCGTAGCCACGGAGACGGTTACCAATGCTATTCTCGAGAAGAATGTTGTTGTGGTTGAGGGGGAGTTTCTTCGACAGGGAAAGAATGTTCTCGCAGCCCAGGTGCATCAATCGTCGCAGAGTAGTTCAGATCTCGTTTTTGGATGTCGACTGAGAATTCTTAGGCCGATTAAGGAGGTGTTGCGAATCACTCAAGTTGGATTGGGAGCGGATGGAAAAGGAACCATTGAGTTTCGCAATGAGCAGGATGAAACTTTAGATATGAGTCAATTTTCCCTGCGATTGGCAGGGGATGGAGGTCAAGAGGTGGAGCGATCGATGGATTCGTTATTGGGAGCTAATGAACGTTTCCTTATGAACTTCGACCATTCAGATGGGATCGAGGGGAAGTTACGACAGGTCGCGGTGAAACAGGTGGCTCAGGATCGTTTGATGGATGAAGTCTCTGTAGCGCGTCTTACCAAGGGGTGGGTTCAGACGAGGGATCTGTTGCAGATGGATCATTGGTATCTGAGACGGTCTGAGGATCTTGCGATTGCAGCGACCACACCACGTCCAGGACAGACAAACGTATTTCTGACCGAAGTATCTTTCCATGAGGACTGCTCACGGGCGTGGTTTGAAGTTGCGAATCGGGGCGAAACAATGATTCCAGCTGGTGAAATCGTCATAGGAACGGGGCCTAATGCGAGTTCTCTGGTGTCTCTCGAAACGCCACTTCCGGCGGGCGGGTATCAATCGATCGAGGTAGTTGGAGACTTTGCTAAGGCCCGGCAACGCGTCTCTATCCGGAACCGAATCGGAGAGACGCTTTCGGTTCATGAGTTCCAGCTGGGAGCGACTGTGAGGCATTTTTCACGGAGTTTTGAGACTGCTGAGGAGTGGTCGAGTGCTGTTGCTGAGACCCGCAATCAGGCGAATCAAGCGGCCGTGACAATTCCAGTGGTGATCAATGAGATTATGGCAGATCCAGCCTTCGGTAACGAGCAGGGGGAGTTCCTAGAACTGCATAATTTTGGATCTGAGCCGGCCGATCTATCGGGGGCGTCCTTCACCGAAGGGATCGAGTTTACCTTTCCCCCGAATACCATCGTTCCTGAGGGGGGCTACCTGGTAATCGCGAAGAATTCGACATGGTTGGAACAGTCGTTTCCCACCTTGGAAAAGGTTTATCAATTCAAAGGGAAACTGAGCAACAAGGGGGAACGGATTCGTTTGGTCAATTACAACGGAACCCTTATCGACGAATGCTCTTATCAATTAGAAGGAGAGTGGCCAGGCAATGCGGCCGGGCGGGGAAGTAGTCTGGAACTTGTTCATCCAACATTGGACAATTCCCGTTCTTCAGCATGGAAGGATAGTGCTATAGAGCGAGTGTCCCGTTTTCGTCGCTATGAATTTCGAGGGCGGTACGATGAAGTGGCACGCATGGGGCGAGTTAGTGACTATCGAGAGCTTCACCTTCATCTCGTAGGCGAGAGCCACATCGTTCTACGTGATCTTGAGCTTCGCCGGGTTGGAAGCGATGAAAATCTCTTGGTGAATCCTATTCATCAATCCCTAGATGGCTATGGTGATGATGCCGGATGGTTGATTCAAGGAAACCATGCGGACTCCTTTGTTGAAGGGGGGCGATTGCATTTGATTGCTCATGGGCATGGCGACAATCGCGCGAATCGAGCTGAAATAGATGTGCCATTGCTCAAGGATGGCCAAGAATATCAGTTCGGCTTCGAGGCTCGCTGGGTTTCTGGAAGTCCCCGGCTCGTCGCGCATACTTGGGACAATAGCTTTTATCACTCCTTCAAGATCGATGTGCCTCAGGCTCTCGGTACGCCTGGGCAAGAGAACTCTCAATACTTGGTTACTCCGCCACCGATGATTGAGAATCTGGTTCAACGACCTGCGGTGCCAAGACCAGGGCAATCCGTTTCAATTTCAGCTGATGTTGCCTATCGCAGTAACGCTACGGTGGCCCTTTATCATCGATTGGTGAGTCGTGACGGGAATAAACGCTGGGTGGTCGACGAAATGGTTCGTGATGTCTCAGGGAGTGAACCCTCGTTTTGGGCTCGCTACACGGCCTCGATTGATGCCTACGGTGGCCAAGGGGATATCGTTGAGTATTTTGTGAGGGTGAGCGGGGCGGATGGTTCGACTCAATTTCTCCCACGAATGGGCGAGCAGGAGCCTGCTTTGTTGATATATGATGATCGGCCGATTCCGACTGACTTGAGAACGATTCGCTTTGTCATTAGTCCGAGTGATTTAGAATCAATGCTGGGATGGAACACTCAAAAGGGCGCGAAGTATCCTCGGCTTTCGAATCACTACTTCAATGCCACATTCATCTCCAATGAAAAAGCTGTGTATCACAATGCCGCCCTGCGGCGAAGTGGGAGTCCTTGGACTCGTCGGGGTGGTTTAACGAGAGGGAAATGGAAGTTGCCAAAGGATCGCTTGTTTCGGAGTCACGGAAAATTCAGTTTTGATGATGACGCTGAACAGTGGACGCGTCACCACAATCGGATTGTACGGTATCTCCTTTATTTGCTTGGACATCCAGTAAGTGAGAACGAGTTTGTTCGTGTTCTGGTTAATTCTGATCCCGTGATGCTGCGCGAGGATGTGGAACCGGTAGATGCTGATTTTTTGAATCGAAATTTTGAGGATGGAAACGAGGGGGAACTCTATCGAATCGATGACCAGTGGTGGTTCAGCGATGATTGGCGTCAGTCTCACCGTGATGCTTCGTGGGATTTTACTGGATCTGACAGTGCGGCGTGGTATCGAAATTCGTGGATGAAACGAAGTAAGGAAGAGGACGACGACTACACGAGATTGATCGATTTTTTCGAACTCGTCTCATCAGAGAATTATTCCAGCAACGAGATTGCACAGTGGTTGGACGCGGATCAGATAATGAAGATGACTGCCGTGATGGGGTTTGTAGGCGATTGGGATTCCTTTACGCAGCGGAGAGGGAAAAACGCCTATTTCTATCGGAAACCGAATGATGGTCGGTTTCAGTTCTTGCAATGGGATACCGACCTCGCCTTCCAACGCCGTGGTCGAAGTCGTAGCCGTGGATTCTATGGTGGACGGCGCGCATTTGTTTCCTGGGTGGAACGTCCTGAGAACCTAGCCCGATTGCGGATTGCGTTGGCGCAATTGAATGATATTTGTAACAAGAATCCGGAGCGATTGAACGCATGGATGCAGGCGGAGACTGCGGCCAATCCTCAAACAAGGATCAATAGCCAGGTTTATTTGGATTGGTTCGCTCGCCAAGAGCAGAACGTGGATCGTTTCCTCTCACGCTATTAACGGATTGCGGGAATTAGCTTTCGGGAGTGAACGCGTGATGTATGTCCGCGAGTGCAGGAAATCGTGCGCGCCAGCGGGTGACGGATTCAATATCGAGGTCAGCTTGAAGGATGCCCTCCTTGTTATCAAGTTCACACAAAACTTCTCCCTGCGGGCCAAACACGACAGACCTACCCGAATACTCTAATTTTGGATCACTACCTGTGCGATTCAATCCGATCACGAAGGCCTGATTTTCAATCGCTCGGGCGCGAAGTAGGGCTGTCCAATGTTCGGTTCGGGGTGCAGGCCAATTGGCGATGACCACAAATGTGTTTGCTCCCCTGAGAGTTGCTGTGCGAAAAATCTCAGGAAAGCGTAGGTCGTAACAGATAAAGGGACAGATTCGGAATTCACCGAGCTCAAAGATCTGAACGGATCTTCCTGGTTCATAGACCTTGTCTTCGCCAGCAAAGGAGAAGGGGTGAATCTTTTGATAGGCGCCTAGTCTCACTCCTTGCGGTGAGTAAATAAGGGCTTGATTGCATCCTCTTCCGTCGGCGGCTTGCCCGACATAGCCTGCGATCAGTGTTGAATGATACCTCGAAGAGAGGGTTGAGAGAAATGGAGGTACCTGGGGCGCGTTTGCAATCCGACCGACATTCATACTGAATCCGGTTGCGAACATTTCTGGAAGGACAAGGAGGCTGTTTGATGGAACCGTCGTGTTGCTAAATAGTTGATCGGCGCGACGGAGATTTAGTCCTGGCGCTTCCCAATCGATATTCATTTGGCAGCCAATGATCTGCATAGCTTGTAATTAAAACTAGGTTGTCGAGAATGAGTGAATGCCTTCTACGAATCGTTGGATTCCTTCTTGCAGATCATTGAAGGGGAGAGCTGCGTAGGCGATGCGAAGATAACAAGCATCTCGTAGACCGAATGCAGAACCGGGAATTGCAGCGACCTGATGCCGAGTGATGAGGTGTTTGATGACATCGAGGGGATCCGCGTTGTGGGGCAGTTTGACCAGAAAATAGAATGCCCCTTGGGCTGGTGCAATCGAAGCTGTTCCTTCGAGAGCAGTGAGTTCCTTCGTGACCATTTGGCGGACGGCTGCGAGAGCCTTGATTTTCGGATCCCAAAACGTTTTGCCAGCTTCCAAGGCTCCGAGTGCGGCGTGCTGAGAGATGACGGGGGGACAGATAAGAATGGTGTCTTGAATCTTCTTGATAGCCGGCAGGAGATGGCGGGGGATGACCATGTAGCCAATCCTCCAGCTGGCGAATCCATAGGCCTTTGAGAGTGAATAGAGAGATATCGTATGATCGGAGGCGTTCGGAAGGGATCCAGGAGAAAAATGCTTGGCTCCATCGTAAGTGAAATATTCGTAGGCTTCGTCGGAGATATGGTAAAGGCTCCGGGATCGGCAAAGTTCATTGATCGCTCTAAGACTGCTCGTCGAGTAGACGACCCCCGATGGATTGTTGGGTGAGATCGTGACAATGGCTTTCGTTCGCGACGTGATAGCCGCTTCGATGGCATCGTAGTCCAGTTGATGTGCCTCGTCGGTCG
This sequence comes from uncultured Verrucomicrobiota bacterium, assembly GCA_913061285.1. Lineage (GTDB taxonomy): Bacteria > Verrucomicrobiota > Verrucomicrobiia > Limisphaerales > AAA164-E04 > UBA2970. Next base: position 1,176 of record CAJXVR010000355.1, on the reverse strand, counting down.
GTACGATTCGTGGTGTGCAATTTGCCATCGAAATGGCCATCTCATGGTTGAAATAATACGGAGCCGGAAGAATGATCTCGTCTCCAGGATCCGCTATGGCGAGGATGGCGTTGTTGAAGGCCATGTTGCTGCCTGCTGTGACGACAACCTGCTTCTTTCCTTCGACGACAATGGCGTTCTCGTTAGAGAGCTTGTCTTGGATGGCGCTTAGTAGCTCTGGGATTCCTTGAACCAATTGGTACTTGTGGTTGTTAGGGTTGGCCGCGAAGGTGTTGATGTATTCGTGGGATTGGGGTGGTGGCCCATAAGAAACCACTCCTTGGCCCAGTGAAATCGTTCCAGGGTTCGCATGGGTAAGTTCGCCGACAATGGGGATAATTGGCGCTTGAATGCATGCGACTCGTGTGGATTCAACGTGAGGGTTGCTGCTGTTACTCATTGATAGGATCCGCGTCATATTGAGTCACGGAGCAAGTCGGTGTCAAAGTTGGAATCGTGGGTCGAACCTCTCATTCGGAAGAGTTCTCGGAGGAATAGCATTGCTAGCGAGACGCAAACACACATCCATCCAAAAAGATCACCGTCTCGGGCATATTGGGTGAGTTCCGAATTTTCAGGAACTTTTCGCAGTGGAATGTCCATGATTTTGTATCCCGGTTTATAGACATCGTTTGGTTCGCTGGCCTTTCCTACTTGAAGCCGACCGAAAGGGTCGATCCAGCAGGTGATGCCATTGTTGGCGCAGCGGATGAGGGGGAGGCCGGTTTCGATGGCTCGAAAGGTGGCGGCATGAGCATGCTGCCACTGGGCTTGGCTTTCCCCGAACCAAGCGTCGTTGGTCAGGTTGATCAGAAAATCAGGTTGCAGTTTTGCGGTATCTCTAGCCAGTGAAGGAAAGGCATCTTCGAAGCAGATGAGCGTTCCCATTTTGATCATTGGGTTATCGAGACTAAGAATGCCGGGCTCGGTTCCTGGACTCAAACTCATCCCGATTGGACTCAGAGAATCGAGTATGGGGAATCGGCTAGCAAGCGGCGTGTATTCGCCGAAGAGAACCAATTGCCGTTTTCGAGAGTGGTCGATAAGTTGTCCCTCAAGGTTCATGAGAAACGCAGCGTTGAATATTTTCTGTCTCTTATACACATCTGACGCTGCCGACGAGCGATCTAGTGTAGA
>CAJXVR010000354.1 GCA_913061285.1 uncultured Verrucomicrobiota bacterium | reverse complement strand
TACGAGATGTAGAGAGGTCTCGTGGGCTCGGAGATGTGTATAAGAGACAGGACTCCAACTGCCGCCTCTGCGACGTCATTACTGCCCCTCCTATTCCACATTCAGAACCACACCATCAGGCCACTCAGCGCCTTCATCAATCCACGAAACCAGAGCCTCAATTTCGTCGAGAGAAAGGGCGGCATACCGGTCACGTTTGTGGAGGGGCGGCATCTCTAAGTCCTCGATCTGACCTCGAACATACTTCACGAGACTGCTCCGCTCTCCTGACCCTACTCTCATTGGGGATTCCCCACTGTGACCGCCAAGCATCAAATGCTCTCGCGATGTGATTCGAAACCCGCCTTTCGGCCTTTCTCCGGAATGGCAGCCCAGACAAGAACGTTCGAATATAGGACGAATCTGTTCTTGAAAACGGATCGAAGGCTCCGTTCGGCGGTCTGGTTTGCGCTGAGGATTTTCCTTCCCAGCTTGAAGGGTTCTTTCCCACAACTCGATCAACGCTTGCCCCGACCGGAGCTCCGAGGGCGAAACAACCTTTGGCATTGTTGAGAGTAGGGCCATCGTCGCCCAAGCGGTTCCAGCAATGGAAATCCACTGATCCCGACCATGAGGGAACCCACTATCAAAATGAGGTTGAAAGGGCCAAGCACGGGTTTGCACCCACCAAGAGCCGTCCTCAAACTGTGTCTTCAACAGGAAATCGACTCCCCTTTGGTAGGCGGGGTAGTCTGGGGCAACCGCGCCTGCTTGTTTTAAAGCGTACAAGGTTTGCCCAGTAGCCCAGGCGTCACTTTCCAACGTCGGGAGCTGAGCCCATCCCCCATCAGGTCGTTGCCTTTTCAGTAGGGCCTGAACGTGAATTTGAAGCTGTCTGGAGGACTCCCCCCCCCAGTGCAGTCCCAACAATTGAGTGTTCCACTGAGTAACCGTGAGAGGCGTTTCCGATCGCAATACGTGCATTGCTCTTTCTAAACTACGAATCGTCGCGTGGTGTTTTGCTATCCGAGGGAAAAGGCGCAATCCTCCAATGGCCCACGCCGTCTGCTGTATCCCACATGGCTCATCCATCGGAGCCCGCCCAAAGCTACGCCACAAGCCATCAAAGTTTTGGGTTTCTCGTAAGAACCGCGCCTCCGGCCACACCACTTCCTCTTCGTGGTAGCCCAAAGCATGAAGTGCAAACAACCCCTTTCCTCCGTTGAATCCACCATAGACCAATTCGAGACTGCCATACCTGACATTCTCTCGGGCTCCCTCGATCTGGGCCACAAGCTGGCGACCTAGTTGTGTCTCATCAACCTTTAGCCCTCTTTCTCGTGCCATGCCAAAGGCCATAGCCGGAAGTAGCTGATGGTGGCACGACACACAAGAATTCCGACGACTCAGGAATCGCTCTGAAGAGGCTTGCATTAGGTCGACTGCCCGCTGCACAGCGTCACGAGTCAAAGCTTTCCTGCTATCGTCACCTCGAGGCAACTCTCGGGAGGGAACGGCCTTCCTCTTTTTCTGTATGTCTTCGCGAGCGCCAGCAGTTCTCAAGAATCGAACGAGCTCCGTTCGTTCTCCGTTTTTCAAGGCGTATGACAAAGCGGTTTCCCCACGAGCATTCTTCGTGTTGATATCAAGCCCCATCGCTACCAGCTTCTTGGCAATCCGTGGATTCAAGCTCTGACCAAACCCGGCCCAAACGATCGGAGGGGTCTGTGTTCCAATCGAAGGAGCAAAGGCCACGTCCGCCCCCTGATCAATGAGGTAGCTCGCCACATCATGATGCTCTCCCCACATCGCCCAGTTGAGGGCATGCCCCGGAGCATCGTCCCAACCGGGATCAAAGTAATTGATATCCGCCCCCCCTTCGACCAGTCGTTTCACCGTCGACAAATCGCCAACCATTGAGGCCATATGAAGGGGTGAATAGCTCTTCCCATATGCCTCGATCCTTACTCCTTTTTGGAATAACAAATCAATCGTGCGCGGGTCCCCACTCTGGATTGCCCGGTAGAGCGCACCGCCATCCCATGGCCCCTCGCGATTGACGTGAACGTCGGCTCCAGCCGCTAGTAAAAGCGTAGTGATTTCATACGAGCGCCCGCAAGTCACGGCAGCCAACAGCGGCGTCATTCCGAGCTTCGAGGCAATGTTCGGATCCGCTCCAGAATGCAACAGCGCTCGAACGACACCTACATCGGTGATTCCATATAGGAGAGGCGTCGCACCCACTTCGTTGACAACATTGACCTCAACCCCAACCGCCAACAACTCATCGACACAGCCCGTATTCCCCCAAAGCGCGGCCAGGTGCAAGGGCGTATTTCCATCACTGTCCCGCTCTTGAAGGGATTGCCCATCCTCAACGGCACGACGCCAAAGAGCGTCATCGCCTTGCTGAATGGCTTGATGAAGATCGACCGAGGCTCGAAGTTCATCCCATCTCCAACTGCCACAGAACGTTACAAACACCAAGACACGAATAACAATTGGGACCAAACAAGTTCGCCACAGAGAGATATAGGGAAGTGTTTTCATCATACAATAAGTTTGCGGTGAGGTTGATCTTCGACAATTGGAGCCGAAGTAAAGGGTTGTCCTCCCTTCATCAGAATCAGTGATTCACTCGATGGAGGGGACGATCGTCATCGAGAGTCAACACCTTGACAGAGTTAAGGGGTCAGAGATCGAGCCGCCAAATTCTGACCGTCTTGTCCCATCCAGTCGAAGCGAGAAGCCGACCGTCAGGGCTGAAGACAACATCGTTGATTACTGAGGTGTGCCCGATCAGCGACTTTCGTAACTCCCCAGTCGCCGCATCCCAAATGCGAACGACTTTATCTGTGCCCCCAGAAACAATCCATCGCGTGTCCGGACTGAAACGCGTACTTACCACAATGCCGCCATGGGCCGCCGAATTACGCATCTGAACGTCTCCCGTTTCCACGTCAAGCACCTCGAAACCACTGCCCCCATCGCCGGTAACGAGACGATGACCATCAGGAGAAAAATCAATATGCATTATCTCCAGCACAGCCGTGGGCGGACGCATGCTGACTCCTCGCTGCCCATCCCGAAACTCATCTGTAGGCCACCTAAGAATCTCTCCATCCTGCCCAACAGCAACCAAAAATCGCCCATCCGGCGAATACCGAACCCGGGATATATAGGATTGATGGCCCTGCAGCTTTATCCGCTCGCCTGTCCCATTGCGGGGCCAAACGTGCACCCGCCCTTCTGACGTCCCAGCCGCAATCCAATCTCCACTTGGTGAAATATCGGCACTGTAGTACGCCGAATGCTCAGGGTTAGATTGGGTTCGGTAACGTTCCACCGCTAACGCCTCATTTATCTCTACGGCTACCCCCGCTCCCGGGCGCTCTTTCCAGGAATAATCCTCAGGCTCATGGGTCCCTGGATGAACCACATATTCACCATTCCTACTCACCGTGACATCCCAGATTCCAGGAAATCGACCGGCTAACCTGCCCTGGTGCACATCCCAAAAAAAGCAGCCGTCATCCCCCGCAGAATAGAGACGACCTGAGTTGTCCGGGTGAAAAGCAAGGGCAAAAACACGGTTTTCATGACCAGCAAGAGTATACAGTGGCTTCTCCGCCGGGGAATTTGAAGAATCCCAAACACGAATTTTGCCTTCATAATCACTGGACACCAAGCGTCCGTCATTGAGCGCAGTCAGAGAAGAGATTCCATCGTCGTGCCCAACAAGTGACAGCAGTTCCTGCCCTTCGAATGGATCCCAGACTCTCAACTCACGATCCAGGCCGGCTGAAATCAGGCGTAATCGCTCTTTATCATGTGTGAAGGCCAAAGAAGTAATCGTAGTGACGTGCCCATTTAATACTGTCTCCAAAGTCCAATCCGAAGTATCCCAAAGCTTCACGGTCATGTCGCCGCCACTCGCCAGCCATCGACCATCCGAACTGAAAGCCAGCGCACTTACCGGGGCAAGATGACCAGATAGATGAACGATCTTTTCCCCCGTTACGCCATCAAAAACAGTAACGCCGTGAGGCGTTCCATATACATTCATTCCAACCGCTAGATACTTTCCACTAGGGCTAAAAACCAAATTGAACACACTTCCACCAGGTTCAATTCGCTCAACCCGTCGCCCACTTGGAACTTCGATATAATCGATCAAGGCATTCGATGCGCCATATACAACGGAAGTCACCACTGCGATTCGATCTCCAGCTGGATGGAAAGCAAGCACATCAACAGATTCCGACCCCGCCTGAAATGATTGAACGGCTTCCCTTGAAGCGGCATCCCATAGTTTCAGCAGCCCTTCATCGTCGATCCCAGCAAGCCACTTGCCGTCGGGACTAAAGGAGATCCAAGGCGCAATGTCCCAGAAAGGACGGGGCGCATTCCCGAGCACACTAAACCGCTCAAGGGTTCCCTTCGAAGTCAGCTCAGCCATCTGGAGAGTGTCGCCGACAAACAATCCCACATCTCGCCCATTCGAGCTCACCACCAAGGAAAAACTTGGCGCATTGACATCCGTGACAGCGTGCCCGCCAAGCAGTGATTCGCGCTTTACAAGATCCCACTCCCATCCCCGCAGATTTTCGGGACAGGCTTCAAGCAATTCTAGAGCATGAGCGGGACGCTTGGCTTTCACTTCCCGATACGCCAGCGCAATTCGCTGATAGTATAGATTCTTTCTTAGTTCATCCGCCTGATTATTTGCTCTCTCGCGTTCCGCGTGCGCGACACTCTGTGCTTCCTGCGCCTCGGTCGTTCTCTGCTCGGCCACTTCCCGCTGTTCCGTCAAGCGGTCCTGTGCCAGTATGGCACGCCGAAAACCAACGGTCGAAACCATGAACCCCACTACTAATGTGAGTAGCAAGAGAGCAGCGCCCGAATAGATGACGTTGTTTCGGCGCCAAGCCTTGCGAAACCTATATAGTGGAGTTGGAGGACGTGCGACAATAGGCTCATTTTCTTGAAAGCGCCGAATGTCGGACGCGAGGGCATTGGCTGTATCATAGCGTCGAGAGCGATCTTTCTCCAGCGACTTCATGACGATCCAATCCAAATCTCCTGCACACAAGCGATTCAAACCTGCCGCCTCGCTACTCCGATTCCGCGCAACCACCGTCCGCTCTTCACGTTGCATCGTGCTCAACAAAGTCGATGGCTTCGTAGGCTCTTGCTCAGCGATGACTCTCTGCATCTCCGCATACCCTAGGCTCATTAGTTTCTTTGAAGGGAATGGAGTCATGCCCGTAAGCAGCTCATAGAGCAAAACACCTAGCGAATACACATCCGTTCGTGTGTCCACATCCAGCCCGCTCATCTCGGCCTGCTCGGGACTCATATAAGCCGGCGTACCAATCATCTGGGCGTAATTGGTAAACAGAGTCTTTTCGGTCAGCTTCTGATTGGTCGCCTTGGCAATTCCGAAATCGATTACTTTAGAAACGGCTTTGCCATCGTGCAACGTGACCATCACATTCGAGGGTTTGATATCTCGATGAATGACACCTTTTTGATGCGCATGTTGGATCGCATGACAAACAGAACTGAAGAGAATAAGTCGATCGGAAGCCGATAGCCGGTTTTTGTCGCAATAGTCGGTAATCGGGACGCCGCGAACGAGTTCCATCACAAAATAGGGCCGCCCAGCTTCGGTAGCCCCAGCATCCAACACTTTAGCGATATTTGGATGATCCATCATTGCCAAGGCCTGACGTTCCGCTTCAAATCGGGCGACCACCTGTTTGGTATCCATACCCAATTTGATAATTTTCAGGGCGACCTTTCGGGTCACCGGCTCCGTCTGCTCGGCCATATACACCACGCCCATGCCCCCTTCCCCAATTTCTTGCAAGAGCTTGTAGCGACCAATGATAGATCCCGGTTTCTCTGACCGAGCATTGCCGGGAGCATCCGTTCCCAAGGTTGGACTATTCATGAAGTCACCGGATCGCTGGTGAGCTTCGATCAAGCGTTCGATTCGCTCCATCATCGCGATATCACCGCGACAGACACCCGAAAGAAAATCCTCTCGAGCCTCCTTGGAGCTCAAACTCAGTGCCTCTTCAAATAGAGCCAAATCATCCATCTTGCCTGCTTCTTCCTTCATCACAATTGAGAATCCAATGGTCCTCAAACTAACGTGTGCCTTTTGAGCTCAAAAAGGATCACGAAAAACGAAAAAAAAACTCAACCTTCTTGTGACTGCCTCAAGCGTTCAATCTCGGCATACATCCAAGCCCGAGCAAAAGCCCAATATCGTTTGACCGTAGGGATCGATAAACCCAATGCTTGAGCAGCTTCAGAATGGCTAAATCCAGCCATAAAACGCATCTTCACGAGCTCCGCCTTGACCGGATCTTCCTTCTCCAACATCTCCAGCGCCTCAGCAAGCATCAGCAACGTATCGGGATCTGCATCCGTGGCGATCTCGACTTGCTCCAAAGGCACCCGTTCCCACTTTCCTCCGTGCTTCTCTCTTTTCTTACGCCGGGCATTGGCAATCAGGATTCGTCGCATTGCCTCGGAAGCCGCCTTAAAGAAATGGTTGCGACTATTCCAATGCGCCGGATTATCCCCTACCAGCGACAACCAAGCCTCATGAACAAGCGCAGTGGCCTGAAGTGTTTGCCCCGGCTTTTCTTTCGCCATTCGGATTGCGGCAAGACGTCGCAATTCTTCATAGACCAAGGGTAGTAACTCATCTGCAGCCTGGTGATTTCCCTCGTCCATGGCGTGCAGGAGTTTTGTTACATCTGTGGGCATCGCCGAATCTTTACCAAAACCTCCCTTCTCTCCAAGGATTTGTTGCCTATTCAAGGAAGCGCGAATACTATGACAGTGAACCACCGGTTAGGCTTTAACTCCCTAGGAGCATCCGAAAAGATCTCGAGCGACTAAAATTCGCATCAGAGAAGATTCATTCATCAAAACGTGATCCATACACCCGCAAATCGGATGACTATAATCGATGAAAGGGAGGGATCCATCGTCCCATTTCACCGACTCCACAGTCTGTCCAACAATGAAAGAACGTGCTAGAGTGTTTAACTGAACCAAGTTGCATGCCCGAACCACAAAAGAACGATCAAGAAGACGGCTCCAATCCCTACCGAGAAGAAAGCCCCTCGACCTCGGATTCGCCGTCGCCTAAAACACATCGGTGTCATTCTGCTTTGAACACAATCCATCTCGTCATTGCTCTGTGCGTTCCCCTTTGGACCATCAACATCGAGGCAAGTGAAGCGAACCCAACAGCCCAACGTCCCAATATCATCTTTATTTTGGCAGATGATCTTGGGTGGTCAGAACTTGGTTGTTACGGCAACACGTTCAACGAAACACCGCATCTAGATGGACTGGCCACAGAGGGCGTTCGATTTACCCAAGCCTATGCCGCCGCCCCGGTATGCTCACCCTACCGAGCAGCCCTCCTTACAGGCCAATATCCTGCCCGCATCGGTATCTCTGACTACCTCCGCCCCAATTCAGCCAACGCACTTTCCACTGAGCATACAACCCTAGCCGAGGCTCTGAGAGACAGTGGCTATACGACAGGCATGATCGGAAAATGGCACCTCACGGGATACAGCTCCCACAATGCCGAGTTTGAGATTTCCCCCCGTGACCACGGTTTCACCTGGGACTTCGCCCGCGAACTCAAGGGAGTGTCCAACGGCGTCAACTTTTGGCCCTATCTCGATCGGAAACAGAAGAAGCGTTGGCTCGACATCCCGCACAACGAGTTAGGTAGTAAAGAGTTCCTCGTCGACCGAATGAATCACGAGGCCGTACGTTTCATCGAACGAAATAAGAGCCGTCCCTTCTTCCTCTACCTAACCCACTACGCCACCCACTCCATCGTCCACGGAAAACCCGAGCTCGTGGAGAAATACCGAGACAAACAGACTCCCGGTAAAAGCAGCAAGACTCGCTGTGTGATCTGTTCAGGCAACGGCTTGGAAGGTTGCCCTGAAGATCACTGGGCCACAAACCATAACCCTCACCTCGCTGCCATGTTGGAAAGCATCGATGATGGGGTTGGTATGATCACACAGACGCTCGATGAGTTAGAACTTTCAGAGAACACCATCATCGTCTTCACCAGTGACAACGGCGGTGAAACCAACGTCACAGCGAATGCGCCGCTCAGAGGTGGCAAAAGTCAACTCTACGAAGGTGGGATC
>CAJXVR010000353.1 GCA_913061285.1 uncultured Verrucomicrobiota bacterium | reverse complement strand
GGCCTATTTCGGGCCAACCTTGAGGAAACCGGAATGAGCTATCAGCTCGAGATCGACTGCGTTGCCGCCGCTCGTGAGTTGGATTTGCTCACGACGCCCTACGTGTTCGATGCTCGTGATGCCGCCCAGATGACCCAAGTCGGGGCTGATATCATCGTGGCGCATATGGGACTCACGACCAGTGGAACGATTGGCGCGCTGAGTTCCAAAACATTGGAGGAGTGCGTCTCTCTCGTTCAAGCGATTGTTGATGCGGCAAAGGCGGAACGCCCTGATGTATTCGTCCTCTGTCATGGTGGGCCAATCGCATCGCCAACGGACGCGCAATTCATTCTCGATCGGTGTCAGGGAATTGATGGCTTTTATGGGGCGAGTTCTATGGAACGACTTCCCACCGAACAAGCGATCACTTCAGAGATTCGGAAATTTGGCGACTTGAAACTTGGATCGGCCTAGCGATGGGAAAAATTGCCGTTCTTGGAACGTTGGATACCAAGGGGATTGAACACCAATTCGTGGCCGACGCGATTACTCGCAAAGGGCACGAAGCCATCCTGATTGATGTGGGCGGTCTTGCGCCTCCTGTTGTTGAACCCGATTTTTCCCGCGACGAGGTGGCTGCAGCCGGTGGTGTCAATCTTGCCGTGCTGGTTGAACAACAGGATAGGGGCGCGCTCGTTGGAGCCATGTCGCAGGCAGCAGCAGAGTTCCTCAAGAAACTTTACCATAAAGACTCAATTCAAGGCGTGATTTCGCTTGGCGGTAGTGGCGGTACGGCCATTGCGACGGCGGCAATGCGAGCTCTTCCACTTGGGTTCCCCAAAGTGATGGTTTCGACCATGGCAAGTGGTGATGTTCAAGGATATGTCGGAGAGAAGGACATCGTGATGATTCCAAGTATCGTCGATGTCGCTGGGCTAAATCGCTTTTCGCGCCTGATTTTCACCCGAGCTGTCGGTGTTATTTGCGGGATGATTGAGAGCGAGATTGTAGAAAGCGAGGAACGTCCAATCATTGTTGCGAGTATGTTCGGCAATACGACTGAATGCATTGACTCTGCGAAAATAGCGCTTGAAAAGGAAGGGTATGAAGTATTGGTGTTTCATGCTACCGGCACGGGTGGACGGACGATGGAATCGCTCATCGAAAGTGGGATGGTGAGCGGGGTGCTTGACGTGACCACAACCGAATGGGCGGATGAGCTGGTAGGAGGGGTTCTCGCTGCAGGGCCGAGACGCCTTGAAGCTGCTGCTCGGACCGGAGTGCCTTCCGTAGTGTCGCTCGGTTGTTTGGATATGGTCAACTTTGGGAGCCCAAATTCCATTCCCGAGCGGTTTAGTCAACGTCGCTTCTATCACCATAATCCTCAGGTGACTTTGATGCGTACGTCGGTTGAAGAGTCGCGAGAACTTGGCCGGGTGATTGCAGAGAAACTAAATCTTTCGGTCGGGCCGGTGACGGTTCTCATTCCACTACGAGGACTGAGCGTGATCGGTGCTGTGGGAGAAGCGTTTGCTGATCCTGACGCGGATCAGGCCTTGTTTCAGACCTTACGTGAGAACCTACGCGATGATATCGGCGTATTGGAAATTGATACTCCGGTCAATGATCCCTCTTTCTCCTCGGCCTGTGTTACCGCCCTCTTGGAGAATATCAAGCGAGTGTGATTGGCTGACGGAAGTGATTCTGTGTAGTGAGTTTCCTTTGGTGTCGATGAGACGGCGATAAAAAAACGCCCTTCTTCACTAGAAGAAGAGCGTTGAACGCTTGCTGCAGTTGCGACGTGAATCTAAAGCGATGCGTTGTGTTCGGACAAATACTCGGCGACGCCTTCGCTGGTCGGTTTCATTCCTGAATCACCCTTGTTCCATCCTGCAGGGCAGACTTCACCGTATTCCTCAACGAACTGCAACGCTTCAACCATGCGCAGATGCTCGTCGATATTACGACCGAGCGGGAGGTTGTTGACCGATTGGTGTTGGACGACTCCTGCCTTGTCGATGAGGAATGTGGCTCGCATGGCCACGCCCGCATCAGGATGTTCGATGCCGTATGCTTGTGAGATCGAATGCTTGACGTCCGCTACGATAGGGAACTGCACTTGTCCAATTCCACCGTTTTCGACGGCGGTGTTTCGCCACGCGTGATGGGTGAATTGTGAATCAATGGAAATACCGACGACCTGAACTCCTAGGTCGCTAAAGGTGCCGGATCGGTGGTCCATGGCGATGATTTCGGTCGGACAGACAAACGTGAAATCCAAGGGCCAGAAAAATAGGATGACATGCTTCCCTCTGAGGTCGGAAAGCTTAAAATCTTCCTTGATTGAGCCGTCAGGCATGGCGGCTGCGGCGACAAAATCTGGGGCCTCTCGGGCAACTAGTACGCTCATTCTTAGTAATTCTTTCGTCGGTTAACTTACTTGCTATCGGATCTTAGGTATCGTCACAGACAATCTGAGAAGGGACGATGACTGGCTCGAACTAATCTGTCTGAGCCTGTTGCAAAGGCGCGGAGTTTAGACATTGCTCTCCCTACAGGCAATCTGATTTCTTCGCTCGTGATGAGTTGAGAGGAGGGGGATCATAGCTTTTGCATTCTGATTTCGATTGTAGCGGTTGGAATGGCGCGCGTTCTCGCACCTCATAGGGCTTTAATCGTGGTGGTTCCACCGGTATTGTGTCCGGGTGAACGACGATTATGTGGCTAGAAAAGAACGTTGGGCTCGTAAGATGGCAGGAAAAGCCCTCCGCAAGCCCAGTGGCGATTCTCGCTTGCCTCCAGGACAGCATGAAGTGACGGATTTTCCGGTGCTTGATCTTGGGCTTCATCCAGAGATTCGTCTCAGCGATTGGTGCTTGCATATTCATGGTCACGTTGAAAACCCGGTGAAACTGTCATGGGCGGAATTTCAACAACTTCCTCAGTTCGAGGATGTTAGCGACTTTCATTGTGTTACTACCTGGAGTCAGTTCGCGATGAAGTGGCGAGGGGTCGCCTTTTTTTCAATTTCCGAATTGGTTCGACCCAAACCAAGTGCAGCGCATGTTTTTTTTAAAGGATATGATGGTTACTCAACAAGCAATCCACTTAGTGCCTGCCTCGATGATGATGTGTTGATCGCGCACTCTTGGAATGGGGAGTCGCTTAGCAAAGAACATGGAGGGCCTGCACGGGTGATCCTTCCTAAGCGATATGCATGGAAAGGTGCAAAATTTGTTCGCGAGATCGTGTTCCTAGATCGAGAAATTCTTGGGTTTTGGGAACTGCGAGGATATTCGAAGACAGCGGACCCCTTTACGAACGATCGCTTTGCTCCGTCGAACCTGCCTTGAATAGGAATTCTTGCGAACCGTCTAATGAACGGTCTGACTTAGGGCTTTTAGCCCGTCCATTGATATTCTAGATTCATTTTATGACACGTCGCAGTTTTACCCGGCCCCTTTTGGAAGGTCTCTTCATCGGTCTTTTCGTTGTCTTCGCTGCCAATGGTCTTGCGCACGGTGACGAGAAGAAAACGGACGCTCCAAACCTTGAGAATAAGGATTGGAAGTCGTTGTTTGATGGAAAAAGCCTGGACGGGTGGATGGTCACAGACTTCGCTGGGCATGCCGCCGCAGAGGTGAAAGACGGAGTGATTCACATCCCTGCGGGCTTGGCTTTGAGTGGGATCAACCGAACCAATCAACCTCCTAAGATGAATTATGAGCTGACGCTCGAGGCTAAGAAGATCGATGGGAACGATTTCTTCTGCTGCCTCACCTTTCCCTATGGAGAGAGCCATTGTAGTTTTGTGGTTGGAGGTTGGGGCGGCGGATTAGTCGGAATCTCGAGCGTGGATGGAATGGATGCGTCTGAGAACGATACGGCCGACTACATGGTGTTTGAGAAAGACAAATGGTATCGAATTTCTGTCCGTGTGACGCCGGAGAAAATTGAGACCTGGATTGATCAATCCAAACTCGTGGATCTCGAGACGAAAGAGCGGAAGATTGGAATGCGATTTGGCGAGATTGAGGAATCGGTCCCTTTGGGGATTGCTACCTGGATCACGTCTTCGGAGCTCCGGGACATTCGAGTGAGAAAATTGAAAACGGAATCCGAGTAAGATTACCTGTATTTCGGTGCTTATGCGGAAGCGGAGATATCCCTGAGATCCGCTCGTATGGTTTCGTAGCTGGTATCATACGATAGAACCCTCTCGTCCGGGCTAACGTTCCATTGCTTGCAAGCCTGGCGGTAGAGATCTGGCCACCAGTTCCTGTGCTCAGTTAGTCCCTGCTGCTTCCAATCGCTCCAGCCCATCAATACTTTAGACCAGCACTTGTCGCCATATTCGACCGCCTTTTTGGGATCGCCCATTTCTGAAACATACCAGTCGCGGCCGATTTTTGCGTGTAATACTTCATCGGCCCAATCGTAGTCTTGGAAGAGGCCTGAGAGGGGGTTGTTTGAGGCCAATGCCACTTCCCACTCAAAGCGCTTGCCGGATTTGGGCATGAGACCTTGCTCGATGTAGTAGAGCACGGCGTGACGTTCGATGGGCGGTAATTGGGTGTTCAAGGCGAGGGACCAGGTGAAATTGACCATGACCGAACGCCAATCAACCCCCAGGGCAACGAAGCCCACTTCTCCCATCATCGCGTGGCGAGCTTCATCCCAGAGTTGGCGTGTCATATCTCGGTAGTAGTCCCAGGGCTTTCCCTTTGTCTCAATGATGATACTTGCCATCATTTCGGGAACGTCGATTTCCCTGAGCCGCTTGTAGAACATCATCAGGGTCTTGGGTTCGGGAGCGAACGACTCGTCGTAAAGGAAGGCTTCCGCGTTGACTCCCATGTTGTAAGGGTCTGGAAAACGTGTGTCTCGTTTTGGTGTGGGATCGTAGGTGTAAGGTTCTGCTGAGTATTGACGTTGCGGGGCACTCGTCAGATCCTGCTGGTCGGAGCCTGCGAGATTACCGGCGGCATTCAGGAGGGTGCGAAGAAAGCGTTGCCACCCTTGAGCCTGGGCTCTTTGCTCAGGCGTCACGAGGGCAGCGAGGCTTTTTGCCCCGTACTCGTTCATTTCTCTGAGTTCAAGAAGGGCGAATTTGCATAGGCGAAGCGAGGGGTGATCTGCCAAGGGGTTGGTGTCAGCAATGTGCTGTTCGAGCGCTTTCATAAGTGCAGGAACCGCTGAATCATAGAGCCCTAGAAGGCGTTCTTCTGTCGAGGGAGCCGCAATGATTTCGTCAAAATAAACCTCGAGATTTGGATCGGGGATTCGATCGAGCCCAAGCGGCGGCTCGCGCATCTCACCGATGCGCGTTCGTAAGGCTGCGGTAGGCTCCGCACAGAGGTAGGCGTGCAGCGAGAAGCCCATCTTGAGTTCATAAATCGGCTCGGAAGTGAGGTGCGCCGTGAAGATCTCATGGAGACGCTTGAACGCGTAGTGATACCGCTTGAGTCGTTTTACACAGGTTTCTACAGACAGGCCAGGATTCGCTGCATCGCGAAAACTACAAATGCCTGCGAGGGCTGGTAGATCGGCGTAGGATCGATAGGTCTCATCCATGAGGAGGATGCTATCAAGGGAGTCAAGAATGGAAACGAACCTTGCACCCTAATAGTGACTCTCTAGACTCTTGCTCCATGTCTTGGAAGGTTCTTGTTACTGCGCGCGCCTTTGATGTTGTGGGTAAGCCAGCTTGCGAACTCTTGAAGGCCAATGGATGCGATCCGATTGTTCCTCAACAGTTTGGGCCCCTTGCGCCGGATGTGCTGCGCTGCGAAATCAAAGGGATGGATGCGGTGCTATGCAGCCCAGATCCCTATACGGAAGCACTGATGCAATCGTCGGAAGCGGCCGATTTGAAGATTATCTCACGATGGGGCGTCGGTTACGACTCGATTGATATTCCTGCGGCGACGCGATCGGGGATCGTTGTGGGATTTACTCCGGGGCTCTTGGATGAAGCGGTTGCCGATTATGCCTTTGCCCTTCTCCTAACCGCGGCACGCCATACGGCAGATGTGCATTCGGATATGAAGGCTGGGATATGGAAAGTAGCCTGGGGTTGCGACGTTTCGGGCAAGACTCTAGGGATTGTCGGCTGTGGCCGTATTGGTCAGGCCGTCGCCCGGCGAGCGGTTGGGTTTGGGATGCGGATTCTCTGTTATGATGTTTTTCAGAACCCGGCAGCCAAGGCCCTCGGCGTCGAATATGTCTCGTTCGACGAACTGTTGGCTAATAGCGATTTTGTGACTTTGCATGCGGCCCTAACACCCGAGAATCATGGGATGATGGGGGAGAATGAATTCCGGCAGATGAAACCTGATAGTTTGTTCATTAATACGGCCCGCGGTGCCCATGTTGATGAACCAGCCCTAGCCCGAGCGCTCAATGAAGGTTGGATAGGTGGCGCTGCTGTGGATGCCTATGTTGACGAACCTTTGCCAAGCGATCACCCCTTCCGTTCTGCCAAGAATCTCGTGATGTCCCCTCATCAGGCATCGAGTACGCGAGAGACTGGAGAACGCATTTCGAGTAAGGCGGCGCAGGCGATTGTCGATCTGATGCATGGCAAGGCGCCGGAGTTGGTTGTGAACCGTGAGGTTTTCGATTCTCCGTCATTACGGGCAACACTGAAGGACTAAGATCGAATGAGAAGGAACGAGGTTAAGGCGAAGCTGAAACGGGGAGAGCCAAGTATCGGGACCTGGTTGTCGCTGCCCGATCCGACGGCCGCACAGCTCATGTCCAAGGTTGGTTTCGATTGGCTGACCTTGAACCTTGAGCACATGCCGATCGGGGTTGAGACAGCAGCGCTCAGTTATTCCGCAATTGCGGGTTCAGGAACGGTGCCCTTGGCTCGAATCGCCTGGAACACCGGGGAGAACATCAAGCGTGTCCTCGACAACGGGGGATGGGGGGTTGTCGTACCGATGGTTTGCACGAGGGATGAAGCGGAGCTTGCCGTTGAGAACACTTTCTACGGTCCATTGGGTGATCGCTCAGTCGGGGGGATGCTGCATGCGCTCAGTTTTGATACCGAGCCGGGAGAATACTATGAGAGGGCTAACGAGGAAGTTCTTCTCGTCGTGCAGATGGAGCACATCAAGGCGATCGAGAATGCGGACGAAATCTTGAGTGTTCCCGGAATTGATGCTTTTTTTGTTGGCCCCAACGACCTTTTGAAATCAATGGGGCGAAAGCCCACCTTCGATAGCGATGATAAGGATTTTCTGGATGCTTTGAATCACCTCAAGGTAACGGCCAAGAAATACGGAGTGGCGGCTGGAATTCATGTGGCGTCGGCCGAGTCTGTTGCCCCGCGGATCGACGAGGGCTTTCAATTCATTGCGGTTGGAAGCGAGGCAGGAATGATGCTCTCAAAAGCACAGGAGATTACCGAGTCCTTGAATCTTGGTAGTGGAAAAGTCGTTGGGAAGTACTAGACGGGGCGATTTGCTTTGGATTTCTAGCCGGCTTGGCGGTTGTTTTTTTGGGCGACTCCGGTTGTTTATCGGTTGGAAGCGGGGCTCAAGGCGGGGTTCATTTGGAGGGAGAGCATTTATCTTGAATTGCTAGCTTGCAATTTTTCCGGCTTTTTAGATAGTTACCACCCGGTTGAGCGCGAGTGGCGGAATTGGCAGACGCGCTAGATTTAGGTTCTAGTGCCCTAGGGCGTGGAGGTTCAAGTCCTCTCTCGCGCACCATTCAACCGTTTTCAGACGAACGAGGTACAGAACCCGGTTTTTTCATAATTTGACCAAACCCCTTTCTATTCTCCCCCTTCTTTCGATTAACCACTTGCTATGAAGAAAAGGATCCTATTAGGAGGGAGCGTTATGCTCCTTTGTTTCGGCCTTCAACATTCAGCCATTTCGCAGGGCACCTTGTCCGGGGCGAATATTGGTGGTGGTGTCAATGCTCCGGTGTCCGTCTGTGAAACCGGTGATCTATTGAGCGCGGGTGCATTCGCTGAGATATGGGCAGGGGCGAGGGCCGATTCATTGAGCAAGCAGGGAGAGCGGATTGAATTTCTGGCTAACGGATTCTTCTCGGGCGGATCGGTCACCGTTGATAAGATTCCTGGCGGTAGTGCGGCCTTTATTCAGGTGCGTGCTTGGCAGGGAAGCGCTGATAGCTACGAGGCAGCCCTGGCTGGAGGGCTGTCTCTTATACACATCTCCGAGCCCACGAGACCTCT
>CAJXVR010000352.1 GCA_913061285.1 uncultured Verrucomicrobiota bacterium | reverse complement strand
CTACACTAGATCGCTCGTCGGCAGCGTCAGATGTGTATAAGAGACAGCTATTGAACCAAGCGTCAAAGGATATCGATATCGAAGTCTTCGGGGTGTCCTTTGAAGATTTGGCCGTGGCCCTGCGAAAATGGGGACGAGTCGATTTGGTTGGGAAATCATTCGGCGTGATAAAACTCACGCCCCCTGGGTGTGCAACCGTCGATGTCGCGATTCCACGGACTGAGTCGAAGACCGCACCGGGACACCGTGGCTTTGAGGCTTCGTTCGATCCATTGATGTCCCTGACAGAAGCCTCACGCCGTCGCGATTTTTCGCTCAATGCGCTCTTCTATGATCCTAGGGAACGATGTGTCATTGATTGCCATGGGGGATTGCAAGATTTACAGGATGGCGTTCTTCGAATGGTCGATTCCGACACCTTTGCCGACGACCCACTTAGAGTCCTGAGGGCTATGCAATTCATCGCTCGTTTCGATCTCCGCGGAGACCCATCCCTGGTCAACCAATCGGCTGCGATCAAGGCGAGTTTCTTAGAGTTGGCTTCGGAGCGAGTTTGCGACGAGTGGACCAAGTGGGCGTCTCAATGCCTGGTCCCGTCTCGTGGACTCGTATTCTTGCGGGACTGCGGTTGGTTGGACCATTTTCCGGAGCTAGCTGCGATGAGGGGAGTTCCCCAAGACCCGGAGTGGCATCCCGAGGGGGACGTTTTTCAGCATACCTTGCATTGCTGTGACGCATTGGCACAACTTGAAGAGTGGCGCAGGCTTTCGCGGGAGGACCGAATTGTTTCCATGTTGGCCGTCCTCCTGCATGATATCGGTAAGGCTACAACCACGCAGAAGGTAGAGCGGGGAGGGCGAATGAGGATCATTTCACCCGGGCATGAAAGCGTTAGCGCTCGTGAGGCTGCCGTGTTTCTCCGGCAAATGGGGTTTTCAAACGCCATTCAGGATCGAGTCATTCCACTAATAGCGAATCATATGATTCATTTGCAATCGCCGAGCGATCGAGCGGTAAGACGGCTTGCGCATCGTCTGCAACCAGAAACCATCGAAGGGTTGTGCTTAGTGATGAAGGCAGATAGCTTCGGGCGCCCTCCGAAACCTAAGGTGCTGCCCCAGACGGTTTCAGCTCTTTTGTCGCACTCAAAGCGATTGACCTTGTCTCAAGGGGCGCCACAACCCTTGATCCTGGGACGTGATTTACTCAAACTGGGGCAAGAGCCTGGGCCGGCTCTTGGAAGACGCTTAAAGCAACTCTTTGAGGCTCAGCTCGATGGCGTCTTTCAAGACAAGGCAGGAGGACTTCAATGGCTTGCACAACATGAACTTGAGAAGGAGGAAGGTCGTTCCAGTTGATTCACACTATCAGAACAAGTCGTTTAGGGCGGCACGTACTTGATCTGGAAAATCGGTGAACAAACCGTCTGCCTTGTAGCTTAGGATAAACTGCTTCAATTCAAGCTCAAAGCTTTCATGTGAACCGTTGGGAAAGCCCTCATCTGCTCGGAAGGTGTAGGGATGAACCTTGAGCCCGTTCATATGGGCGCGCGAAACGAGATCAGGGATCTTCGAGAAGAGACTTTTCGAGGGGCCAATTCCTTGAACGACGCCCCCAATGCTTGAGAGATGCGTCCCGGTCATTTTTCTTGCGGTCTCGTCACTTCCATTGATCAGGTAGATGAGCCGGTAGGGAACGTCGGTCAACGCGCGAATGTTCTTGAGCGCGTCGAACTCAAAACTTTGAATGTATATTTCGTCCGTTTTCTTGAAATATCCCAGTGCTTGGAGCGCTGCAAGAAAGGGGGCTTCGATGGGCTGATCCTCTTGCCGATGAAACTTGGCCTGCTTTAGTTCTGGATAGATACCAGCGGTTCGCCCCGTGCTTTGATTGAGTCCTTGAATGAGTTGTACGGCTTCAATGAAGGTTGGCACGGAAAGGATCTGGGTGGATTGAGGGAATCGTTGCCTTAACCGTTCATGGACAGAAAGTGTTTTAATTTCAGCAAGCGTGAAATCGATGGCATACCAGTGTCCGTCTTTGCGTTTCCGCTCGGGAAAGACGGTTTCGACATTGGTTGTTGGATCCAAGTGAAGATCGTGAAGGCAGATGAGATGCCCGTCTCGGGTGAGGACGAGATCCTGTTCAATATAGTCGGCCCCTTGGCTATGGGCAAGCGTGTAGGCCGCGAGGGTGTGCTCGGGAAGATAGCCACTCGCTCCGCGATGAGCGATGACGATCGGAGAATCGTTCGGTTCCAATGCCATGAGCGAGAGTGGAAGGAGGCTAAGCGCCGTGAGTGTGCGATTGATTAAACAACGGAGGCTGGGCTTTTTCATGTCTAGCTGCGGGTCGTGTCATTGCGTCTTGAGACGTTCGAGAAGGCGTTTTGCGAGGGGTTCGTCTGGTTGAATCTTCATGAGAGCCTCTAGGAGGGAGACGGAAACCGTTGGGTTTGTATTGGCGAATTGAGAAGCGATCCGAATAACTCGTGCATAGTTGAGTGTGAACTCTGGATTGATCCGCACTCCTTCCAAATAGTCCTCAACCGCTTCGCTAAGCTCGTTCTTATCTTCCTTGATCTGCCCCTCAAGATAGTGATTTCTGGCGACTAGAAAAGTATTCCACTGAGGAGAGATCAATGACGGGGGAGTGATCGCTGACACTCCTCGTTGATCAAGCAATGACGCGAGGAGGTCGTAGGGACGACTGTGGGCTCGGATATAGGGCGCATGATGGCTGAGAAAGGCGGAATCGTCTGTGTTCAACGGAATCGCAATGCTCCCTCCTGCCTGCTGTGCAATCCCGTAAAGCAGGCAGCTGGCAATTCGATTGCTGCTATGGAGTCGACATTCCTTCAATTGCGAGAATAGGGTACCGTTCCGATCAATATTTTCGAGGCGTTCTTCCCAATTGGCCAAAGGATTCTGTGACCCTATTAAAGCGACCACCGGCAGGTTGATGTGGGTGTCTAGAAGCCAAAGAGAGGTGTGGGGGAACACATTGGAAAAGGTTTTCAAAATACTTGAAAAACCGATCTTATCGAGTTGATGAAGGGGGAGCCATTGACAAAAGAGACCTGTTGCGTTGAGTCGGCGGCGCACACCTTGAAAATGTTCCAGGGTATAGAGTAAACCAGCGCCATCACGGGCAGGGTGAAAGACATCACCGATGATCACGTCATATCGTTTGCTGCCCCCTCTAATGAAGCGCCTTGCGTCTCTTCGAATGAGTTCAATTTTCTCCTCGCCTTCCGAGAGTCGGTTCCATTCTGAGAAACTCCCGACCTGGTCGAGAACCTCGGGAATTAGTTCGATGCCTTCGCTCTTGAGTTTCGGATGATCCTTGGCTGCTCCTATAGTAATCCCGGTTCCTACCCCAAGGAATAGGGCGTTCTTTGGAGCAGGGTGAAGCAGCAGTGGGAGGTGTGCCTGTCGTCGCTCTGAGAGCGTGGCAGCAGTCCCGCCCATCATAAAATGGTTGTTAACCGTAAGGCGCTTGTGCCCATCGGGGTCAGTTACTACGGAGACGGTGCCAGCGATGCCCTCCGTTATCCGGTGTTCGCTCATGTCGGTGCTGGGAAGCCCCATGATTGCGGCCGAGTTTGGAGCGAGTAGGGCAAATAGGCAGATAGCGGCGATGCCTATCAGCTTGGACCAGTTGAACCCTTTGGCGATTCGATTGGCGAGGGGAAGGTAGCCGAGGGCAATCGCCATAAGTAGGTGGCGCGTCCCTGTGATCGGGATGAGAAGTGAGGCTGCAAGCGGTGCGCTGGTCGCGCCTAAAAGATTCCAGCCGACAGGGATCCCGACACTTTGTGTCTGTTGTTTCATTTTATCGACGAAGGCAGAAAATAAAAATCCGGAACCGATCGTTGGGAGTCCGAGCAGTAGTGCTGCAAGAGACAGTTCGAGGAACATGATTCCTAATGGAAGTTCCTGAACAAGTGCAAGAACGGGCCCTTTGAGTTGGGGAATCCACGGGGCAATGTAGAGAGAAAGGATGATAACCAGGGAAGTTCCATGGACAACCCAAGCGATTGCTCGGTTGAGTGCTTTCGATTCACGCTGAACTCGTTGGAAGGCAAAGCCACCAGCTGCCGTGCCAAGGAGGTAAATAGAAAGTGTTGAGGCATAGGTGAAGACCGTGTTGTCCAAAGATTGTGAGAGAATTCTAATGAACAAGAGTTGGGATGCCATTCCTAGGAAACCGAGAGCAAAAAGGGGGGCAATAGAGAGCTTTTCTCGGGGACTTGCTTCGTCTGTTTCTCTTTCGGCCGTCTCTGTCGCTTCCTTATCCCAGAAACAGTAGCGAAGGACACCTCCGATGCAGCCACTCACCAGACACATGAGAATTAATGAGGATTGGAGTCCAATTGCGGGAATAATCAGGAATGCCACGATGAGAACACCGAAAGTGGCTCCGAGCGTGTTCAGTCCGTAGACGAAGCCGAGGCACGACTTGTCGGGGGCTAGTTCGCTCCAGGATCGTTCCATGGCGGGAAGAGTGGCTCCCATTGCCACGGTTGATGGGAGAAATGCAGCGATGGCAAAAAGAAACAGGAGACCGTTCCCAAGAAGATCTTGGCTCGGCAGCCTCTGAATCATGGAGGGAAGTGAAGGAGCTAGAGCGATGCTTATCAATCCCCAGCTCGCGATCGTGAATTCGAGTGTGCCGAGCGTGCGAAACGGCGTGGTTGTGTTTTTAATGCGACTATTGAGCAAGAAGGCCCCGATGGCGAATCCTCCCATAATAGCGGTGGCGATAGCTAGAATTGCGGGAGCATCGAGTCCAATGGCTGCCCCCAGTTGCTTAGTCCAAATGATTTGGTAGCCAAGACTCGCAAAGCCAGAAGCGAGGATCGTGAGGCCGAGTAGTTGTTTTCTGTGATCCTCGAATCGCATGCAGCTTGCTTAGTAAGTAAGAATGCGGTTGTAAGGACGATTGGAAAAGTCAAAAAGCACGGGAGGAACCAGTTATCTAAACCTCAGGACGCCTTTGCGAACTGACTCTCCTAGAGTTGAAGCTTGTCTGATATTTCTGGCTATCCCATCCTTTTCGCTCAGAGAGATCTACGCATCGCAACCAGCTGTGGTGACAACGCCTCCGATCACAATATGGGACGTCCCGGAAAATATGGATTCACCTCAGCCGCTGAGCGTAGCGGTGCTATTGTCGTCTTGCTGGTGTTGATTGAGCTGGTCGATCAACTTCTCAAGGTTGGACTGGATCGCTTTGGGATTGTGCCCTGGACATCTTCAGGATTGCTCGGCGTCATTTTTGCCCCCTTGTTGCACGGTGGGTTCGGTCACTTAACGGCCAACGTAGGGCCGCTCTTTGTCCTTCTGATGATCCTCTTTTGGAACCAACGCTACTATCCTGAGAGGACCATCCTGCTGATTTGGATCCTGAGCGGCATCGGAACCTGGTTGATCGGTCGGCAGGACGCGGTTCATATTGGGGCCAGCTCGATCGTCTTTGGCCTGGTTTCATATTTGATTGTCGCGGCGATTTGGATGGCTTGCTGGCGAGCGCTCTTTTTCTCCATTGTCGTCTTCTTGCTCTTTGGCGGCCTGTTCTATGGTCTATTTCAAATAGAACAAGGTGTCTCGTGGGAGGGGCACTTGAGCGGAGCGATCGCCGGGTTCTGGGTGGCATGGATCAATCATAAACGATAGCCAGGCTTTCGAGGGCAAGGGGCCTACGGCGTTTTATTCCGGGATCCATTGGAGAGTCGGGTTCTTGGAGATTCCAATGTTTCGATCATAATCCCAGTATTCGTGACTTTCTCGATGACTTACGTGACCATCCAGAAAAAGGAAATTGGCGCCTTTCCGGTGAATGTTCGTGTGGACGTTGTTGTGCTGAGCGACGGCCGCTTGACCTCCGTTGTCGAAAATCCAAACCAAACGATCAATTGCCTTGAGGTTCGAGAGTTTTACCTGATTTCCGGATCCTTTCCCATTGATGTGTTGGTTAAGGCAATAGTGGAATAGATTGTGTCCATTGCTCCGTCGGCGATTAGCCGGGCACAGCCAGATGCTCCGGGGGAGGACTGCAAGGGGGTTCGAGCGCCAGGCTGATTCGTGGTAGTCCGGAATGTTTAGCTGGTGGGGAAGGTTAATGTACCACCCGGAGCGGTGAGATCTGCCGTTTGGAGTGCCATCTCTGGGGAGGAAATCATCATTTTCAAGGGCGTAGAGGTGGGTTGCGAGCCCCCACTGCTTGAGGTTTCCAGCACATTGAAACTGTTGAGTGCGAGCAAGGGTAGAGTTGATCGCCGGAAGGCTGAGGGCGCACAGGATCGATACCGTCGCGAGAACCGCGAGGATCTCAATCAAGGTCGTTGCATGGCAAGGCTTGATTCGGCATGCATAATCCATATCGCGAAGTATTACAGCTTCCCGTTAGGAATTGTAAAGAATTCCCGTCTAGCGTTATGAGTGTGCCCACCCTCTGTCTGCGAGAAGCTCTTGACCAGTTAGGGCGCTGCTTTCTGAACTCGAGAGAAAGAGGGCGATGGATGCAATTTCCGTCGGTTTGAGCAGGTCTGGAATACACTGAACTCGCTTGATCATCCGCTTCACACTGGGAGTCACAAACTCCTTCAACTGGCGCGGCGTCATGACCCATCCAGGGGAAATGGTGTTCACTCGAATGCCCTTGGGCCCTAATTCACGAGCAAGTGAACGGGTGAATCCTTGGATTCCAGCCTTGGTAGAGACATAGGCCGTCATCTCAGGCGGAGTGACATGAACGGTGATACTTGAGAAATTGATGATGCTGGCCCCTTTGTTCATGTGCGGCGTTACCGCCTGCGCGGTGAGAAAGTGGGCGCGAAGATTTCTGGCAAAGAGTTGGTCCCATTGCTGACTCGACATCGCTGCAAACGGAATCCGTGGGTCTGAAGCCGCGTTATTGATGAGTCCGTGAATCTCTCCTTGCTTTGTTGCGATTTTTTTGACCCATGAGCGGATCTGAGACTCTCGGCATAGGTCGAGCGCAGTGAAGGTTACCCGCTCTTTTAATCTTGAAACCAGTCGTTTCCCTGCCTCGCGATCTAGATCGCAGAATGAAACATGGGCGCCCTGATGCCAGAAAGCTTCTACCATGGCTTCGCCAATTCCATTGGCGCCCCCCGTAATGAGGATCGTTTTTTTGGAGAGATCGCTGTATTTGGTCATCTTTAAGAGTTGCTGTGCTGGAAAAGATAGAAGATTGTCATTTGAAGGTCACGTCCTGATACGTTTCGGAAGACTACAAATCTTAGATTGATTCGGCATGATTCTTGCCATTGTAGGAATTGAGTATTCCGGTGATTCGATCGAAGACGAGTGAGCGGAAATGGGTTATGCGGAAAGTATGAAGAGTAAGAAAAATCGACTTATTTGTAGGAAGCCCAGAAGTCTATGGGCACTAGCACTTTCTTTCTTGAGCGTTGGCGGAATGACATTGCAGGGGGAATTGCTGCCAATCGAGGTGATGTATAATCATCCTAATGGTGATGATCTCGAATTCATAGAGTTTGAGAATCGAGGTTCTGAAGCGATCGATCTCACCGGCGCGATGTTTACCGATGGGATTACCTTTTCCTTTGAATCGTTGCTGCTTGATCCAGGAGAGCGATTCATTCTAGCGAAGGATCCCTTCGCATTTTCGTCCGAGTATTCAGATAGCAACGGGGTTGTTGTGGGGGGATATGATGGGCAACTTTCAAATAAAGGAGAGAAACTCGTGCTGTTAGCTGCAACAGGACTCGTATTAATGGACTTTGAGTATAGCGATGGCGGCGGGTGGCCGTCACGTGCAGACGGTGCTGGCAGTTCATTGCAACTTGAAGACGACGAAACCGACATCAATGACTCTGGTTCTTGGCAGGCAAGTGAACGTTACGGTGGAGCCCCTGGTGGTATCGAGCGCCAAAGCAACGTGTCAATTGTGATCAATGAGGTACTGACCCATACCGATCCTCCCTTTCAAGATGCTATTGAGCTGTATAATAGCGGAGACGCTGCCGTTGATCTGAGCGGGTGGTTTCTTAGCGATAGCGTTGGAGAATTCGATCGCTTCGAAATCCCCAATGGGACCGTTCTAGGGGCCAAAGAGTATACTGTGTTTTATGAGCAAGCCCTTAATTTTGAAAATCCTGGGGTACCGTTCTCGCTGAGCTCGGCAAAGGGAGATAACGTGATTTTAACCCTGTCTCTTATACACATCTCCGAGCCCACGAGACCTCTCTACATC
>CAJXVR010000351.1 GCA_913061285.1 uncultured Verrucomicrobiota bacterium | reverse complement strand
CTTTGGTACTCTTCTTCGCTGACTTCGTGGGGGATAGCCTGGCAGACTTTTTGGAATCCGGGAAAGTTCCATGTGTTCGGGAACCCGCGGCATTGTTGAGGTTTCACGGTTTGAATTTCGCAGCTCCCGTCTTTGAGGAAGACACACTCGTCGTTGGGTTTGTCCTTTAATGCAAGCCCTTGTCGGTCTGCTCGGATCCTTGTGTATTTCTGGATGAAGTCATCGGGTCGCAACTCAAGAAACTGAGCGATTGACTCGATGTCTGAATCAGCCAGTTTTACTTCCCCTGGCCAGCGACAGCAGTTCGTGCAACGATCACACTCGTAGAATACTGGCATGATCTCCGTGGCACGTCGACGTTGATCGTCAGTAATCCTAGAGTCTGCCGACGATCTTCACCCCGGCTTGCGCCTTGAGCTTGTCTAAATAGGCGGGGAGCTTCTGCTCGAGGTATTTGGCTTCGAGATTTCGGCGAATGGCGATTTCAACCTCCTTCAAGGAGCGGAGCTTGGCCGGCCGGTGCTCGAGCATTTTGATGAGGTGAAGTCCGGCACCGATCGTCATGATTTCGCTGACTTCACCAACCTTTAACCGGAACGCGGGCACCTCAAACTCTGGTTTCGTTTGTCCCTTTGTAACGACCACTTCGCCACCCCGTAGGCGAGTGAGGGGGTCTTCGGAAAAGGCTTTGGCAAGTTCTCCGAAATCTTCTCCGCTAAGAGCCCGCTTGCGAATGCCTTCCATCCGTATTTGCTTCTCTTTTAGCATCTTTTCGGGGAGGGTGATGCCGGTTGTTGGAGAAATTCGGCCGATGAAAATTCGCTGGATTCGAATTGATTGTGGTTCAGTGAATGCCGCTTGGTTCTCCTGGTATGCCTTTCGGATTTCGGATTCAGGAACCATGTAATTTCCTTTCACTTCCCGTTGAATGACCGCTTTAACTGCGCCTTCTTCGAAGAGTTGCTTGAAAAAATACTCTCGGGTGACGCCCGAAGCGATAATGTGACGTTCCATCGCTGCGTCGGATCCGAGGCGATCCTTAAGAAGCTTGATTTGTTGGTTCCGGAAGTTTTCTCCCTCCTTGATTTCGGCTTTTGTTGCCCGATCAATGATCAGTTTCGTTGTGATGAGTTTCTCTAAAAGCTGGGCCTCGAGTTGGGGGCGATCGGCCTCTCGGATCACAATTCCTTGTGAGGCTTTGTTGGCCTTGATGTAGATGTAGGATTGATCGAGCTCGTTTCGTGTGACCTTAAGATTCTTGCCCGTGGCAAGCGTCTCGTCCGGGAAAAGATCGCCAAAGCCATCAAGTCCGCTGTTCGCCGCGTCACTTTTCGAGGGCGTCAATAGGCACAAGCACGTGCCCAGGGCGAGGTAGAGGCGAGATCGCTGGAGGTAGGTTTCGTTCATGACAAGGCAAGCACAGCAAGCGAGTTTCGATTAGAGATTCACGATTCTGACGCTACTAATATTCTCAAGTGCGGCAATTTCGTCGACGACTTTCTTCTCTGGAACGCTATCTAGGTGGAGTACGGTGAGTGCTTTCCCGCCTGCGGCATCGCGGTTGAGGCTCATGTTGGCAATGTTGATCTTTCGCTCGGCCAGCAAGGTCCCAAGGGCCCCGACCAGGCCGGGACGATCATTATTGGTGACGAGACACAGCACGCCGTTTGGATCAATCTCCACAGGAACGCTATTGAGGCGGACGATTCGTGGGTTCATCGTGGCTCCGAAAAAGGTGCCACCGACAGAGACCTTGTTCTCTCCCTCGTAGGCTGCAACGTGAAGCCACTCAGAAAAGTCTGTCTCTTCATTTGATTTCACCTGCTCAACAACGAGCCCGAGCGCTGTGGCAAGAGATTTGGCATTGACCATGTTCACGTCCGCACCTCCTGCGCCGGCGAGGAATCCCATAAGAACGCATCGGGCAATCGGATCGCCCGGAACATCCGCTGCTTTTCCGCCAAACGTGATGACCAATCGGTCGTTTCTCTGAGGTGCCAATTGCGCAAGCAGGCGGCCCAGTTTTTTTCCGAGATTGAGATACGGGGCAACAGCGGCTGCGGTTTGGGCATCTAGGCTTGGCATGTTGACCGCGTTCTGAATCGCACCACTGCGAAGGTAGTTCGTGATTGTTTCGGCGATTTCAATGCCCACGTTGTCTTGGGCTTCCTCGGTACTCGCTCCCAAGTGAGGAGTCATGACGACCTGATCAAGTTCTCGGAATGGATGGTCGTCGGGGAGGGGTTCCTTTTCATAGACGTCGAATGCAGCCCCGGCGACGGTTCCCTCTTTGATCGCGTCAATGAGGTCCATTTCGTTCACGATGCCACCTCGGGCACAATTGAGGATTCGGACCCCTTTCTTCATTTTCGCAAAGGCCTCTCGATTGACCATGCCTCGCGTTTCATCACTCATGGGCATGTGAACGGTAATGAAGTCGGCTTCGGCGAAGATTTCGTCTAGCTCTTTCATCTCGACTTGGAGGGCGCGGGCTCTAGAGAGAGAAAGGTAGGGGTCGTAGGCGTATACTCGCATTCCAAAGGCGATAGCCCGGCGTGCCACTTCGGTTCCGATTCGTCCTAAACCTAAGATGGCCAATGTTTTGCGATAAAGTTCAACGCCTTTGTAGGCTTTCCGGTTCCAGGCGCCCTGCTTGATAGACATGTGGGCCTGCGGAATTTTTCTGGCCGTGGCCATCAACATTGAGAAAGTCAGTTCGGCCGTGGAAATCGTGTTTCCTCCGGGAGTGTTCATCACGACAATCCCTCGCTGGGTCGCTGCTTCAACGTCGATGTTGTCAACGCCCACACCGGCGCGGCCAAGCACTTTGAGCTTGGGGGCGGCGTCCATGATTTTCTCCGTGATTTTCGTTTCGGAGCGGACAACCATCGCGCTCACGTCGCCCACCAAAGGGAGAAGTTCAGCTTCGCCAAGCCTTTCGGAGAGAACCTCAACGGTGAGGTCGCTTTGCTGCTGAAATTGCTCAATCCCCTTTGCTGAAATGGGGTCACAGATCATTACTTTCATAAAATCGAGTCGCGAAATCTAGGGGATGAGTGAATTCAGGTCAAATGTCGAAACGAATAAGGACCGTTTCGATCGGTCAATAGGAAAGGATCCGGGTTGAATTTTTTGGTTCGAAAAGGCCTGTTATAGGCAGTTTTTGGCTCTTTGAACCTCCGCTGCGTAGCCTTCTCGGAAAGAAGGATAGTGGAGGAGAAATGACAGCTCGTCCACGAGCCGTCGGTTTGAGACCCGCTTGTTAGTGATGGCCCGCTTTCGGCGTTTGAGCTCAGATTCCGTGGCTTGAGGGGGGAGCTCGCCGTTCAGTTCCGCGGCTAGCCAGGTGAAGAATTCGAGCTGCGTTGTTGGGCAACTGTCAGTGATATTGAAGGCTCTTCCGGGGGGAGCGGCCTCCAAAATCTTCACGATGGCCCTCACGATGTCATCGACGTGGATCATATTGATGATCCGCGAGCCGTTGCCTACCATTGTAGCTTCTTTCTTAAGGTATTGTTGAAAAAGATAGCCCCGATCCGGGCCATAGATTCCTGAGACACGGGCGATGGTCGCGGGAAACCCATCGCCTTGGTGCGCGGATTGAAGCAAGTCTTCCGCTTCGACCAGAATCCGGCTGGTTTCTGTGCTCGGTTGCCGATCTGCCTCTTCAGTGATCCAGGAACCGTCGGTCTGTCCGTAGACACTGGTGCTGCTGACATGCAGGTAGTGTTCAATCGAGGTGTTCTCTTGAAGGTGAGTGATGAGCGCCTTCGTGGCGTTGACATAGACCTCGCGGTAGACTTCGGAACCTCGTCGGGACGATGAGACGGCGTTGACGGCCCATTGAATCGATGAAGGAATTTGGGGCAGCTGGGTGGGATCAGTAATATCCATGCTCAGTGCCTGAATCTTAGCCGCCTCGAAGGTCTCGAGATCGTTAATCGTTCTTCGCACGCCAAAGACCCGGTGTCCTTGTGCGGCAAGGCGTTTAGCGACTCGCATGCCGACATAGCCGCAGCCAATGACTAGTGCATCCATGGATTTGATTGAGAGATCATTGCGACAAAAAGGCAAGCTCTGTATACAAACCCGGTGTTCCATCGATTGGGACGTGCTCTGATTGTGATAACTGATAGTGAGAAATCGAACGCCGAATCGTCGCGAGCGCTGCGTTCAGCACCGGAACTCCTGGCACCGGCGGGAAATTGGGACTGTGCCCGGGCTGCCGTCGAAGCGGGAGCGGATGCCATCTATTTTGGCGTAGACGTTTTTAATGCCAGGATGCGGGCAGATAACTTTCGCCTCGAAGATCTACCAGAGTTAATGCGCTTCCTCCATGGGCGAAGTGTCAAAGGCTATCTCACGCTCAATACCTTGGTTTTTGAAACTGAGTTGTCTGCGGCGCATGCCTTACTGTCGGAGGTTATCAGAGCAGGGGTAGACGCCGCCATTGTCCAAGATATTGGCGTTTGTCGGATGATTCGCCAAATTTCTAACGATTTTCCAATCCATGCTTCGACCCAAATGACAGTTACCAGCGCTGCTGGAATTCGCTTCGCTGAGGCGCTTGGTTGTCACTTGGTCGTGATGGCCCGTGAATGCTCGATCAAAGAGCTGGCGGAGATTCAATCGGCAGTGAGGCTTGATGGGGCAGGCCAGGCGGCCGCTAGCCTGCCACTCGAAGTCTTTGTCCACGGCGCCCTGTGCGTGGCCTATTCTGGTCAATGCCTCACGAGTGAGTCCTTGGGGGGGCGTTCTGCCAACCGTGGCGAATGCGCCCAAGCCTGCCGAATGACCTATGATCTCTATCAGGATGGGACCAAGCTCGACCTGGGGGATCGACGTTATCTCTTGAGCCCTCAAGACTTGATGGGCTTGGAATCGATTCCCGATCTCATTCAAGCGGGTGTTGCTTCCTTCAAGATTGAAGGACGGCTCAAAACTCCTGAGTACGTGGCGAATGTCACAAGTGCTTACCGACGTGCGATTAATGCTGTCTCCCAGGACTCCCCTCATGCCGTTCAAGACGTAGGTGAGATTGTCGCGGATTCTCGGTATGACCTAGAGATGGCTTTTTCTCGGGGGCTTTATAGTGGGTGGCTCGGAGGAATTGATAACCAGAAGCTAGTGCATGCTCGCTTTGGAAAAAAACGCGGGGTTTTGGTAGGGCGCGTGACCCGAGTAGGGCGCCAGTCTCTGTGTCTCTCAACTGAAGCGGGGGCTCTTTTAAAAGAAGGGGATGGGTTGGTCATCGATCAAGGTCGTCCTGACAAGCCGGAGCAGGGGGGGCGAGTGCAGCAATTGCGAAACGCGAAACCCGATCGATCGAACGGGGCGGAGACCTCGTCCGGAGTGGAAATCAGTTTTCGGGTAGGAACCTTGGACTATGACAGGGTGCGGGTTGGAGACCGAGTTTGGAAGACAAGCGATCAGGCCTTTGATCGCCGATGGCAGCGAGTGTCTCGGACAAAAAAGCCACTTTACTTCCGAGGGTTGCGTTTTTTGGTTTCAGGAAGTTTCGGTAAGCCCCTGCAAGTTCGTGTGAACGATGATCTTGGGAATGTTCTCACCGTGGACTCTCAGATCTTGTTAGAAACTGCCGAATCTCGACCGCTGACTGACGAGGTGTTGACGAAGCAGTTGGGACGTCTGGGTGGGACGCCCTTTGAGCTTCTGAGCCTAGAGAACCAACTTGATGACGGGCTCATGCTGCCGGTGAGCGAATTGAATCGCGTGCGTCGAAGCCTCGTCGAATCTCTATCATCAATCCGAGAAACGCGTCCTGCGTGGCACCGAAGCCAAGAGCCGTTTCGTGCTGTTTTGAGTGAACGGTCGGAGGAGCCTTATGAAACTTCGAATCCTGAGTTTGTGGTCCTTATTCGAAAACTCGAACAATTGGACCCGGTTCTTGAGTCCGGTATTCGGACTATCTACTGTGATTTTGAAGATCCGAAAGCCTACCGATCTGCCGTTCAACAGTACCGGAGCGCGCGGGGAGATTTTAGGGAGGCTGGAGCGGGAGGTTCCGCGACTAGCGAAGGGATTTTCGTGGCTCCGCCGCGCATTCACAAGAGTGGTGAAGAATGGGTGCTAAAGCAGGTGCGATCGTGCGATGCCGACGGCTATCTGGTGCGAAACTACGATCATCTCTCCTTTTTTGAAGGATGCCGTATGAGGGCAGATTTTTCCTTCAATGTGGCGAATTCTCTCACTGCGGAGTATCTACGACGCGAGTTTGACCTGGAGCGGTTGACCGCTTCCTACGATTTGAATTCGGATCAGCTAGAGGCTCTCCTAAGTGGAGCTCCGGCTCGCTGGTTTGAGGTGACGATTCATCAACATATGCCCATGTTTCATATGGAGCACTGCGTGTTTTGTACTTTTATGTCTGAAGGGAAGGACTATCGAGATTGTGGACGTCCTTGTGATAAACATGAGGTCGAGCTCCTCGATCGTGTGGGACAGCGCCATTCGTTGAAGGCAGATGTGGGTTGTCGTAACACTGTTTTCAATGGGCGCGCTCAAACCGGGGCAGAATACTTCTCACGCCTCACGACGCTCGGGGTGCAGGCCTTCCGGATTGAATTTCTAAACGAATCACCTGCGATGATTCGACAAATTATTGAAAGTTATGACCGTTTACGGCAGGGGGAACTTTCCGGTGAAGATCTTTGGCAGGAACTAAAAATTACGAATCAGCTCGGGGTAACCCGTGGCACGATGGGAACCGGGAATTGATCAACGTGGCGCGATCCCTCGATCACTTGCCGGATCGATTTTTTTGATGGCTTCGTGAGCAGGGATTCCCATCCCTGCAAAATCGTTGTTGAGAGCGTCGATAAGATCCGGGATGGCTGACTTGGCAAGGGGCCCGATCTTCCCGAGTGCCTCGGCAGAACTAATTCGAACTTCCATGCGCTCGTCCCAAAGCGCATGCGCCAAGGCGGGAACGGCATCGGCTGCCGTGGGGCCGATCTGGCCGATAGCGATGGCAGCGCTTCGGCGAACTTGGGATTCGGTGTCTTGGAGTGCTCGAATGAGAGGCGGGACGGAGCTGGGATCTTCACTTGCGGTTCGTCCCATGGCTTGAGCGGCGGCATATCTGACCTGGCTGGATTGATCGAGCAAGGCTCGTTCTAGTAGAGGTGATAGGCGTTTCTTTGTTCTTACAACACGACCATAAGTGACGACGGCCGCTGCCCGGACCATCTCTGATGGATCTTCAATTAGCGTTTCGATAGCCCCGATCGCTGGAGTGCTTCCTTCCGCAATCGCCCCAAGAGTTTTGACGGCTTGATAGCGAAGATGGGGATCGAATGATTTCAGGAAGGGGATGAGTTTGGGGACAGCTCCCGTTGCCCCGATGCCAAAACGTCCGAGTGTGGCGATGGCTTGCCGTTGTATCGTTGGTTCCGGGCGATCGAGCGCCGCTCGGAGTGTGTCGATGATTGTCGTTGTTTGATCCGACTCAATCAATGTTAGTGCCCAGAGCGCTTGCTCGCGAGATCGAAGCACATCCTTCGGGCTAAGGAAGAGTGTTTGTGCTCTTGAGCGGGGGAGCCATGACATGAGTGCCACACGTATTTCCTTTGGGAGACGCCTTGTCACGCGATACCGAAGCGGTGAGGGCCCAAGGAGTGTTTGACTGAATCGGGGGATTAGTTCGCTGTCATTCTTAGTAAGCGTTGCCAAGATGGGAGCCTCCGAATTCGTTCGGAAGTGTCGTGGGACGGCGGCGAGGATCTGCGCGTAGCTTTGGTTGTCGAATTGCCTCTTTGACCTTGCCCACGAATCGAGCAACCACACGAGGAAACAAGCGACGACGAGCAACGCAAAAAAGCCAACCACGAGGCTCAATGTCTTGCCACGGGTTGACTTGGAGGGGAGCGGTGTCACCGTTTGTTACTCGTCGCGCAGTGCCTTAGCTGTGATCCAACTGTCTGGGAACCGAATTAGACATCGCAGAGTCTCACGGCCTCATAGAGAGAGCCGAGGGGATGTCGTTTAGGGATGAATTCCTGGGCGATATATCCCTTGAAACCGGTGTCGACGATCGCTTGGCAGATTGCGGGGTAATTGAGTTCTTGGGTGTGGTCGATCTCATTCCGACCCGGATTGCCTCCGGTATGATAGTGGCCGAAGTATTGATGGTTTTCTCGGATCGTTCGGATGACGTCGCCTTCCATGATTTGCATGTGGTAGATGTCGTAGAGCAGTTTGAAGCGCTCCGAGCCCACGAGACCTCTCTACATCTCGTATGCCGTCTTCTGCTTGAAAAAA
>CAJXVR010000350.1 GCA_913061285.1 uncultured Verrucomicrobiota bacterium | reverse complement strand
GAAGAAACAACTCGCCATTTCCCTCAGCCTCTTTGTTCTCTCTCTAAGCCCGAATGTGCTGGCCGAACACTTCGAAGCCCCACACGTCTCCGTCTACGGCACGGCGACAAGCGATGTTGTCCCCGATCTCATGCGCTGGCAGTTAGGAGTCAAGAGTAGCGCCAAGACCGTTAGTGATGTCGCAGTAATACATGACAAGAACGTCGCCGCCGTCATTGCATTTCTTCAGCGTGAAGAAATCGAGGACAAAAAAATACAAACATCTCAGCTCCAACTCGCCGAGGATCTGGAGTTTCGGAACGGAACAAGAACGAAGAAAGGGTACTATGCCTCAACCAGTATTACTTTCGAATCCAAAACACTCGAATCGTACAGGAGTCTTTGGATGGGCCTAAGCAAACTAGCGACGGTAACGATCGGTGGAGTGACTTTCGACACGTCCAAACGTATCGAATACCAGGACAAAACAAGAATCCTCGCAATTAAAGCCGCTCGCGAGAAAGCCGGTCAACTTGCCAGGGCACTTGCCGCGTCAATCGGAGCCCCTCTGATGATCGAAGAAGAAGCTAACCACCAAGACGATCGCCGAAGTGCCCTATCTAATGTTGTTCGCATGAGTCGCGTCGCTGCGGATAGCTCTGGTGGAGGCCCCTCACTTTCTGTCGGAACAATCCCAATAAGAATGCGCGTTAAAGCGGTTTTTCGGCTTATCAATTAGACAGCACAAGCAGGCATTCGAGCCGAGCGAGTAACCCCCTGAACTATTCTACCCAAACGATTCGCCGGCTCAAGAACGCTCCGCACAAGGCTCCTCCGCAAGGCGCTACGACATAAACGAAGAGCCATCCAAGTCCATTCACCGTGAATGGGACTGCCCCCCACCCAGCGAGGCTGGAGAAAACTCGGGGGGCGAGATCGCGAGCGGGATTAAACCCAGCCATGGTCAAGGGAGCAAACACACAGATCAAGACCGTGAGCGCCATCCCAATGGCGAACGGGGTCAGTGAACCCAAGGTCTTGGTGTTGGCCTTCGTCGTGAATCCGAAAACGGAGAAGGCGAGAAGCAGTGTCCCCAGAAATTCAGCGCAGAACGCTCGCATCATCGAAACCCGATCAGAAGCGGTCGCATCCAAGGCCTTGCCTCCAGGATTGGGATAGTATTCACCAAAGATCATCGCACTCGCCTCGCTCCCAAGCTCTCCACGTTGGATTCCCTCGGCCTGTTCGAACGCAGCGATGCATCCGCCATAGAGCCCATAGACTGCGGCAGCGGCCAGAAACGCCCCAAGAAACTGGGCCAAAAAATAAAGTGGCAGCCGCCGAAACGAAAATGAGGTAAACATGGCAAAGGCGAGCGAGATTGCCGGATTGAGATGCGCCCCGCTCAGCCCCCCTGTCAAATAGATCGCCACAGTGAGGCCAAGTCCCCAAACGATCGCGACCTGAAAAAGCCCCATTGGGGCATTGACACTCACGGCCGTAGCAACGGCACCACAGCCAAAGAACACAAGTACGAAGGTGCCTAAAAATTCCCCCCAAAACTGATCTTTCATCAGAGCCCCGGATCGATTGACACAGCCTCTCTAAAGCCCGCAGCGTAGGCCTCAAAGACGAGCTTAATTTCATCTCGAACCCTCCGGAATCCTTGCATCACCTGTTCCTCGCTGCCCGACATTTTCGCCGGATCATCGAAGCCCCAATGATAGCGATTGACCTGTCCCGGAAAGGTCGGACAGGCTTGATCCGCGTTCCCGCAAACCGTGATGACAGTGTGAACTTCCGTGTTCAGAAACTCATTCATGTGCTTGGACCGGTGGCTTGAAATATCAATGCCGATTTCTCGCATCACCTCGATGGCTTTGGGATGAACAGCGCCGGTCGGGTCCGAACCTGCGCTTTGAACTTCAAAAATGGAGTCACTGGCTAGGCGGAGGATGCCTTCGGCAAGGTGGCTCCGACATGAATTGCCGGTACAGAGAATTAGAATGCGGTGTTTCACTTTCGTTTTCAGATTCCGTCGAGTTAACGCGCACAATGAGACGCTTGGTCAAATCGCTTCAATCGAACCAAGTCAGCAGCAAAGAGAGGTTCTTCAAGGGCAAGATCCTGGAGACACTTCAAATTTTCGATTAGAAGCCGATTGGGCGAATCCACAAGGCGATAAAAGCTCCAATTCGCCTTCCGTTCGCAGCTGATCAGCCCGTGCTCTCGCAGGTATGCAAGATGCTTTGACACCTTCACCTGTGGCGCCATCAAGATCTCTTGCATGGAACAGACACAAAGCGGCCCATGACTCAACAAGTTGAGAATCCGCAAGCGAGTCATGTCACACAGACACTTGTAGACAGAGACAATTTCCACTGCCCTATATTCCCTTTTAGGTATATACTGTCAACGGAATATACTCCTAATTTCAAGTATGGAGGCATGCCAAAGCCCCTTGACATTTGGGGGGTGATTCGTAGCCTCAACCAATTATCAAGAGCGTGCTAAGTCCCTGAAGTCCTGTAGTTTGAACAGGTCAGATCTAACGCTAAACGTTGGCACACTCTACCAGAACCAAGGGATGAAACACCGACTAAAAACCATAATGCATTCCTCGCGCCTAAAGGATTGGGCTCCCTTTTCGTTCCTCATCGCCTGCGCTATCAGCACATTGCTCTTGCTGTCATCATCCTCTTGTTCCTCAACGACCCGATCGGTCGTCGTGCCCCCCCAAGTGGAAGGAGCCCACTATGTCGGCAATCAGAAATGTGAGGATTGTCACGCCGAGATTACCCGTCAGTTTCCAGGCAGCGTGCACTCCCGCTTCTTCAAAGAGGACGAAAGTTACCATGGTGTGAGTGGGTGTGAATCGTGTCACGGCGCCGGAAGCAAGCACATTCAAGCAGGAGGCGGAAAGAACGTTTTCATTCACAATCCCGGCAAAGATCCTCAACCTTGCCTCGAGTGCCATCAGGAAAAGCACGCGGAATTCAGTTTACCCCAACATCATCCCGTCCTTGAGGGCCAGATGAATTGCGTGGATTGTCATGACCCGCACGGGCGGGACATCTTCAAGCAACCCGGTGGACTTGGACTCGCACGGCAGGACCAACAATGTGCCCAATGTCATCGCGAACAAACCCGCTCCTTTGTCTTCGTCCATGAAGGCATGCAGGATGGTTGCACGACCTGCCACCAACCCCACGGGTCCATTCACGATAAAATGCTTACCCAACGCGATTCAAATCTTTGCCTCCGCTGCCACTCTCAGATGCAATTTGACCCAAGCCAAGTCCTGGTCGGAAAAGTCGATCATAGCGCGTTCTTGTCAATGGGCACGTGCTGGACGGCAGGATGTCACACCGCTGTTCACGGATCGATGGTGAACCCTCGCTTGCTTTACTAGCCCAAGCATTAGCTCAAGTAACCAGACCATGATCACCAATCTTACTCACACTCGCGACTGGTACCGCCCCGCCATCCTAGGAATGGCACTGCTCATCAACACGGCATGGACTCAAGACGTGGACACGAGTCAGCTACCCGCACCGGCAGAGCGCACTATCATCTTCAAGACCGACGTTCTCCCCATTCTCGAGGGTCACTGCTTCCAATGCCACGGGGACGAGCGGCCAAAAGGAGGACTCAATCTCCGCACGCGTGAGACAGCCCTCGAGGGCGGCGACTACGGAGAGGATATCATTCCAGGCGATAGCGAGCAAAGTCCGCTCATTCACTACGTTGCCTTTCTCGAGGAAGATATGGAGATGCCTCCAATTGGTAAGGCCGAGCGGCTCAGCAGCGAGCAAGTTGCAATTCTCAGGGCATGGATTGATCAAGGACTAGCCTGGGAAGAACAAGACGACCAATCCTCCTTCCAGTACACCTTCGCCCCCACCCTTGGTTACGTATCAGTCGCCGGCAATG
This sequence comes from uncultured Verrucomicrobiota bacterium, assembly GCA_913061285.1. Taxonomy (GTDB): domain Bacteria; phylum Verrucomicrobiota; class Verrucomicrobiia; order Limisphaerales; family AAA164-E04; genus UBA2970. The sequence goes on along the minus strand of CAJXVR010000350.1, from coordinate 4,398 downwards.
AAGGGCAGTTTCGAGAGCACTACTGGCAAGACGATGGATTCACCGGAGGTATTTCTGAGTTTTCACTGAGTGACCGACTCGAGGACGGGACGCGCGTTAATCTCAAAAGCCGGTCAATTTTTGAGACTGAGGACCACGAGATCGAGCTGTCACTATCGAAGCCAAAGCTCGGATTTATCGAACTCGGATACGACCAATTTCGCCGATTCTACCGCGATACCGGCGGCTACTATGAAGGACTCGGACAAGATCCTATCTCACTCAATCGAGACCTTTACCTCGACACCGGACGGGCATGGATCGACCTAGGTCTCACCCTCCCCAATTGGCCCACGATTGTGCTTGGTTACGAACACCAATTTCGGGATGGAGAAAAATCCATGCTTCACTGGGGACCAATTTTTCCGGCTAACCCTGCAGCGCCTGGCAAGGGAATCTTCCCCGGCACCAAGCACATTGATGAGGAGACCCACATCATCAAACTCGACATCGAACATTCCTGGCGCGGCTGGGACATCGAAGAGTCCTTTCGGGGCGAGTTCACGAATTTTTCAACCACACGCGAGATGCCGGATTTCTCATCAGCCGGCGCCACCTTGCCCGACACGGCTTCGCGAGTCACTGAAGACTATGATCACTTCAGTGGAGCAAATACCATCCGCGCTGAGAAAGCACTCAAACCATGGTGGATGCTTTCAGCTGGTTACCTTTACTCAGATCTGAGTGCTGACGCCGGATTCAACCTCGAAACCTTTCTTCCCAACAATATCGGGGTCGCTCCGTTTCAGGGGGATACAAGTCGAGAAATCGTCCTCGATCGAGATTCCCACGTGATCAACGTCAACACCCTCTTGGGCCCCTTCAACGGACTCAACTTCTTCGCCGGCTTTCAAAACGACTGGACGAGCCAATCGGGTGATGGGGATATTTTCGTCTTTGGCGCCCCCGCCGGTCTCGGCTCTAACCTTGACTCCCGCACAACCGAAGAGAACTTTGGACTTCGATACACCAAAATCCGAAACACGGTTCTCTATCTCGACACCAAGTTTCAGCAACGCGATATCGGGCAACGAGAGAATCAGTTTATCGATGATGGCTTTGCCGACGCGACGGATTTCATGCGAAACACCGACGCGACGATGGACCACAAGGAATATCGAACGGGATTGACCTATTCACCCTGGCGCTGGGCATCCATCAACACCTGGTATCGAAGACGCTTTCGTCAAAATGATTACGACCACCGACTGGATACCGATTTGGGAACCTTCGCACCGGCAGGAAACGGATTTTCAGCCTTTGTTCGATCACGTGATACAGAGACCGATGATTTTAACATCAAACTCACACTTAAACCCTGGAGCCGTGTCCGCACCTCCTTGGCCTACCGCCTTACCGCCACAGATTTTCGAGCGAGCACGGACTCGGTCGACGTCTTCGGCACCGTTTTTCCAGCCGCTTCTCTTTACTCGGGAAACTACGACGCCCATATCTACACACTCTCGACCACGTTTCAGCCGAAAGAGCGCTTGTATCTCTCAGGCACGGCATCCATCAGTGATTTGCGCACGACCAGCGGCGTCACCGACGGCACCCTTTTGGTTCCCTACGAAGGTCAAATTTACACGTTTATGGGAACGGCCAACTACATTCTTAGCAAGACGCTCGATTGGAATACGACCTATTCCTTTTCGAAAGCTGATTTTGGGCAAAGCGATACCGGGCTCAACCTCCCCATCGGAGTCGACTACGACCGTCACGGAATCGTCACAGGATTAACAAAGAAACTGAGTGATACCAGTCAAGTCAGGCTCCAATACGGGTTCTTTACCTACGACGAACCCAGCGTTGCCGGCATTAATGACTACACGGCACATGGTCTCTTCGCGACCTTCCGACGCCGCTTTCAATAGCCACGATTCCAATCAAAAGATCGATTTATAGGCGACCCCCCCCTAGCAAATCCTTAGTGTTAGAGCCTCCGAGAAAAAGTTGATCGAAATTGAAACTATTCCAGCGCCACTCGGGTAAGACAAATAGTTTAACACCAGCAGAGAGGATTTAGTGATGGATATGACAGCAGAAACCTTGTTTGGAATGATGATCGGGCTCGGCCTGAGTGCCGCCTGCGGCTTTCGAGTGTTTGTCCCACCGCTCGTCGTGAGCTTGGCTGCCTTTACCGGCCACTTAGAGCTTTCTGAAGGATTTCAGTGGCTGGCTTCGTATCCAGCTGTCATTGCCTTTAGTGTTGCCGTGGGTTGCGAGATCGTCGGCTACTACGTTCCCTGGGTAGATAATGTTCTTGATGCGGTCGCCGCCCCGGCGGCGGTGGTTGCCGGCACTGTCCTCTCTGCGTCGATGGTCCATGACGTTAGTCCGTTAGTGCAATGGAGTTTTGCAGTGATCGCTGGCGGTAGTGCTGCTGGTCTCTTTCACACCGCAACAGCGATCCTCCGAGGAGGCTCAACGTTGGCGACCGGGGGTCTGGGGAACCCTCTCCTATCGACTGTGGAGATGGGAAGCGCTGTCACCGTGTCAATCCTGGCAATCTTGCTTCCAGCGGCCACCTTATTCGTGATTCTAGGTTTGATCGCCTTTGCAGTAAAAAAATGGATTGTTGATCGACAACAACTAGCAACTGTCTCCCAAGTCGGGCAGATGCGATAAGCTACTCTCCTGCATTTCTTGATACCTCGCACGCAATCGCGTGCGAGGTTTTTTTATTTCCACACCTTCTTCTCAGGCAAGTCTACCGCGCCAGGCAGCGGGAGTTCTGAATCTCTCGAGAAGCAGCTACGCTTGCACCATGCCACATATCTCACAACGGGAAATCACTCCATCAATACTCAACCTTCCTCCGAGGTTTTATGGGGCAGAAAGACGGATCGGAAGCAGATAACGAGTTCCTATGCCCTTACCGGGCACCTGTCAAGAGGAGCAGGTGCCCGGATTAATGGCTCGCCCATCGGAAGAATCGTTGACTACGCGGCTTCAAGCACTACTGACTCAATCAATCAACGGTGCACCGTTTAGAACTCAGATTCAGCAACTCTCTCGCTCTCCAAGAGGTGCCTCCCTTCTTCGATTTGCGACCACAAGGTATTCCCACCGCCAGCGTTGCCAAATCACCCTTCCCTCCCAGCTCCTGAACCGCCTTCTTCAGATCCTGGAACGAGCCCACCCCTTTCAAGTTTCAGCTTTAACCGCTTGGCAAGAGCAGATACAAGGGACAGATCATCGCAACCACAATGTCAGCATGAGAGAATTCTGGAAACAAACTCGCATTCTGCTGGTCCTATTCTTAGTTGCCTTTTCTGATGGAGACCTCCTAGGTCAATCGGCGGAATTCAGAGCAGCATGCCAGAGTGCGGTCAACCACTACGCGTCCCTCGCCTTCGCCACCTATTCAGACGCTAGAACGGCCGCTATCACTCTGCGTAGCGCCATTGAGCGGTTCGTTGCCTCTCCAAGCGATCAGAGTCTTGAGGAGGCAAAAGAAGCCTGGATCTCAAGTCGCCGCCCGTATCTCCAATCAGAAGTGTTTCGCTTCTATGCAGGGCCTATCGACGATGAACGAGGGCTCGAACCGATGATTAACGGGTGGCCGCTGGACGAATTCTACATCGACTATACTGAAGACGCACCGAACGCTGGGATCATTGCAGATCTGGCCAACTATCCACGAATCGACCCAGAGTTGCTCCAACGCCATAACGAGCTAGCCGGGGAAACCGCTATCACATGTGGTTACCACGCGATCGAATTCCTTCTCTGGGGCCAAGATCTCTCAAGCGAAGGGCCTGGCGAGCGGCCAGTATCGGACTATACCAACGCCCCTTTGGCAGAGCGCCGAAGCGACTATCTAGTGGCTTGCGCCGAATTGCTCGTCCAACACTTGAGCATCATATGCCATGATTGGGCTCCAAACCTGCCGAACAACTACAGGCATCGGTTCCTTGAGGATGACCCCAAACGATCTTTGTGGTACGCTGTCTATGGCCTCCGAACATTTGCTGGCAAAGAACTCGCTGGTGAGCGACTGCTCGTCGCCTGGGATACCCAAGCGCAAGAGGATGAACATAGCTGTTTTAGCGACACGACTCTTCAAGATATCCATTACGATACGCTCGGAATAAGAAACCTCTTCAGCGGCGACTACACTCGGACCGATGCATCATCAGTGACCGGTCCCGGACTCAACACCGTTTTCAAACGAATCTCTCAGGGTAGGGCTCTGAAACTAGAAGAAAACCTCACCAGGGCGCTCCATTTGGCTAACTCGATTCCTCATCCGTTTGATCAGACAATTCTCAAATCAGACTCGGACCCAGGGCGTCGATCGATCCTTGATCTGTCTCTTATACACATCTGACGCTGCCGACGAGCGATCTAGTGTAG
>CAJXVR010000349.1 GCA_913061285.1 uncultured Verrucomicrobiota bacterium | reverse complement strand
CTCGTCGGCAGCGTCAGATGTGTATAAGAGACAGGGGTTGCCGGGGGCGGCGTAAGGAGGTAGGGACCTCCTTCAGACGTCGTTGCAGTATAACCTTCGACGCCACGTCGAAGCTTAATCTTGAAATCTTCCTTCTCCATTTCGAAATCCGAAATGGAGTTTTTGTTCATCAGTTCGACAATTGACTTAATGTCTTCGAAATCCACCGTAGGCTCCTGGTTAAGGTTGCGCTTCAGTCTTAGGACCGTTTAGCCTAGAAATACACAAAAAGCAGAGACCGAAAAAACGACTCTGCTTTGGATGTGAAACCATCGTTAAAAGCCAAAGGTAATTCGCAACCAATGGGGCGTCAAGGGGAGAAACCGGCCTAAATGGGCATGAGATCCCGGCTTCAAGCGGTCCGCCAGGAATGCCTCCGCTTTCGAGTGGATTCGGGAGAAGGGATTGGCGGCCTAGATGGTTATAGCAGGGAGAGGGCGCTTCGAGTTTCTTCGCGTGCTTAGGCTTGAGCTTTCAACTGGTCTCTGAGCTCCGTTTTGAGAATCTTTCCGGTGGCATTTCGCGGTAAGGCGGCGCTGATGTGAATCTCCCTGGGGCATTTGAAGTCGGCAAGACGTCCTTTGAGGAAGGCCTTGACCTCCTCAACCGAGGATTCCTTTCCCGCATCAAAGGCGATGAAGGCCACCGGCTGTTCTCCGCGTTTCGGGTGGGTTTTCCCGACGACGGCCGCTTCTTTGATTCCGTCGAATTGGTAGAGCAATTCCTCGATTTCGCGAGGGTAGACGTTGATTCCATTGACGAGAAGCATGTCTTTTTTGCGATCAGTGATGAAGAAGTAACCGTCGTCGTCTTGATACCCGATATCGCCTGTTCGTAGCCATCCATTGACCAACGTTGCGGCCGATTCCTCGGGCCGATTCCAATATCCCTGCATCACATTCCCTCCGCGAACACAGAGTTCCCCGATCTCCTTGTTAGGGAGGAGCTCGCCGGCATCATCTTGAATTGACACCTCGACATTCTTGACGGGGCGGCCAATGGAACCAGGTTTGCGAACATCACGGATGGGATTCAGGGAGACGACGGGGCTTGCTTCACTGAGACCGTAGCCCTCAATGAGAGGAATGCCAACGCGCTCGGTAAACTGCTTGAGAACCTCAACTGGTAATGGAGCTGCCCCACTAATACAAAGCCGCAAGGGGAGCGGCGGAAGCTCAGTCGTCGCGAGTGTTCTGAATAATTGCGGGATGGCGGGGAGGATCGTTGCCTGGTGCTTGATGATCTCCATTAGAATGTTCTTGGGCGGATGGAGAGAACGAATCAGCACGAGAGAGCCTCCGACGAGAATGGGAAGGAAGACCCCGACCGTCAGCATAAAACTGTGGAACATGGGGAGGAGAATCGTCATCCGGTCCATATCGATCGCTTCGAGCTCATGCTGACAGCTCTCGACATTGTGGAGCAGGTTACCGTGTGAGAGCATGGCTCCCTTGGGCTTACCTGTGGTTCCCGAAGTATAAATGATTACGGCGAGATCTTCTTCTCCCCGGTCGGGAATAGAAGGAGCCCCTGAGTGCTCTGATGCCTGGGTCAGGCTTGCGAAGGTGGTCGTGGGAATGATCGAGAGAGTAGGGAGCGTATCTTTGACTTCCGCTAGTTTCTCGGCGAGTTCACCGTCTGTAATGACGATATCGGCTTCAGCGTCCTGCAGGATATAGGCGACCTCGGAAGGCTTGAGGAAGTTGTTGATCGGGACCACCACGCCGCCGGCGCGGAGGATGCCGTAAACGGCGGAGAGAAATTCGGGGCAGTTTTTAAGCCAGATGGCTACTCTGGTTCCGGGTTTGAGCGCGTGCTCGTCCAAAAAGTGATGGGCGAGAGCAGCCGTTTCCTTTGCAAAATGGCTGTATTTATATGATTCGTCCCCCCAGAAAACGGCTTCTTTGTCCGTATTGGCGCTGGCGGATTGAACGAAACGAGCAGCGAGGTTCATGCGGTGGAGTTTGGGCCATTGTATGAGCTTCGGAAAGAAATTTGCTTGAAAGAGCGAAAATTTACGTAACGTTTCATTTTGATTTCAGGTCTGTTTGACTTAGTTTCGCCCCGTGATTGATTCGAATACAGCTCTAGCCCCGTGGTTGGAGAAAATTGCTGCCTGCTCCGTGATCGCTCTAGATACGGAAGCGGATAGCCTGTACTCGTATCCCGAGCGCCTCTGCCTGATTCAAATTGCCTTGCCAGATTCGTTGATTCTCATTGATCCCTTGGCGGATATCGATCTAAAGCCGTTGTGGGAGAGTTTGAAAGATGTTGAGATCGTGATTCACGCGGCGGATTATGACCTTCGGCTCTTGCATCGCCGCTTCGGTTTTGTGCCAGCGAAGCTTTTTGACACCATGTGGGCGGCTCGCTTACTAGGGTTTCGTGAATTTGGTCTTCATCATTTGGTCTCTCATTACCACAAAGTAGATCTTGAAAAAGGATCTCAGAAAGCTGATTGGGGCAAGCGACCATTGACCGAAAAGATGACGGAGTATGCCCTCAATGACGTGCGCTACTTGCTTTCCATTCATCAATCGATCAAGAAACAATTGGCAGATAAAGAGCGCTCCTCATGGATTGACGAGATTGGGGAACGCCTGGTTGCAGATGCGGTCAAGAGCGTCAAAACCGCCTCCGAAGATGCTTGGAGGATCAAAGGGAGCAGTCGCTTGGAAGAGGCGAGCTTGGCTTTTGTGAAAGGGCTTTGGGAGTGGCGGGAAGAGGAGGCGTGTTATGCCAATAAACCTCCCTATTTCGTGTTAAATCACGAGAGCCTGCTTCGGATTGCGACGCTAGCTAGTGAAGAGAAAGAGTGGGAGATTACTTTGCCACTACGGTTTTCAACGCGACGTCGTCGAGGTATTCGGGAAGCCGTTGAGGCCGTTCGAAAGCTTCCTGAAGACGCTCGGCCAGGAAAGAAGCGCTCAAAGCGCGTGTCGATGTCGGAATCTGAGAAGAGCCGTATCGAGGAATTGAAAAAGATTCGTGATGCGAAAGCGGAAGCGCTTGACCTAGACCCAACCTTGATCGCGAGTAAGGCGACTCTTGTTGCCTTAGCACGGGATTGGGAAAATCAATTGCCCCAGCTCATGAACTGGCAGCGCCAGTTAGTTGCCTCCTAGCGAGTTTGCTGGAGGAAGGTGAGCGCCTTTCTTGAGGCGCCCAGCCCTCGCAAAGCGGGTTCTTCTAAATCTTCGAAATGAGGGCTAACGAGGCAGGAGCTCGTAGGCGAATCCCTTGAGATATTCCGTTTCCGGTACGGTCGGAATGATTGGATGATCCGGGGATTGATGGAACACGGCCACACGTCTCAGGCATTGCCGATTGTCATAAGCTGCCGTGGCGATCACTTCTTCGAAGGTATCTTGATCAACGTGGTGCGAGCAACAGTAGGAGAAGAGAAGTCCACGTTCTTTGAGTAATCGGAGGGCGCGCAGATGGATCTCTTTGTAGCCGCGGAGCGCATCTCCGACGGAGGAACGATTGCGAGTGAACGAGGGGGGATCCAGAACGATTGCGTCAAATTTGTTTTCATGGGAATCGGCTTTGGTCTTGTTCTGCGCCTCTTTGAGCCAGTCGAAGACGTTGGCTGTCTGGAAACTGCAGCGATCAGCCAATCCATTGTTTTCGGCATTGCGTTTCGCTTGAGCGATCGCATCGTCACTCTGGTCAATCGCCAAGACGGTTCGATTCGGAAGCTTGGCCATGTGGAGCGCGAACCCGCCTTGGTAGGTAAAGCAATCGAGGATTTTCTTGGAATCCCATTTCTCGACGAGATCGGCAGCGAGTTGGTAGTTGACCTGTTGATCGAGGTAGAACCCAGTCTTGTGACCGGTTTTGAAATCGACGCCAAACTTCAGGCCATTGATCTCAATATTCGTTTTTTCTGTGTGCTTCGAACCTTCTTGAGGACGCAAGAAGGTGTCTGGTGTTTCTAGGCCTTCAGCTTTTCTGGAAGCGATGTCGGTTCGTTCGATGATCGCACTTGGGGAGCAGAGATGATTGAGGGCATCGATGATTTGCGGTTTTCGCTGCTCCATCCCGAGAGAAGAGATCTGTATCGAACAGACGTCCTCATATTTGTCGATGATCAGCCCACTGAGCTCATCGCCTTCTGCACTGACGAGTCGATAGGACGAGGCATCAGGAAGGAGTTTCTTTCGGAGCAATTGAGCCGCGTTGATTCGGCGATAGAAAAAATCGGTATCAATCGTTTCTCGGGACCGGGAGAGGAGTCTGACGGTGATTTTTGATTGAGCGTTAAACAGGCCGATTCCTAAGAAACGGCGGCGATGGTCGCGGACTTGGACGATCTCACCATCCTTGGGTTCATGGGTGATGTTCTGGATGGCTCCCCGGTAGATCCAAGGGTGGCCAGCGATGATTCGATCTGCGGTTCCGGGCCGAAGCTGGATGGTAGATTTAGGGTTCAAAGAAATAGAATAGGTTGGTGGTGTTCGTCGGGGATCTCCAGGGCGCCCATGCCAGGATCGCCCCGTTGGGAGGGGAGGAGTGCCATCGGATCTCCCTGGGAGATCCGGACTCAATCAGAGTGCTGTTTTGATCAAGCCTTCCAGTCGAAGGCCTTTTTCTTGATTTCGTAAATAAATCCGACGGTAAAGAGTCCAAGGAAGACCATCATCGAGCCGAAGATCAGATTGGCATTTTGGGCCAGCTGTTCCTTGTAGACGACAGCCCACGGGTAGAGGAAGACCACTTCGACGTCGAACAAGATAAAGAGCATCGCGACGAGGTAGAACTTGATCGAAAAGCGGGCGTTGCCTTCTCCAATCGGGAGCATACCGCACTCGTAGGCCGTATCCTTGATCTTACTGCGGCGACCGCGTTTCCCGAAAACTACCGACGCAATCAGGGTGCCAACAGCGAATGCTAGAGCAACGGCACCGAGAATAATGATCGGGATATATTCAGTTAACTGCGAATCCATTGCCGAAAACTAGAAAGTGTGCCGGTCTTTTTCAAGTCGAATTCGGCTAAATCCTTTGTTCGATCGCCGCGGCGGCTCGAATCATTGGGTGTAGGCCTTGCGCTTGGACTGGTTGAGAGTCCATTGATAGTCTTGATGCCGAATCCGGATTTTTGGAGAAAACGGTAGAACTCGATAGCGGTTGATAAAGGCGATCACACCATCGGCGCCTCCGAAATCGACTTCGTACCAATCAAAAATCTTTGAAATCTGAATCTCGTCATTGCCTGAGGAACGAATCCCTCGTGGGTTGTGATTGATGAAACGACGCGTGAGATCATCCAGAGTTTGATCGAGCGATTCTGCGCGAAACGCGCGATTGTGGAGCGGTGGGCAGCTTCTACTCGCGCAATTGAGTGCGAAGTGAATTCGGGGTTCGGAGAACTGAGGGCGAATGATCTCATTCTCCAAGAGATGGAAACTGGTTGTGCGATTTGCGACCTGCAGGCTTTTTGATCGAAAAAAGCGGGTGCGGCCAATAAATCCGCCGCCGCCCGGTCCCTTCGTCGGGTAGGAGTCTAGAATTCGCTGAAGGATCCAGGCGTTGTAGGCATTGAGATAGAAGGCGAGTTTGGCGTCGTTGGAGAGGGTCTTGAGCGTTTGTCTCCCAATTCCAGTCACGACTGACTTGAGCGCGTCACGGTCTGTCCTTGATTGGTGCCATGCTTGATAGTCGACCCCGCTTTCGGTGACGTATCGTTGCAAGAGGGAATCGTACTCGGTTACCCAGCTCTGGCCCCGAGCTGTTGCCATTGTCATGGCGATGAAGGCCAGGAGTGGATAAATCAATCTCATACGAATCATGTTCTTCATGCCTGTTTCCGTTTCTAGGACGGTTCGGGCAGGGGTTTATTCCCTCGCTTGGCCGGATCCGATGGCTTGCTATTGCGCCGTCTTTAGCTTTAAGCAGCCCAGTCTGCTTAAAGCTGCTGATAGGATGAGGGCTGCTGCGTAGTACTTGAGCTGAGTGGCGAAGGCGATGTTTTGGTCGAGGAGTGAGCCGACCATGATGGGGCTGAGCGCAGTACAAAAGATTCCGATCGTCGAAAGTAAACTCTTGATCGCGCCGAGATGTTTGGTGCCGTAGAGCTCCGCCCAAAGGGCTGAGGAAGTGCTTGAGCCGATGCCTAGGCTGATGCCGATGAGTCCATTGTAAATGAAAGGAGTTATGGCGTGATTGTTAGTCGCCATCAACACCATGCCAAGGGCGAGAGGTGCGAGTTGTAGGGAGAAGAGGCGTTGGGCCCCAAAGCGATCGATCAATGGGCCGATAAGAAAGGCGAAGACGAGCCGGCTCAGACCAAAACTGATGAACGAACTCGCCATCAAGGGGTGGGACCATCCTTTTTCATCGGCGAGGGCAAATTGATAGAGAACGAGGCCGGTGGCGAGGAAGCCCGGAGCGACGTAGGTTGGGACCAAGGTGTAGAACTGCCAATGCGACAGGACCTGCCGGCGACTCCAACTGACATCAGGTTTGACCTTGTCTGAGGGCGTGATCGCAGTGGGACGTGGTCGGCTCCCGGCCAGGTAACGGGTGAGCGGGTAAAACACCAGCAAGCTCACGGCGCCCGCAAGAGCCCAGGTAGGGCGCCAACCGAATGCGCCGATGAGCGCGACGGTGAGGGCCGGAAAGACGGTTTCGCCCAGGGGAAATCCCATCGTCGCGATGCTGAGCGCTTTGCCTCGCTGTGCATCGAAGAGCCGTGCCATCGTTGCCGTTGCCATTAGAGAAAGGAGTCCTTGCCCCGTCAAGCGGAGTCCGAAGAGCGCGAGCGCAATGAGCCATGGGGCTGAGGCCAGGGCCATGAGAAGGCAGGCTCCGGTAAGCCCGAAGGCGACGTTGCGTGCGTAGATCCTAAGCGGGATTTGGTCGAGTTTCGCCCCGAGGAAAGGCAGGCAGAGAGCGGAAACGAGCGTTGCTCCCGAGTAAAGGGCCCCCCATTCTGTGTTCGAGAAGCCGAATTGCTCGAGGATTCGAGGGACGCTCAATGAGATGAAAAATGTCTGACCAAAGCTGGAAAAGAATGCGAAGGAAAATCCAAGGCCTAGAATCTTCGGGGATTGTCGAAGAAGCTTGAAATAGTCGCTGATCATTGGAGGGGATTGAAGCGGCGTGCTCCCAAGAGGGTAGGGTTCAGAAGGATCACGGCCTTCTAGCGGGCATCCGCACAGCGAACGCAGAGGACGGCATCGGGCTGGACCTCGAGACGTTCAGGGCTAATGTCTTTGTGGCATTTTCCGCATTTACCGTAGGTCCCTTGATCGATTCGTTTCAATGCGCTTTTCACCCGCTGAAGCTGGTTTTGCTGGCGCCGTTTTAATTCGAGGGCCATTTGCTGAGACTGCATGGCGTCCATTCGCGAGAGCCTGCCGATGGAAGTGTCGAGATCAACCGTCTTAGTGGAGTCCTGATTCGATTCCAGATCCTCTTTCAGCTCGGCGACAAGCTCCTCGAGTTTGCGGCGGAAGGTCTCTTGTTGCTCTTGATTCATTGATGCGGCACCACGTTGCCAATCGAGGGATAGCAGTGTGAGGGCCGGAGCGTCAATGAAAAGGCCAGTTGAGGCGGGGGAGTTCTGTAGTGGCCGGAGGCCTTGTCGACCGGCGAAGCTTTCGTCTGCGTGGGAAGTTGCCAGGGGGAAGGCTTTGGCGTAGAACGCCTCTGTGGCTCGGTTTCTTGCTGTCTTGTTTTGCGTTTGTTTTGCTCTGGCACCCTCTGCCAAGGAGCGTCCGAACGTCTTGCTCATAATCATTGATGATCTGAATGATTGGGTAGGCTGTCTCGATGGGCATCCGGATGCCTTGACGCCTCATATCGATTCATTGGCGGCGCGAGGGACCCTCTTTGCCAATGCTCATTGTCAGGCGCCGCTTTGTGGGCCTTCACGGGCCTCCTTTCTTTCCGGGCGCTTTCCGTCGAGTACGGGCGTTTACGGGCAACCCACGAGTGCGTTGGCCAATGATCGAGCAACGTTTGTGGGCCGATTGCTGCCCCAACACTTCAAGGCGCATGGTTACCAGACCTTCGGTGTGGGGAAGGTGACTCATGGGATTCCACTCAAGGCGGTGGTTGACCTTGCGGGGCCGAGTGGCAATTCGGGGCCTAAACCAAAGGGCCCCAAGCCCCCCAACGATTTTCGGTTTCACTATCGCCCCGATTATTCTCAGCCCTTCTCAGGGACCCAAACGGACTGGGCTGCGTTTCCGGAGCGGGATGAGTTAATGCCCGATTTCGCGAGCGCGGCTTGGGCCTGTCTCTTATACACATCTGACGCTGCCGACG
>CAJXVR010000348.1 GCA_913061285.1 uncultured Verrucomicrobiota bacterium | reverse complement strand
GAGATGTAGAGAGGTCTCGTGGGCTCGGAGATGTGTATAAGAGACAGGTCCTCGAACTTTCCGATACGACGCTCAGTCCCGATGAAATCAAACTACTCCTGGCAGCCAACGGGAAGTGGGTTCGTCTCTCCGGCAAAGGCTGGCGTCGGCTTGAGTATGATCACAGCGAAGAGGAAGATCTCGAATTCGCTAAGATTGGATTGAACCCCAAGCACCTATCCGACGAACCCCAACGACTACACGCCCTGCAACTCGCAAGCAACAGCGCCCGAAACCTTCTTCCAGACGAGCAAGCCGCTTCCGTTCAACGCCGTGTCGAAGAGATCCAGACTCGAGTCGCACCACCAAAGCCAAAAGGAATAACGGCGGCAATGCGGCCGTATCAAAAGGATGGCTACCACTTTCTTGCCTACCTCACCACCAATCGCTTCGGAGGTATTTTGGCTGATGATATGGGCCTCGGAAAAACCCTCCAAACCCTCGCCTGGCTGCTCTGGTTGCGAGCCAAGAAAAAGGCAAAATCTCAGCCCAGCCTCGTCGTTTGCCCCAAGAGTGTCATGGACAACTGGGGGAGTGAGGTCGAAAAATTCGCCCCCAGCCTGAGCGTTCGCATCTGGTCAGCAAGCTCGGTAAAGGACCTTCCGGCGGCCTTCACATCGACCGACCTCCACGTCATCAACTACTCCCATCTCCGTTCCCTAGGAAGCGAACTGCAACGACTTGCCTTCCTCGCAGTTATCCTGGATGAAGGCCAATACATTAAGAACCCCAACTCCCAGACAGCAAAGACCGCCAAACTCCTTAAGACTGAGCACCGCCTGGTCCTTACCGGAACCCCTATTGAAAACAGTGCTTTGGATCTTTGGAGTTTGATGTCTTTTGCCATGCCTGGCGTCCTGGGAACCCGCACACAATTCACTAAACTGTACGATTCCAAACAGGACCCACTCGCCCGACTAAGACTCTCCTCACGCGTTCGCCCCTTCTTAATCCGCCGGACAAAAAGCCAGGTCGCTCCGGACCTGCCAGAGCGGATTGAAGACGAGATTCACTGCGAAATCGAAGGCACCCAACGAAAGCTCTATGAAGCGGAACTCAAGCGAGCTCAGCAAATTTTGCTCAAGGTGAACACTCAAAAACAATTGAGCGAGCTCCGATTCAATTTCTTAACCTCCCTTCTCCGGCTCCGTCAGATTTGCGCTCACCCGGCGCTCTATCAAAAGAACTCTCGAGCAGCGTCGGCGAAGGTTGACGCCTTGAAGGAACTACTCGCTCCCATCATGGAGGAAGGCGCCAAAGTCCTCATCTTTTCGCAATTTGTTGAACTCATCAAAATCCTGGAGAAGGAGCTCAAAAAGAAAGAGATTCGCACATGGACTCTCACTGGGGCAACTGAGGATCGGGGAGACCTTGTCAAAGATTTCCAATCAGCTTCCGATCCAGGCGTCTTTCTCATATCACTCAAGGCTGGAGGTTCCGGCTTGAACCTGACGGCAGCCAGCTATGTCGTGCTCTTTGATCCCTGGTGGAATCCTGCCGTCGAGGCACAAGCAATCGATCGCACCCATCGCATTGGTCAAACATCGAAAATCATTGCTTATCGCCTGGTGGTAAAAAACTCCATTGAAGAGAAAATCCGCTCGCTCCAAACCAAAAAACAAGCTCTGGTTGCGGATGTCCTCGGAGAAGAGAAGTTTTCCTCGTCCCTCTCTATTGAGGATTTCCACTACTTGTTCGAAGGATAAGAAGGCTCTCGCTGCCAGTGCCATAGAGCAGGCGAATCAAACGTGGAATATTTCACGGCGGGCAGACTCTCATTCCTAACCCAAGTCTATGACGAAGCGCCTCAAATACCTGATTGGAATCGCCACCGTAACGGGAATCATCGCCCTTGGATTCGGGGACCAGATTGCCAATACGTTCACCGCCAGGCTGTTACTCCTCCAGGATGCCCCCGATCCCATCGCAACCAACACCGTTTTCGAGGAGGCGGCTCTCCCCGGGAAATTAATCTCACAGTTCTGGAACAGCGAAAAAATCCCCCATCGTTACCTTGCCGTTTCATACCTCAAGGAACAAACCGCTCGACACGGCCGGCAAGTTCCGGACACGGAAGGCATCTTAGACGACGCGGTGCAGGATGTTGACAACAGTGTTCGAGAGTTGGCTCTGGGAGCGCTTTCACATCTCCCGGCAAATACATTCATCCCCCACCTTCGAAGACTTTTGAAAGATGCGGACAACGCCATCAAGATCAAAGCCCTTCACTTTATCAAGGAAGGCGATTTCCAAGCACTCGCCTCCGATCTAATCGTCCTGCTCGACGACCCTGAGCCGCTCGTTGTCGCCTCGACAGCCGGGCTTCTCCGGCGCTGGACAGGGGAAGACTTCAGCATCCGCAACCACGACGCCGTAGCCAAACTTCAAGCAAGCGGACCTCGAGTCGTCCCCGAAGAAAATCTCCAGCGATTGCGCACGGGCGTGATCCAGTGGAAGGAGTGGTGGCAAAAGAACAAAGAGAAATTCCCGCAACAAACACCGATTCCAAAGAAGCGCCCTCCCAAGCCCTTCGCCACCAAAGATTTTGAACTCCACACGATGGAAGGCGATTCGATTCGTCTTTCCGATTTCCGGGGCAAGAAAGTGCTCCTCAATTTCTGGACCACCTGGTGCACGGCCTGTGCGATGGAAATGCCTGACCTCGTCGAACTAAACGAACGATACAGCGAAACCTTGGTCATCCTGGGAATTTCCCTCGATGGAAGCGACGGACACGGTCACGACCACGCCTCATTCGTTGACCTGGAAGAAGCCAGCGAAATCGGCTGGAATAATGTTGAAGGCCTAAGGGAACTCGAGCACCACGACCATGAGGGGCACGATCATGACGTTCCCACAATCGATCTCCCAAGAATCAAAAAGAAAATTCGTCGCATCATTGACAAGAAAGGACTCACCTACCCGATCCTGCTGAATCCAAGTGGCGATATTGGCCGCCGATTCAACGGCCAAGAACTCCCAACTAATGTTCTCATCGATCAGGAGGGTAAGGTCCGCCGCCGCTTCATCGGGTCCAGGCCAATCGTTACCTGGGAGGCTATGCTAAAGGAACTCGACTAAGCCCTCGCACAGTGAAATCAGGTGCGTTTTCGACTTTCTCAACGAGAAAGATCCCCTAAGATCTTGGCCATGCTCCTAGTCACCGATCTCAAAAAAGTGTCTCTCGTGCCGTTCACCGTCCTCTGCATCGCTCTCGCAACCTCGTTAAGCACTCGGGCCGCTGACAAAGACGCCCTAAGGATCCTCCAACAATCACTCACGTTCCATGCCTCATTCAACCACGGGATCGACGCTGATTTTGCCAAAGGGGACCACCGCCTCTTCACCTGCCTAAAGCCAGGAAATCAAAGCACCGCGCAACCCGGACTCAATACCAATCAAAAAACAGAACGACTCCCATCTCAAGGCGTCTCCGGAGGAGCCCTTCAATTTAAGGCTCGCGACGCCAAATGGATTTTCTTTCCAGGAGCCAGGAACGTGAATTTTACCCCACATGACTGGAGTGGCACATTGTCCGTTTGGCTCAAGCTTGATCCAGAAGAAGACTTAGATCCGGGATTCACAGATCCTATCCAGATCACACCACGGAAATGGAACGACGCAGCATTTTTCATCGACTTTGACAAGGACGGCGATCCTCGCGACTTTCGGCTTGGAGCCTTTGCTGATCTCTCCGTCTGGAACGCCAAGAATGAAAACGTCAATGATATCCCAGAAAGTAAGCGCCCACTTGCAAAGGTAACGGCACCACCCTTTGGTCGTCAGAAATGGACCCATGTCGTATTCACCTGGGAACATTTCAACACCGGTAAGAAAGACGGCATTTCGAAGCTTTACCTCGATGGAAAACTCCAGGGAGAAATCAAGAACTGGCAACAAACCTTCTCTTGGAGCGCCGACGAAGAAGTGAGAATATTCTTAGGAATAAACTACATTGGACTGCTTGACGAAGTCTCCATCTTTGATCGAGCACTTTCAGGTCAACAGATTCAAGAACTATTCAAACTGAACGATCAGATTAGCTTGATCGTACCAAAGCACTAAGCGTTCAGTTAACAAGCCGAGCCTCTCTAGTTACGGCGGCGCCCCCCTGACGGCCCACCGAGAGCTCTCGGTCCACGAGTGCCACCGGAGCCAAAACCGGCGCGATTACCGCTCCCCCCACGACGACCGAAGCCGCCTCGGGCGCCTCGAGCGCCTTGCGGCCGCCCGGCATCTCGGTCCACAACGAAGTCGATCGTGTAGGATTGGGTCACCGGCATGCACCACCCCTCCTCGTCATTGCAACCGTAGTATCGAACGATCAGCTCTAATGGCCCATTCGACTCACACCGATCCACTTCTACCAAGAACTCGCGAGGATCCACATCCGACTCAGCAGCCACTTTGGGACCAACGCCTTGCCCCGGTGACACCAAGACGCCATCGGGCGTTCTAATCTCCCACTGTATCGGATCGACAAGATTGTTCCAATGAACGCCATAAATCGGATCGAGATGAAACCCAAGCTTCAGCTGCCCTTTTCCGCCACTAAGGAGCGACCGGTCCAACTCCGCCCGTAGCTTAGCATAGTGGGGATGAGTTGCCTCCTTTCCCGGAGTCACCTTTGTCGCCACAAGGCCAGCTGGCGTCTCTAGCCTTGGGACCACGCTCGAGGCAGCCGCTCGTCGCTGGGAAAATCCGGACGGTAAATCCAAATCTTGGACGCGGGTGATGACATCGACCTTCCCAACTCGCTCTTCGAGATCCCACCGCAGGGCTTCCGGATCACTCCAATCCCTCGCCGAAATCAGCTTGCCCTCCGGATCGAAGAGGAATTCCGAATTATTGCGATCGCCAAAGGCATGTTTAATGTCATTCCCCATCGAGTCCGCAATCCAAGGGATCTCAGTACCCAAGCGACGTTTTGCCTCCTTGATGTGTGCCAGTCGCTCCTCAATCGAAAACGGTTGAACAAAACCATTCATCTCGGGATGGGCCAAGGCTTTGTAAACATAATAGAATCGCACACCTTTGGACGAATAATCACGGTAGACAGTCTCCAAACTGGGGACATTTCGCATGAAGGGCGGTCAAGTGAGGCAACCGAAGGCGATCACCGTAAAGTGCCCCTTCAAGTGCTCGAGTGGAAATTCCGAACCATCCTCGGAAAACCCGCTCACGGATGGGATCGGATCCCCCGGTGAAGGCATAGGAGCCCGCCCTTGAGCCGTCAGTGTGACCCCTGATGCAAGAATAGCCAGCAAACCAAATAACCGAGCAGTGACAGTCATGGAGGGTTAGACGGGGCATTAAAACGCTTGGTTACACCCTACTGACCATCCAATCCGAAGCCCTCATTTCGCTGTAATTGAAAGAGCCCCGCTTTTTCAACGGTGTCATTGACATATCCAATGGGCCACAGGGATCCCTCGCCCATCGTCAGGTGATTGATTTCTTATCGTTCGAAAGACCGCTCGCGTGGCACTCCCTGCCCTTCTGAGAGTCCAAAGACTCTCGTTTGACCCGGAGCGAAGTAACCGCGCTGCAGAAACTCAAGAATCCCAATAAGAAGGCCGTCACCCGGTTCGGACCGTCAACACTGAGCACGGCAACTCTCGGAGAAGACGCTCTGCCGTTGAGCCAAGGTAGAGCTCCTTCAACGAAGACCAGCCATGGGTACCCAAAATCACCAGATCAGCTTTCGCCTGCCTCACATGCTCGGCAATCCCGAATCCATAGCTACTACTTCGGTGGAGCACGGTCTCCGGTTCTCCGTATTCGGCTCCAATGAGGAAATCATCCATCTGCTTCTGCAACATATCCAGATACTCTCGTCGAAATTGAGGAGATGCTTCAGCGGTAGGAGCCCGATAATGGAGACGATCCCAAGGAGCTCGGTAGACATGGAGGAACTCAAGCGTTGCACCGTAAATCCGAGCAATCGCGACGGCATTCTCAACTACCTTGGCAGAAGCTGAGGAGAAATCCAGGCAAGCCACGATTCGCCGAAACCGATCCGCCTCCTCCATTCGATTCACCAGCAGCACCTTCCCGCGGCTCTTCCGAACACACTGAACGGCAGCCGAACCAACACCCTGGCCAGGATGGGATTCGCCACGTTCCCCAATGATGAGCAAATCGTGGGCCTCAGCCCGGGAGATCAACTCCTTTGCTGGCTTACCAAAGCTAGAAGAAACGATTGGACTCGACTCAAAACCGAGCTCGGCAGCCCATTGCTTGATTCGTTCCTGCCCTTTTGAGGCAAGTTCATCGACGAGCTCAACTCGGTCGAGACTGAGTGCATCCGCCAGCTCATCGATACCGTGCTGATCAACGACATGATGAGCGGTCACTTCCAAGCCTGCCGAGTCCTGGAGAAATCCAGCAACCCTCAAGGCTTGTTTCGAACCAGCGGAAAAATCAATACCGACGACAACCGACTTCATTCCATTTTCTATTTTCATTAGCGAGCCCTTCTGTCTCAAAGTCTACCGAAGGCCCCGTCGAAGGCCTCACAGTATTTGGTCAAGTCCTCCCTTTAATTGCAGTAAAGCCGAACGATGACTACTACAGTAAAAACTGAAATATCGTTGTCAATCACAGTTCGCCCCCTATCGTTTCAAGGACGCAGCCAAAGAAATGACTCCAGCAATTCAAACCAGCAAGTATCAATGCAAGTAGCAGCGCCGCATGCCCAAGAGGGCGAGCGACTCGCGGCGCTTCGTAGTCTTGACATACTCGATACCGGCGTTGAGGCAGCCTATGACGATCTAGTACGGCTCGCGGCAGAACTGACGGGCTCACCGATCGCCTTGATCAGCCTGGTGGATGAGAATCGGCAGTGGTTCAAAGCGCGTTACGGCCTTGATGCCTTTGAAACCGCCCGTGACATCGCCTTCTGCTCCCACGCGATTCACAAGCCTGACGAGGCGTTCGTTGTCGAGGACGCCTCGAACGACGAGAGATTTGATGACAATCCACTCGTAACCGGCGACCCAAACATTCGCTTCTATGCTGGCATTCCACTAAAATCCCCTCAAGAGCAACTTCCCTTAGGCACACTCTGTGTCATTGATTCGGAGCCCCATCAGCTCCCTCCTGAAAAACTCGACACGCTCAAGATACTCGCTCGACAGGTTGAAGTTCTTTTCGCTCTCCGTGAAAAGTCCAAAACACTTGAACAACAAAACGAAGAACTCGCCCAAGCCACCCAAGCAAAGAGCCGATTTCTGAGTGCGATGAGCCATGATATTCGAACCCCGTTAAACGGGATCGTGGGAGTGACTGACCTATTGGAAGCGGAAATATCAACATCAGAGGGGCGGGAGTTTCTAAGTATCATTCAGGAATGCAGCGATTCGCTTTTAAATCTGGTCAATGACATTCTTGACCTATCCAAAATTGAGTCCGGTTCCATCGAAATTCTCAATGAACCTTTCTCCCTAAGAGATTTCCTCGACAACCTCTGTTCCATTGTCAGAGTCCGCGCCCAGAAAAAAGGACTCGATCTCACCGTGTTGTTCAAGTGCGAGATCGACATCATTCGAGGGGACGAACGGCACCTGCATCAGATCGTTCTAAACCTTCTCAATAACGCGGTAAAGTTCACCGAAAAAGGTTCTGTAAGAATAGAAGTATCGAAGGACTCAAGAGGCCCCAACGATCAGGTCACCTTTACGATTAGCGATACAGGCCGGGGAATAAGTGACGCCGATATCCAGCGACTAGGTCAGCCCTTCACCCAAGTGGGAAGCAGCAAGAACGAGCAACAAGAAGGAAGCGGATTAGGCTTAAACATTGTCAAATCCCTCGTTTCAGCCATGGACGGAACATTCGAAGTCCAAAGCAAGCTAGGCTTGGGTTCTGACTTTAAAATAAGCCTCTCACTACCCAGTGCCGATGACAGCACCGGCTCCCCTTCGCCACGCTGAGGAAAACCGGTTTGCCACGTGCGTTCAGCTCTGGGGCCTGCATTCGTTAATGAACTTCTAATCTCCCCGGGGATTAAAGGATGAGGTCTCAGCCAGTTTTTCCCAGAGCTCACGCTCAGCTTCATTCACAGACTCAGGCACTTTGATTGTCACAGAGACAAGCAAATCGCCGCGTTCACCGCTGATCGTAACGAGCCCGCGGGAACGAGCTCTCATGGTCAATCCCGAGGGCGTCCCCGGAGGCACGCGCAACGAAACACTTCCCTCGAGGGTAGGCACCTTCACCGTTGTCCCCAAGACAGCTTCCCAGGGTGTGACCGCTAAATCGTAGAGAAGATCGGCACCGCGAGGTTGAAAATCGGGATGTCTCGCGTATCTGTCTCTTATACACATCTGACGCTGCCGACGAGCGATCTAGTGTAGAT
>CAJXVR010000347.1 GCA_913061285.1 uncultured Verrucomicrobiota bacterium | reverse complement strand
CTTCGAAGACGGTTCGCCTCGTTCAAGGCTGCCAGCACCCGTTTGCTCGAGGCCGTGTCAAATTCACCCGCACTGACCCGCTGTAGCAACTGCCCGAGATCTTCAGAACTCCCCGCTTTTCCAATCAATTCAATCCATGACCCTGGGGCACTAGGATCGATGATCTTCGTCTCAATTAGATCGCCAATCACGTCGCTCGCAAGATTGGGATCGATGGACTGCAATCCAAATTCGAGTTGCTTCTCTTTTCCTTGCGGCGACCAAACCCCCGTTCGCAGGGCGTTCACCCAAGGCTCCGACAGGTCATTGATACTGAGCCACAAGGCGTAGTCCATGAAACGATCCACCGGATGATTCAGTCCGTTCAAGACAGATGAAGCTGAGTCCGCCGTTGGTTCGTGAACCAAGGCTCTTACGGCCTCCAGTCGCACTCGCGGATGTTCGTCATTCACTTTCTTAGACAAGAGCACCTGACTACTTCCCATCCTATCCTGCCAAAAGCGAAGAACACGAACGGCTGCGGCTCGAACCCGTCCGTCTGAAGCATCCAGAAGGCGCTCCATCAACTCGGGCTTGAGTTCATCAACCGACTGATACATCCACAACGCCTGCAATAAAGCGTACTCATCGTCCTGAGCTGCGGTCCAGCGGTTCAGCGCTTTGAGAATGGTCTGTCCCCGCTCCGTCAACACGCGGCGAGCTTGCTGCTGTTCAAAGCCATTAGCTGATAGCAACAAATCCAACAAGGCATCATCAGAGGCTTCTACGAGGTTTTCACTCTTCACGAGCGGCTTATCCTTATGTGTGATCCGCCAAATCCGACCATGAACTTTGTCTCTGCGAGGATCGCGAAAATCGACCTCTCCATGTTGAATAATCGGATTCGACCAGTCGGCCACATACAGCGCACCGTCGGGCCCGAGTTTCACATCGATAGGACGGAACGTATTACTCAGGCCACGGACGAGTTCAGGCAATTCTTGGGCGGCAAACCCGGCCCCTTGCTCGTCGACGCTAAACTGTACGATCCGGTGTGAGCGAAAATCGCAGGTAATAGCCGAGCCCTGCCATTCCTCTGGAAATTGCTCACTGTAGAGCATTTCGAGGCCGCAATACTTAGGATACGCTCCGGGGCTAGCGCTATCCAGAACTCGCGGCGCACGCGCATAGGTAAAGTACATTGCCCCAGGAACTCCGTAAGAAATCCCCTGAAATCCGGCCCCATCAGTAATGAAGGATTGCCCATAGGCGTCGAAATGATGTCCCCAAGGATTGCAGAACCCTTTCACAAAGACTCCCAACTCCAATGAGCCAGGTCGCAAATGCCAAACACCACCACTGTTCAAGCGCTGGACACCATGCGGTGTTTCGATATGGCTGTGAATGTAGATGGATTGATTCATGTAGAGGTGACCATCATGCCCCCAGCGAAGAGTGTGTAAAATGTGATGCGTGTCTTCAGTTCCAAAGCCAGAGAGCACCACCCGCCGCTGGTCCGCCTTTCCATCTCCGTCCGTGTCAGAGAAATGCAGCAATTCGGTACTCTGTCCAACATAGACGCCCCCATCCCCAGGCTCGACACCCGTAGGGATGAGCAACCCTTCGGCAAAGACGGTAGACGACTCTGCGACACCATCCTTGTCCCGGTCTTCCAACACAATGATTGTGTCATCCGCCTCTTGCCCCGGCTGGATCATCGGATAAACAGAAGAACTCGCGACCCACAATCGCCCTTGAGGATCGAAGTTCATTTGAATCGGTTTATGGAGTAAGGGATTATGAGCATAGAGAGAGATTTCCAAGCCTTCAGCTAATTTGAACTCAGGCAAGGGCTGATCGATGATCGCTTGTTCAAAACGAGAATCGGGCCGTTTTTTCGGCTCGCGAACAAGGCGCTCAAACCCTGCCACTGGATCGGGCTCACCTTCCTCAAGGGCTATCAACTCGTAGAAGTGCCGACGGGGCATCGACAAGCGATCAATCTCAGCTTCTAACTCGGCAATGAGAGGATCAAAGGCCGGGATCTCAACTGCATTGTTCCCTTGTTCATGCTTGCGAAAGCCAAATAGATAAGTGTGATTCGCAGGACGAAATCGATGAAAGAATAACTCATTCTTTTCAACGATCAGTTTTCTAAGCTGCTCGGCCTGATCAAACATTGGGCCCTCTAAGAAATACAGACCTGAGGACCATTCATAGTGAGCGTGAGTCATTAGCGGTTGGCCATCAATTTTCAGGGTGTAAGATCCCGAAGGAAGATTGACGAAGCCGATTCGCCGCGGCCCCATCGCGGTAGGATACAGCTCCCCTCCACGATCTTGATTGGGAAACGGAAGACTATCATCCTGAGCCGAGAAAATGATATTCGGTTTCAAATTGACAACGTCCGTCACCCGATTTCCCGCTACGCGACTATGAGTCATCCCGTTCTGACCAAGGCCCAATTCCCAGACGATTGGCTCCGCCTTCAAGGCCGTCGAATAGGCGTCAGCCAATCGCGAATACCCATATTCATTCAAATGAATGCCGTTGTCTGTGTGGGCCCGTTTGGTATGAGCCTCCAGCCCGTCGCCTAGCCAATCGAAGAGATTCACGAAGGGATAGCGCCGCTCTTCCGCAATCTCGCCTACCAGCTTTGAGTATTCCGAGAGGAGTCGATTGTGTTTCTCAGGATCAGGTAGATCCCCCCCCAAACTCTCGTGCTTGATGGGACCAAGCAGCACGAACTTTGGGGCTGTCTCAGGCAGAGCCGCTTTGATTCGATCAATCAGCTGATTCAACTCCGAACGAAAAACCTCGAGCCCCTCCTCTCCATCAAATGAATTGGACATTCCGTAACCGAGAATCACCACGGTGGGCTGAAACGCCACCAGAGGTTGTTCGATTCGCTGAAACCAAGCCGACTCCTTCTTGTGCCAGTCAAAGCTTGCTCGAGAACGTCCTGTGGGACGATCCCCACTCCACGAAAGGTTTCTAAACCGCAGTTTTTTTCGCGGATATCGAACTGTGAGCCGGGACTCAAGATGCCCATACCATTGTTCCCTCTCCAGCAAGGCATCACCGAGAAAGACAATTCGATCGTTGTTCTTTAAATGAAAGGCATATTTTGAACCGCGGGGACGACGGCGAAGTCGTTCTTGCCACTCTTTCTCCTTCGTTTCCTCAGACACAACGATCGCGCCGTCCGGCAGGGACTGCTTGAACGTTGACTCTTCCTTGTCAAAATCACGTTCCAAAAACGACGGCGCTAGTTCAATCCCCGTCGAGGACTGTCCTAGAGCAGCTAATGTCGCCAAACAGACGAGCGTCAGTACAATTAAATTTTTATTAAACATGGGCCGTGTCACTCGTTGCTCAGACCTTCATGGATATTCTGAGCAACCAATTCAATTAAATCAGAGACCTAACTCACCGTCCAAAAAACACAAAAACCGTGCTTCTTAGAAGGTCAAAAGGGACCATCACCAATAGTGCAGCGCTGAAATACAGTAAAGCCAAAACCCCTGTGTTTAAGCTCGCCGACCAGAAATTTCCCCGCCATGCTTAGCCGCCATTAAGAATCCCTACGGAGTTCTTCAATATTACCAAACTCGAACGTACTGAGAATCTATTCAAGCGGCGGCATGGCGAAACCAAGAATCCCAAAGAAAGAGGTCACCCTCCGATCGCCTGAGGACACTGAGCGCCTCGCGATGGCAGCTCAGATTGAAACGATCCTCGGGCATGCCAAATATCGCCTAACCCTCCTCGGTGCCTTTGCCTTCCTTCTGCTGGGACTCCTTGTGACCGGAGCACAGAATCTCCATCAACTGAATAGCCAGGGAATCGCTTACCTGCTACTCGCTAAACACTACGTCGCCGGTGACTTCGGCCTTGCCATTTCCAGCTATTGGAGCCCTTTTCTCAGTTGGCTGATCGCCGCAGGATTAAAAATGGGTTGGTCAGACCCCACCGCAGCTCGTGTCGCGACTGGAGCATCCGCCCTTCTTTTCTGGATGGGCTCGGTAGCAGCACTGTTTATGTGCCAGTTGCCCATCCGCGCTCTCCTTTGCGGCGCATGGTTGCTCTCCTTTGCGGCCATTCATTGGTCCGTCGAATACATTGGCCCTGACCTCCTTGCCGGGGGGCTCCTGCTGACAGCGATCACTTTAAGTCTCTTTACCTTTCGCGTTCGTCATCGGGCTGCGAACATCATCGCCGGGATTCTTTGGGGATCCGTCTACTATGCCAACGCCATGTTCTTGCCTGCCATCGTGGTCTGTCTGATAGGCTTCAGCATCGCCGGAAAGTTGGGAACGCAGGAAAACGCCAAACCATGGCTTCCGAGCATTCTCTCCCAGTGCGTCATCGCCCTCCTCACCATGGCACCTTGGTGGGCCACCCTCTCAAACACTTATGGAAAACCGACCCTCGGCAGTGTCTGGGCCATAGATCATGCCGTCGCTGGCCCTAAAGACATCGATCGCTATCACCCTTGCTTCGGTCAATTCAATCCTCCGAGTGAAGGCCGAATCACGAACTGGGAAGATCCAGCCCGACTCGACTACGCCGTTTGGTCACCCTTCGCAAACGAAGACCTCAAGCTTCACCAAAACACCTTGTTGAAACGCAATCTGAAATCGATCTTTCAGATCTTCCGGGAATTCGCTTCGTTCGGCCTCGGCATCGCAGCCCTCCTGGCGTGCTTCTTTATTCGCCCTCCTTTCAAGCGAAGCATTCTCTCAAGCACATGGCGATGGAGCATCTTCCCAATCGCCGGTTTGGTCATCGCGTTCCTTCCCTTTGTCGTTACCCCTCTCGACACTCGTTTTTTCTATAGTTGCTACCCACTTCTAATGATCGCCTGCTTTGGCTTTCTGGATTGGATTCCTAAGCAATTCGAATGGCCAAAATTTCCCCACACCTTTGCTACGGCCCTCATCGCCATCCTCTTTGCCCTCCCAATCATTCCTCGGCTTGCCTCGTCGCTCGAAGGTGTCCCTAATCCAGGCGGCTATGTCGCTCTCGACCTTGCCGAGCGAATGGAAACAGCGCAGCTCAGTGGAACCATCGCAGGAGACGCCCTCTTGATGGGAAGCCGAACAGGGCTCTTCATTGCCGCCTTGCTCAATCAGAAATGGATCGGTGATTCTCCAGATGTCGTTGGAACCGACTACATCTCTAATGGCGCAGACTTGATCATCGTCCACCGGCAGCATCGAGTGAATTCGGACATGGAATTCAACCCCGCATTCCGAGATCTCGATACGGTTCTCTTCCCAGACAAGATGCAGGCGGAAGAATTCCCCTTGAGAGTCTACCAGGTCAATCGCTAGCCCCCGAACCACACGCGAAATTCGGTTCGGTCGCTGGAGTCTCTATCCCCAAACAAACAAGCGCACAACGATTCACCACGCCCTGATGAACATACTCCTTCGCTGCGTTCCAACTTTGCTGCTTCTTTGCCTCAGCCTAGCCAGCTTTAAGTCTACCAAGGCTCAAGAAGCTCAGGCCCTCAATCTGCAGATTTCACGGACTCTCGATGGGCGAACCCAATTGAATTGGACGCCCTTGCCGGGAAATCCGAACTATTCCGTAAAGACAAGATTCGACATTACTTCACCGTGGATCAACCTCAATTCCTCCACCTCAGAAACCCAGCTCGCAATTGAAACCACGAGCACCCAACAGTTCTTCCGAGTCGTTGCGAATATCGATGGGGTCGTCGAGATCCCGAATCGAGGACGACTGATCAGCGCTGAGAAAGTCGGCGAAATCCCATCTTTAACCTTACAGTTCCTTCTTCTTTTTCTCCCTGGATTGCCTGAAGACGCGGATCGTTCGGTTCCTTACAATGTCGACCTTTACAAGCTCAGCTATGAAACCATCGACCCGAGCGGTCAGACAACGTTCGCGAGCGCCGGACTCGCGATTCCCCAAGGAATCGATGAACCGCTCCCAATGGTGAGCTATCAACATCCCACCGTACTAAAACGAACAGAAGTCCCGTCAAACCCCGATTCATCAGAAAACCTTGGCGGCGTTTTTATGGCTGCTGGCGGCTTTCTCACCGTCATGCCGGACTATCTCGGACTTGGTGAGTCAGACCTTTTTCATCCCTTCTTGCTCGCCAAACCGACGGCAACAGCATCGGTCGATGCTCTACGCGCAGCAAAAACATTTGCTGCGAATAACGCGATTGACACCACAGATGAACTGTTCCTCCTCGGCTACTCTGAAGGGGGTTACGCAACGATGGCTCTCCATCGCGAACTTCAAGAGTCCCACAACAATGAATTCCCGGTCTCAGCCTCCGCCCCTTTGGCAGGCCCCTATGATCTTTCCGGGACGGTCCGCGACGCAATTCTGGCGAACGATATTCTAGCAGAACCCTACCAACTGCCCTACGTGGTCGCTTCCTTGACTCGGTACGAAGCCGTCGGTCTCACGTTTCCAGAAATGCTCCGCGCAGACCTCAGTTCTTCAATTCCCCCACTCTTCAATGGCAGGGTCTCCGGAGCTGAAATCAATCCCCTTCTCCCTGTTCGCCCTTCTGAATTGCTTTCCGACGTAGCCCTAGCTGCCTTGGTAAACCCGACCCATCCACTCGTACTGGGGCTCCAACGAAACGATCTCCTCGATTGGGCTCCGCTAGCTCCCATGCTTCTTCTCCATTGCCTAAACGACAATGTCGTCTCGTATCAAAACTCACAACGCGCCCTTGAGCGATTCAATGCACAAGGGGCCACTTCGGTGACATTGATTGATCCCGGCATGGATCTTGACCACTTCGACTGCGCAATCCCAAGTATCGTTGCAGCGCGCCAGTGGATTAATTCCCTGCGATAACGGTTCTTCAACAAATTCGCAGATTAAACCACTCGCCGGCAAACGGTTCCCAGCGACGACAACGAAATTGACGTAACTCCAGAGGACAAGAGGCAAATGGGAATCTGGCCCCGTTCTCTTGTAGGAGTAATCAGCGCCTGCTCGCAAGATTTTCGTCCTCCCTCAAGAGAACGCAATACTCAAGCTCCCTTCTCAAATCCCTAAATCAATTGCCTCACATCGAGCTCGACAGAACAAGATAGGCATACGGGACGATTACCCAATCTAAGAAATAATCCTAAGAAAACCTAGCTTTAGCCCGATTCATCAAGACGATGAATACTATTCTCCACGGTTTTCTTCCCAAACCCGTCACCCTTCGCAATAGTGATGATGCGAAGAGAGAATGATGCAAGCTGAAGAATTGGATACCCGAGGGAAGGCCCTTTCAATCAATCTGGATGAGAAACGCTACGGCACCTTCGCCGAAATCGGTGCCGGCCAGGAGGTGGTCCGATGGTTTTTCACCGCGGGAGGAGCTGCCGGCACTATTTCCAAGAGTATTTCGGCCTACGACATGAAGGTCAGTGATGCGATCTACGGTCCCTGCAAGCGCTACGTCTGCCGCAGCCGATTGCAAAGCATGCTCGACCACGAGTACAAACTCAATCTAGACCGTCTCCAGAATTCCCGCGGCCTCCGCACGGCTTTCTTCACCTTTGCCGACACCGTCTCAGCACGCAATTACCGCGGGACCAATGACTGCCACGGATGGTTGGGTGTCAAGTTTCAGTCACATCCGCGCGATGAGGCGAGCCAAATTATCATCCATGTGCGCATGCTGGACGATTCCAATCCTCAGCAACAAGAAGCGCTCGGAATTGTGGGCGTCAACCTTCTCTATGCCGCCTTCTTTTACTACCACCGCGCGGAAAAAATGGTCGAATCCCTCCTCGATGGACTTTCAACAGATCGCATCGAAATCGATATGATCGAGTGTTCTGGCATCGAATTCCGTCACGTCGACAACCGCCTCATGAGCCTTCAACTCGTCCAGCTCGGGCTAAGCAACGCTGCGATGTTCCAACCCGACGGCACCGTGATTCAACCCTCGGAAGCCCTTTACAAGAAATCGATACTGGTAGAACGAGGCAGCTTCCGCCCGGTCACCAAAGTGAATCTCGACATGCTCCGCTGCGCCACTGAGAGCTTTCAGGAAGCGGCTGAGACAGAGGAGCAAAATGTGGTCTCAATTATGGAGATCACCATGAAGAATCTTATGGCAACGGGCGACATCGACTACCACGATTTTCTCGCAAGAGCAGACGTCCTTGCTGCCTGCGGTAAGACGGTCATGATCTCCAACTACTTCGAATATTATCGTCTGGCTGCCTATCTGGCTCGTTTCACGAAAAAACCAATTGGTGTCACGATGGGAGCCCAGAGCTTGAAAGAAATCTTCGACGAGAAATACTACACGCATCTCGAAGGGGGTATCCTTGAGGCTCTCGGACGCCTCTTTAAGAACGGACTCAAATTATTTATCCTGTCTCTTATACACATCTGACGCTGCCGACGAGCGATCTAGTGTA
>CAJXVR010000346.1 GCA_913061285.1 uncultured Verrucomicrobiota bacterium | reverse complement strand
ATAAGAGACAGGAATGGGTTTGAGCGCCTTCTTGCGAGGATCACTCACATCAATCGCGAAGCCACTGAGGACGACCCGGTCACCGCGATGAGAGCCGATGCGAATCAAACTTGGTTGACCTGCTTCGGCTTCAAATGCAACGAAGCTTGTTCCCACTTCATCATTGTGACGCGCTACTGTGGACGGCTCGAACCCCATGATCTTGCCGACTTCATCAGTAGCGATCGTATAATTATCAGGAGACTCTCCAAGCACGTGATGATACCCCACAAAGGTATGTTGCCCCGGCGTAAGGCCCTCGAGCTTGATTTCGATCTCAGCAGCCTCACCTCCCGAGACTACAGCGCCATCAGCACCGAGAGTCACTCCATGGATGACGACGGCTTTACTTCCTGCGAGACCCAGCGCCCCGTCTTGACTGCTAGCGCGCAGCGTAGCGGTCACCTCACCGAATGTCTGGCTCCAGTGATTGCCCGATGGCATCCAATTTTCCCAGCCAACCGTTCGCATGTCACTGCGACCTTCAGAATTAATGTCAACCCGCAGGGGGGCAGCGTCAATTGACATCACGCCAACGACCAACAAAGGAGCGACAAATCTATGTAGTTTCATCAAATAATAGGAAACAGAACATTCTTCGTTGAGGGCGTCTTTTATTGGATCAAAGATGTCTTTGTTGGTAGTGCACGCAAGCCGCAGGTTCTACTTTATTTCTACAACGACTCGTTGATACCTCGTTAGTGGCGGGGTTCCGCCGTCGGTTACCTCGCAGACGACGTGGATTGTATCACCATCTCTGCCATCCACTGGAACGTTAAACGAGGCAGTCGGTTGATCTGCGTTCTGGATCGCAAATGCTCCTTCGTAGGTATCCGCTTCCTCATACCGCCACCAGTGATAAGTAAGCTCGTCACCGTCGGGATCAGACGTCCCTTCGACGCTCAACTTAACCCAATCTCCGGATTCGAACTTCAAGTTTGACGCATGATCTAGAACGACAATGGGTTCATGATTGGCTTCTTCGTATGCTTTCACGCACCAGTCGGCTCTAGCGGCCCAGTCGTTTTGCTGCGCCACCGACCAGCGCCACGTGGGCTTAAAGAATTTCATCATTCGCTCGTCATTGTGCGATGTGATTCCAGCGTTCAAACTGATTCTTCCCCAACAAGTTTCTCGAAAGTATCTCCCCTCAGGATGCATATATCCCTCGTAGGGGGCCGGATCCATCCATGTATTATCACGCACCCACACAAATCGGCCACCCCATCCGCCCCAGTCCGGAGATTCCATACTGCGCAAACCAGTGGCAATCTGATGAAAAAACGCCGGTGAATCCCCCTCGGACCGAAAATCGAATTCATCAAATCCGTCTTCCCCCGCCTTATGCAACTTATACAATGCCGTAAGGGGACCGTGGTCTTGATAAATATTCTCCCGCATCCAGGGACCGGCGAAATACTTATGATTTTCCTTGGGCTGAATCTTTTTCCACCGATAGGCAAACGCTTCGAACTGATCCGAAATGATCGTCAATATCTGATATTTTCCCCAGTGAGGCAGGATGTAGGACTGGAAAGTATTGTCCTGTTCAAAGATACCATACAGTCTAATTTTACTGGCCACCTCAGCCATTCTCTCTGGATGCTCCTCCTCGATTGTCTTCAGTGCTCGTGCAATCGTATTGAAGCCACCCCACGCTTGCAGCCAAATGGGCCTTTCATCCGTATCATCCAACAAAACGTCCACGATCAACTGCGACCCTTCGGTCACGATCTCCATTTCGCCCTCGGCACTCATATTCCCCATTTTTGTTTTGCTCCGCAGAAACGCGGGGGTTGGAAATGACGGGTCGTGCAATATCAAATTCTGATGCACCTCTTCGTAGGCCTCCAGGTAGGGATCAATCCAGTCGTCGCCGGCCCACTCAAATCCTTGCCAGTGATATTGCGAACTAGTGGTGACAATCCCCTCAATATCCCACTCATTGGCGTAGAGAAGGAAGCGTACCATCGAGCACTCATCGTCGATTTCACCGTCCGACGTGACGATGATTCGCGTTTTCTTAGACGTCCCAGCCTCTGCCGGGCGCGAAAAGAGTGTGGCACCGATTACCACAGAAACAATCAATGCAGCAATTGGGGATAAGAATCTAGAGGGTAATTCCATTTTTCGTGTGCTAAGTTTTGTTTACAAAGTTGGTATCAGTGCTGTTTCATTCGAGGCATCACGCGGCATTGTCACGCTTATTGAGAATTCTGATCGAGCCTATGGCAACATCCAGTCAGCGCGTTCTCGGAACTCGTTCTGGTAGGCC
This sequence comes from uncultured Verrucomicrobiota bacterium, assembly GCA_913061285.1. Lineage (GTDB taxonomy): Bacteria > Verrucomicrobiota > Verrucomicrobiia > Limisphaerales > AAA164-E04 > UBA2970. Next base: position 6,096 of record CAJXVR010000346.1, on the reverse strand, counting down.
TCGCGCCATCTGGAAACACTCGAACCGCCGGGACCGTCAATATAGTGATTCGAATTGACTTTGCGTTGGTATTGCCCGCCCCAACTTGGCTGGGTGGGATCTTCGGGATCGTTGATTCCACGGTTGGCGCTGACCAAATACAGAAAGGTCGGCGAATCCCCCTCGCACACCCCTGTGCATCCCATTCCTTCATGAGGGTAAATGTCGCCAAGAGGCCCGTGGTTGTTGCGAATATGCTTGTTCACCCAAGCGAGATTTGAAATCGGATCGGCGCCTCCGAACATGCCCAGATAGGTCTTTCTCGATTCAATAATGAATAAACTGGGAAACTCCTCCATAAGCCACCCGTGCGATGCATCCTGGTAGGCAATCAGGTAGACTCGAATTTTGCTGATGAATTGATTGAGTTCATCTTCGCTCCGGGTGTTCTTCACATCCCAGATCGCCTGAGCCACTTCTCTCGGCCCGCCCCAGACACCAATCCATATCGGACGCGAATCCGGTTGATCCACGGCTGCGATGATGGCATTCGATGCCTCGCTATCAAGACCGTCTCCAATGATGTCCGTGTAGGGTTGTTGATCGCGTCCCCACTTGATGTGAATGCCATTATTGTTCCCCTTGCCCTCGAAAGTGACGGAACGCAAGTAGTCGGCGGTAGGAAAATTGGGATCATGATTCCTTAAATTCTCAGACACTTTGGCGTACTCGTCCAGAACGCCTAAAATATTTTCCTTGTGCGCTTCCATGGCAAATGTGCCCGCCGAAGCAATCAATCCTTCGATGTCAAATTCGTTGGCATACAAAAGAAAACGAACCATCGACTGCATATCGTCTGGATCGCTCTTCATCGTGTTAGGAACATCGCCCTCTTTGACAACGCCAATCGGAGGAAAGTCCGCACTCATGATAACACGCAATCTTTGGCGACTTGGCTCAACACACGCTTCAGCCGCATGGGATGAGAACCCACTAAAGACGATATTGAAACAGACCACAGCGGCACAGGTGATTATTCTAGCTTTCAATACGATGTTCAGCCTTGAATTCGATTGTGAAAGTTTCCATTGCTCACGCCTCCCCCAATTAACCAAAGAACGGAATCGTTTTCATGGAATAGGCGAAACCAAGCTTCCCACAATTACGACCTACCGGCTTGGCTCAAAGACGATCCGTCGATAGCTTGACAGGTGATGCGTGCCGTCATCAGTGACTTCACAGATCACATGAAAGCTCTTTCCAAATGAATCGGCAGGAACCTCGACAACAGCACGACTGGAATCCTTGCCTGAAATAGTGATACTTTCCTTATAAGTTCCTGCTTCCGTCAGCAGCCACCACCTAAACGTCAAGGTATCACCATCTGGATCGTGTGATTTGGAGGCGTCGAGCGCTACCTTAGTGCCTGCGGCAGCCGTGTTCCTGATGAGACTCGTTCCACCACTGCCATCAACGACCACCACGGGATTCCGGTTTCCTTTACCCTCCTTCGCCCAATCCATTCGGGCGGCGAAGTTGTTAAAGGTGGCAGGGTAGAAATACGTTTGATACTTGGAGGAGGTCGCATTCGCGGAACCACCATGGTTCTGAAAGGCAATCGTGGCTTCATCCTTGCACTGAGCAAACTCGAAATACCCGCCCCAACCTACCTGACTAGGAACGTTCGGGTCATTGAGCCCATTGGGGAAAATATGAAGGAACGCTGGCGTATCTCCTTCGACGCCATATTTGTATTTGGGATATCGATTCCCCAAATGCCCGTGGCCTTGGACATGAGCTGCATACTCATTCCAATTCCTTCGACCTGTGCCGTTCTGATGTTTCCAAGCACTTTCGTCCCAGATAAACATGAGATCGTCCGCAAACTCTTTCCGCATCCATTGGTGTGAACTTTCACTCCATTGAATGACATTGCCGGATAATTGTGATCCATCTTGATCCGTGATTGTATAGACGCGGAGTTTCCTGAGAAACGCTTTAAGCTCCTCTGGAGTTCGCGATCTTTGAACCTGCCAGATTGCCTGTGCCAGAGTATTACCGCCGCCCCAGACAGTGATCCAGAGGGGGCGATCATCGGCTTCATCAGCCAGTTGAATGATCAAGTCACTGCCAGGGGAAGTGTTGTCATCACCAATAAACTTTTGACCGCGATTCAGACTCCCCATCAAAGTCCGGTCCCGTAAGTATTCTGGACTGGGCCAGTAGCCAATCTCCTGTGCGCCCATATCGTGGTGATGCCCAACTTGCATTGAGCGTTTCCGCAAATTGGGGAGATCTTTCTCATAGAGATTGATTGCTTCGTGAATCAATTGAAAATAATTCTGTTTCGCAACGCTGGCACTCCATCCTGTGGAGTGAATCAGCGCCTCGATCTCGAACAGGTCAGCATGGACAAACAAGCGAATAATAGACTCCATGTCATCCGGCTCGACTTTATCGGGGGAAATATCCGTCAGCACGACGAGGCGGGGTTTTGATTCAGCCAGCCCGGCAACAGCGAAGGCAAAACTCAACGATAGAATCCATACCATCATGTTAAAACCAAACGGGCATGATGGAGGAAGCGTTCTGTGGATCTGTTTATTCATGCTAAAAATTTGACGTGCAAGCGACGGTGAAAACGGAATCAACGATGACTCCACCCGGCATAGGCTTTGGCTACCTTTTCTCCCGAAGTAGAGTACCATGAGTAACCCTTCCGCCTCTCGTCCCCGATCTCCATGAGATCATATTTCTTCACACCATCGCGATCGCAGAAGAAAGGACGATTCGTTTCAATCTCGGAGAACCTCGCCCAAAGGGATGGCGCGGTCGAATCCTTGATCAGGGCTGGCTCATTAGCGCTTCGCTGGTATCGATAGCCTTCAATCTTGGTCGACTCAAACCAAGCCACGCCAGCCTTGACGGATCGAATGACCTCGGAACTTGGATCATCGAGACTCATGAGAAAGGTTAGAATGCCTGCGCTTTCCGCACCGCTAAGAGAGGCGAGTTCGTAGCTACGGGCTTTGGCTGGAGCGAGAGTGGTTTCGTCATGTTGCGCACACCACACGGTTAACTGACCGTTGACCTTGATCTGGCATTTCAGAATGCATTCAACACCAAGATTGAGCGCCTTCTTGGCTGCCATAAGCCGTTCTCCATCGAGAAAGTGATAGTGCTCGGTCGTGACCACTTCCAGGAGGAATTGCATGATCCGGATCATGCAATTGTCATTAAAGGTGATGCGAGTGTAATAGCCTTTGCGCAGCGGGTAGTATTGAGGGAAGCCTCCATTGGGATATTGGGCTTCGAGAACAACATCAAAGCCATGTAGGAAGGCCTTCCGGTAGCGCCCGTTCTTGGTGAACCGAAAGCCACGCGCCAATACTCGCAATTCCCCGATCGTCGCGCCATTGTCAAAGGTCCCCCTGAGCTCTGAGCGTTCTCCTGAGTAGGCCTCACGGGTCGTATCTCTATTCTTTGGCCAAGCGCCCTGATCGGATTGCCAAGAGAGAATATTGTTTAAGGCTTTGACACCCTCAGGGCTCGTGAACCAGGCATCCTCCTTTTTGTTCAAATTCTCCGCACGGGTCGCCGCCTGCAGCGATACCGTTAGGGAAACGAGCGTGGTGATAATGAGGAGGCGGGATAACATAAACTAGTAGAGTTTTTGGCAATTCAGTTTTGTGGAACACGGCCACCAGGGGAATCCCCTACCACTGGATTCCAATCCCCTTTCAGATCTGTGGCCGTGGTCGTATTGGCTCTAAAAATCTTCTCCTTCGTGTACGCGGCGGCTTCTTCGTCAGTAAGCTGACGCGTCCAAGGTAGCCGATGGGCGGTATCCGATCCAGGGCCCGTATTCTTGTATTCCGCATAGAAGGCCGTTTCATGATTCGTCCTTCGATTCCAAATAGACCACCCGTCCTTGCGAATGTGCGAACCAATCGAACAATTCAGATAAACCACACGCGCGCCATTGCCCCAAGGTCGGCCTAGGGATGCATTGGTGACGTTCTCCCCGGGGTAGACCTTAATCTGGCAGTTTCTAAAGACATAGCCGAACCGATTGAGCGGTTTACCTTCCTCTAGTTTCTGATTGTGAGCGGTGATGTGCGAATCCTTTCGATTGTTGATGATACAATCTTCAAAGAGAGCAATGCCATTGCCATAGATGAAATCTGTCGTGCCCTCAATGATGCATTCCTTGTGATAAGAGCGCTTATTGCCACCGGTGTAGTACGTATCCTGGAAGCCAGTGATCCGGCACCGATAAAACACTGCTCGATCACCATCAACACGCAAGGCGGCCGCTTGCGATCCGCCTTTTCGACTATCGACGGTATTCCGAAAGGTCAGATTCTCGGCCCAGAAATCTGCCGCATACACTCGGGTGCTGGCGTAATCTTTGGTAATCTTTGCGTGATCGTCGTAGGTGAGAATCGTCGTTTCGTAGGACTCACCCACAAGCTTAAGGTTTCGCTTCTCTACCGGGACCCCAATCTTCTCTTTATAGGTACCAGGCTTGATGTAGATGACGGTTGGCTTTCCCTCGTTGGTCGTTACCGCGTTGATCGCCGCTTGGACGCGCTCAAAATCTCCGCTACCATCAGGTGCAACGACCCAATCAGGTTTTATCGAATCGGCCTTGGTAGCACCACCCCCATTGGAGAGCACCTGCCCCCAAGCGAGGCCGATCGCCCCCCACATCCAGAGTTTTGAAAAACGAACAATCATTTGCGTTCAAGAGCGGCTTTCAACTCGGGATCGGTGCTCCACAAATCTCTGTAGATACGAGGGGTTTCCACGCGTCGTTTGGGTGCTGACGGATCGAGTCCATTGATGAACTCCTCGATATTGGTGTAGCCATCACCATTCAGATCCTGAATAGCATCTGAGGAATCCTTCGGATCGAGACCGTGCTTCGTTTCCCAATCATCGGGCATCCCGTCACCATCGCCGTCTCGGTAAGGTTGACCACCGTAGTCAGGGTAACCACCGACCTGCTCAATATCGGTGATGATTCCCAACGAGACTTGCCTAATCAAATCGTCAATTTTCTCCTTAGAGTAATTGGGATTTGACAGCTTCGCTCGATCGTCTGGCCCAGCCGTTGCCGTGACGATGCCTGTACGGACACTTCGCGTGATTCGCTCGTCCACTGCATCCCGTCTCGGAAGTATGGCACCAGCCCCTTCGAGCACATGTTTGTAGGCCTCGTTCGCCGATTCAAGGTTGAGGTAAGCATGAGGAAATGGTGACTCAGAACGAATTCTCTCAAGTGTTTTAACGGGATCACCGATTGAATCCACCTGCACGCCGCCATTCCAATTGTCGGCCGTCACTTTGGCGTTGCCTTCCACGATATTACCTTTGACATATGCACGTCCATAGTCGTCGACGGGGGGTTTGGCACGCCGCGATTCAGGCTTGAGCAAACGATAAGCGATCGACTTATTGCCGGGAGTAACGGGACCAGGTTTGAAATAGTTATTGATAATGTTGTAGAAACTCCGGTGATCTCCTCCATCAGTGGTGCGATGACGCCAGTTGAACACCACATTATTGGCGAAGGTGAAATCATAAATCATCCCCACGCTTGGGTTACGACCTGCATTGCAAGCCCAGAGATTGTGGTGAAAGGTACTGTTATAGCCACCGATCGTGCTTCCAAAGGAGTGATTGTAGGGATTCAGCGCTTCGCTGAAAATTGAGTACTGAATGGTGATATTCACTGTCGGCAGCTTTTGTTCCTTGGATCCGTCCTCTGGCTGATACATATGCCGATACATCGACATATTCTCATCGGACCCCCAGCTTCCTGAGACGTGATCGATAATAATATTGCCGACTGGATTCCCGCCCAACGAATCGTTTCGATCCCCCACCCAGGTACTCCCGCGACGAAAACGCATATGGCGAATGATCACATCATGCGTGTCAATCTCAACAGAATCCCCTGCGATGCACACACCGTCCCCGGGAGCCGTACTCCCAGAAATCGTGATGTAAGGAGCCCGAATACTGATACGCTCCTTCAGTCGAACAATCCCGGCAACGTTGAAGCTGTCTCTTATACACATCTCCGAGCCCACGAGACCTCTCTACATCTCG
>CAJXVR010000345.1 GCA_913061285.1 uncultured Verrucomicrobiota bacterium | reverse complement strand
CTCAGACAAACCGTAGCCTTCAAGTATTTTAAACTGATACTTTTCCTCCACATCCCGAATGACCTCAACCGGAATTGGAGCTCCACCAGAAGTACCTAAGCGTAGATTCGAAGCTATTTTCTTCAAATCAAACTTGTCAGCTCCCTCATGATTTAGAAGCGCCCAATACATCGTCGGCACACCACAGAAAAGCGTCACACCGTGATCTTGCATGGCCTGCAATACAAGGTCTGGATCAAACCGCTCCAACAAGACCAAGGATCCGCCATAGTATAGACCAGCGTTCAACTGAACGGTCTGAGCATAGCAATGAAACATCGGCAAGGTGACTAGGGAGACATCTTGCTCCCCCATACCTGAAAGCCGACCAGCGGTCATTGCGGTCGTCAGGATATTCTGATGACTAAGCACGGCCCCCTTCGGCTTTCCTGTGGTACCGGACGTATAAAGGATGACCGCAATGTCCGTCGCTTCGGTGTTGGCAGATGGAAAGACGTCGGGCTGATCGCTCATCGCATGTAACACGGTTGGCCTGCCTTCAAGCGTATCAGCTTTGGAATCGCGTGCGATGTACCAAAAATGGTCACAGGAACTCACTCCATCGAAAGCCGCCCGTCCTTCGCGCCCCAAGCCCAGGCTCTCCCCTCCCTCGAAACAAACCATTGCGACTGCCTGCGTGTCTTCAAGAACGAAGGCGATTTCGCGACGTTTTGAGAGAATACTGATGGGAACGACTGAGGCTCCAGCCTTCAGTATTCCAAAATAGGCGATAATAAACTCGACACGATTCGGGCTAGCAAGAACCACTCGATCTCCTCGCTCAACCCCTGCCGCAACAAGTGCTCCGGCGAATTGACAGGCGGCACGATTCAACCGATCGTAGCTCCACTCCCTTCCCCCCTCCAAGACCGCAGTATTCTCCCCTGATGTCTGGATGGAGCCATCCAAAATGACCGAACAATTGAGCATGATTTTTTGTCTTATAGAACAAGTCCTAGCGAAGGCCCAGATTTTCTTTGTCGAACGATTCATCTCAAGACATGATGTCTTTTCACCTCCATGAGTAGGAGGTTCGTCAAGGACAGTGCACAATACGACTAACCAGAAAGCCATGTCCCTCTCGGAGCGATCTTCCGCAGGCAATTGGTTTACGGTGGAACCCTTAGATGCCACGACCTTTTCGATCGCCGAATACGGCCAGTGGATGAAGGTTCACTCCTACCTCTTCCTCGGAACAGAAAGGGCCTGCCTTGTCGATACGGGCCTCGGGATTGGGAATATTAAAACGTTGATCACAGAATTAACTTCCTTACCGATCACCGTTATCAGCACCCACGCGCATTGGGATCATATCGGAAATCACGATCTCTTCGACGATGTGTGGGTACATGAGTCCGAACGTTCATGGTTGAGCGGCGGCTATGCGAACGAAATCCAATTGGTCCGAGACCACTTGACCGAACGCCCTTTCACCAAGGTCACCCCTTCAGGCTTCAATCCCGAGTCCTACCGGCCGCCAATTAGTAACGCCACGACAATGATTCGAGACGGTCAACTCATTGATCTGGGAGGACGATCACTCAAGCTTTTCCATACTCCGGGGCACTCTCCCGGGCATGTCTGCCTTTTCGAAGCAGAAACCGGCTACCTCGTTACCGGCGATCTGCTATACCAAGGCACCTTGCTCGCAGGTCTAGACGACTCTGATCCCAATGCCTTTTTTGATTCTATCCAGCGTATGAATCGGCTCCCCGGAATCACCCGCCTGCTCCCAGGCCACGGAAAACTTGAGATTGACCGATCGCTCCTCCAAGCGGCAGAGAACGCCTTTCGAGAGGTTAAGAAAAAAGAAGGACTGAAGATCGGTTCCGGACTCCATTCCTTCGAACGCCTCCTCATTCGGCTATAGAACGATAGAAGTCATACGAAGAAATCAGGAAGGAGCTCACTGTTTGGGTCAATGGCATATGAGCTAAAATCCTCCACCCCCTCCTCCTGGAGAACAGTCTCATCAATAAAAAACTGGCCCGTGCACTCAGAACTGAAACGGGTCAAAACAGCATGGGCAGCGTCCGCCATAATCTCAGGCTTCCGGCAACGCCGTATGGCATCCTCGCCCCCAAGAAGATTGCGCACGGCCGCCGTTGCGATGGTCGTCCTTGGCCACAGTGCATTCACCGCAACACCCTTTTCCCGATACTCTTCTGCCATCCCCAACACACATAAACTCATCCCCATCTTTGCCATCGAATAAGCGACATGGTTGGAAAACCACTTCGGCTCAAGGTTGAGAGGAGGAGCATTGTTTAAGATGTGTGGATTCTCAGACTTCTCGAGGTACGGCAAACAATACTGAGAACAAAGATACGTACCCCGAACATTAACCCCGTGCATGAGGTCAAAGCGTCGCATCGAGGTATCTACTGTTCCGGTCAGTTGGATCGCGCTAGCATTATTGACTAGGATGTCGATCCGCCCAAAACGAGCGATCGTCGCCTCAACAGCCGCCGCGACCTGTTCTTCCTTCCGTATGTCCGTCACGCACGCAAGGCCCTCTCCCCCAGCAGATTCGATGGCACGAACGGCCGTATGAACTGTTCCAGGTAGTTTTGGATGGGGTGTTTCCGTTTTTGCCCACACTGCGATCTTTGCCCCATCCTGCGCAGCTCGCAGAGCCATCGCCAAGCCAATGCCCCGGCTCGCGCCGGTAATCACAATCACCGCGTTCTTCAAGCTTGCTGGCGAAGTCATAGCAATCTCCAATGGAACTAGTCGTCCAATAGTGATTTAGCAAGAAGCTCCCGATGATAAGTGGCATCACCAAAAGAAAGCTCACTGGCCTTTGCCCGCTTGTAATAAAGATGAAGATCATGTTCCCAGGTAAAACCAATGCCACCGTGAACCTGAATACTCCGATCCCCGACTTCACGTGAGGCCTCCGAACAATACGCCTTGGCCATTGAAACGGCCCTCAGCGCATCTGGGGCATCTTCACTCAAGGCCCAGGCGGCGTAATACGTGGCCGATCTTGAACTCTCAATGAGTAGCAACATGTCGGCACACTGCTCCTGGACCATTTGATAGGAGCCGATTGGCTTGCCGAACTGCTCTCGCGTCTTCGCGTAGTCGACGGCAGCATCAAGCATCCATTGCATCCCTCCGACCATATCGGCACAGGCCATTACGGCCCCGACGCGAGACATCCTCTGCAACGCGCATTCCACTGCCGAGCCTCGGCCAAGAATATTATCCTCCCTTACGGTAACACTATTGAACCGAACCGAACCAAGCGGACGACTACGATCGATTCCCGGTGTCGACCGAATTTCCACGCCCTCATGCGAGCTCGGAACGGATACGATTGCGAGTTCATTCTCGTCCCATACCACCACAAGAATCACGTCGGCACCAAGCAGGCCGCCAACCAAGGTTTTTTCACCCTCAAGCACAATTTGGCCTGCGCCTCTCCCAAGGGACGCTTGAACGTTGGTAGGATCCCAATCCGGAACCTCCTCGTGCAAGGCCACAGCGGCGCGCATCTTTCCTTCGACGATCTCTTGCAACATCGAAACGGCAATATCGTGACTCGAGAGTTCATTGAGCAAGATGCCAGCACAGGTCGACGCCGCCAGGCTTCCTGGGACGCAAGCTCGTCCCAGTTCCTCCATCAAGGCGGCGAGCTCGACAACACCGAGATCCAAACCATCCACCGATTCAGGGAGAGTGAGCCCTGTCCATCCTTGGTCGACATACTCACTCCAAAGCGTGTCATCGTGTGCGGTCTCTGTCTCCATGAGTTCACGAACTCGCTCTGGATTGCACGTTCGCTGAAAGAGCGTTCTTGCTGATTCCTGCAATAACTGCTGCGGTTTTGAGAGTTCAAATTCCATCGTCAATCTCCTTTATCGTATCGCTTCTCTTGAACTAATAGCTCCGAGCCAAGCCCAGAACCCGTTGCGCGATAATATTCCTCTGAATCTCGCTCGTGCCCGCTTCGATCGTGTTTCCCCGGGAACGGAGGTAACGATAGATCCATCGCCCCTGATCAAACTCATCGAGTTGAGCCCGGTCTCCGAGAACTTCCATCGCCGTCCGAACGAGGCGTTGATTCATCTCACTCCAATACAGTTTCAAAATCGACCCCTCGGGCCCCGGCACAGCGTTCTGGGAAATTTGAGACAGCGCCCGATCAGAATTCAGTTTAAAAATCTCTAGCTCAAGGTACGCCTGGGCAATCTTTTGACGATTGATCGGGTTCTGTGCCAACGGAACCCCTCCTTGGGTCAACTCTCTTGCTTTCGCCATCAATTCATCCATCGCTGCTTTGAACATCATGTACAAACCGCTCCCTAAATTGGCTCGTTCGTTCATGAGCGCAGTGATTGTAATTCGCCAACCGTCATTCAAGTCACCCAAGAGATGATGGACCGGAACCCGGACATTGGAGAAAAACACCTCATTGAACCCCGAATCTCCGGACATTTGCCGGAGAGGACGCACTGAGACTCCCTCACTCTTCATATCGACCAAGAGGCAACTGATTCCTTTATGTTTTGGCGCCTTGGGGTCGGTTCGAACAAGCAACAAACACCAATCAGCAATCTGAGCAAAACTTGTCCAGATCTTCTGCCCATTGACAACGTAATGATCGCCATCGAGAACGGCCTTGGTAGAAAGCGCCGCCACATCACTGCCCGAGTCGGGTTCTGAAAAGCCCTGGCACCAGATATGGGTCCCGTCAAGAATTCGCGGGAGAAACTCAGATTTCTGTTGATCGGTCCCAGCGGCAATAATCGTCGGACCGACCAAGCCCTCGCCAATGACCCCCACGCGTTCAGGAGCCTTCGCGGAAGCAAGTTCTCCCAGAAAAATCGATTCCTCAATCGGGCTCGCACCTCGCCCGCCAAACTCCTTTGGCCACGAAACACCAGCCCATCCACCATCAAACAGTTTTTTCTGCCAGGCACGCATCGCGTTCATGTAATCGGGGTCTGTTTCCCTCCTTCCTGAGTGTTCACCCTCGGGCAGGTTCGCTAAGAGCCACGTCTTGAACGTGTCCCGAAATGTTCTTTCCTCCGCAGTTAGTCTTAAATCCATTGCACTTTCCTCTCCACGAAACTCTATGCCTCTTCGCTCGCCTCCAATATCAATTCAGACAATTCCTTCACCGCAACCGTTCCCCCTGCATTTTCAGCCCCGACCCCGTCTTCCACCATTGTGGTGCAGAAAGGGCAACCGACAGCGATCGTCTTAGCCCCCGTGTTCAATAGCTCACGACTGCGCTCCTGATTGATTCGTTGCCCTGCGGTGTCATCCACAAAACTCATCCCTCCTCCGCCGCCGCAACAAAAGCTTTCACGGCCTGTCCGCTTCGTTTCGACGAGTCCTTCTTGGGAAATCTCGCCGAGCAGATTTCTGGGTGCTTTGGTGATGCCATTGTGTCGACTCAAATAGCACGGATCGTGAAACGTGATTTTCCCTAGATCACCTTTCTTCATCTTTAGGTGCCCCCGCTGAATGAGTTCCCCTAAGAACTCCGTATGATGCACAACCTCAAAGTCCGCTCCGAGCGACGGATATTCATTCCTAAAGGTATTGAAACAATGAGGACAGGAAGTCACGACCTTCTTCACCTGATGCTTGGCAAATTTCGCGATGTTTTTCTGCGCCAATTGTTCAAAAAGAAACTCATTCCCAACTCTTCGAGCAGGATCTCCCGTACACGATTCCTCTCTTCCAAGAATCGCAAAATTGACCCCAGCCCTTTGCAACAAAGACGCCAAAGCATGAGTCGATCTTTGATTGCGTTCCACTAAGGCACCACCACATCCAACCCACAAGAGCACCTCAGGACTCTCGCCCGTATCATTGAGGCTTGGAATATTCAGTCCCTCAAGCCAATCGACTCTGGAGAATCGCGAACCGGCAAAGGGATGCCCTCTGGTTTCAAGCGACGTCATCGCCGTTTGAATTGATTCAGGGACAGACGCTTCTTCCATGACTTGATAGCGTCGTAGATCAACAATTTTCGGAAGTTGCTCAATGCTCACGGGACATGCCTCTACGCAGGCGGCACAAGTCGTACACTGCCAGAGAAGCTCTGGTGCGAGAGCGGGAAGCAACGCTGCTAGCCCGCCCTTCTCATCCTCACTGTCCAAGGTATGTTTTCCGGCGCGATGCATATGATCACGCAGTCCGAGAATAATGTCTCGTGGTGAAAGCCGCTTGCCCACGCCATTCGCAGGACAAGCCTCAGTACAGCGACCACATTCCGTACACGCATCGAAGTCCAGTCGATCTTTCCAAGTAAAATCCTCTAAGCGATTCACTCCAAAGGAATCCTCAGACTCAAAATCGACCGAAGTGAGAGAGGCTCCTACCGGCTTTAAGTTGGCAGCGTAAATATTCAAGGCAGATGTCAGCGGATGAATCATCTTGGTATAGGGCGCCCACGCGATGAACCCGAAAGCCAAGAACAAGTGCCCCCACCAAAGGAACCAATGCGCCTCCTGCAACACAGCATCAGAAACAAGCGACTGAGAAACAAGCGCAACCAAATAACCGAACGGCGACCAAATACCCCAGGGATCATTCGTTACTGCAATTCGCCAACCCTCAACCAGAAATCCGGAACTCAAAATAACGAGGCTAAGAATGAGGATCCATGAGGCCTCGTCGCTGTACACAAGTTGCGGAGGCCGGATTCGCCATCGCCGAAACCCAGCCATTAACACGCCAATCACTGCTAACGCTCCGAGAACATCGACGAATAAAGATTGAAAATAGAGATAGAAACGGCCCCTCATAATGGGCACACCGAAGTCATGGTGGATCATCACCACCGTTGTTGCAGCCACCAAGGTGATCACGCCCCAGAAGATAAACGCGTGAAAAACTCCCGCGTAACGTTTCCGCATTGTCCGGCGTTGGAGCAGTGCGTGCTGCCAAAAGTGAGCCAGGCGTTTCCAGGGCTGATCCAACCGAACTGCAGGGCGCCCCCGTCGCCACTGAGCCACTCGAAAATAGATCCCTGCGCCAGCAACCAAGAGAGTCGGAGCCAGCAGAGCGTACATCAGCCACCCATGCTTAATGTTCCACATTACCTCTCGAGTGGCCTCAGCAGCGTTCATTTGAGTTTCTCGATGAGCCGGTCCCGTAGTCGATCAACGACCATATCGTAATCCTCAACAATCCCGAATCGGCAATGTTTGAAAATTGGAGCATCGGGATCGGTATTAATCGCGACAATATTCTTCGCATCAGCAATTCCCATGAGATGCTGGCTCGAACCGGACATTGCTATCGCCAAGTAAAGATCCGGGGCCACTTTTTTACCCGTTTGCCCAACCTGCCAGGAGTGTGGAACCCACCCGAGATCGCAGGCTGCTCGAGAAGCAGCCAACTCCGCTTCCATCGGGTCGGCCAATGCCTTCAATCGTTCGAATGGAGCAGCGCTCCCTAGCCCACGCCCTCCCGAAACAATCACTCGAGCGTCCTCTAGCCGAACCCCTCCACTCGACTCTGAATGACGCTCGACCAGGGTACTTGCAGGCTCCACTGAGTCCCCTTTCGCAACAGATAAAATCTTCCCTGACGCTGATCTCACATCGGCATTGCCCATCACCGCAGGCCGCACCCAGACGACTGCGGGCGCCTTCTGTAATTCAAGAACGGCACTGGCCTTGCCCCCATAGACAGAACGAGTTACAGAAATCCCGTTTGTGGAAACCGCCAAGGATTGGGCATCCCCGGCACAGTTCCCACCGAGTCGAAAGGCCAAACGAGGCGCAATTTCCTGAGCGTGAACACTATTCCCAAAAATGATTACCCGAGGCACATCCCGCCCTAGAATGTCGGTCAAGCTTGCCAAGATCGCTTCCGGTGACTGATCCAGTCGATCCAATCCTTCCGCAAGTAGCAGAGAGTCACAGAACGACGATAATTCCTTCTGGCTCTCATCTGGCATCGATGCCGGAGCGAGAATTTCAAACGAAGCCTTAAGCTCTGCCGCCAAGCGTTGCCCAGCAGCACAAACACCACGGAACGACTGAACCGGCTCCGACTCTATTAGAATGCTAACAACCCTCATACCTGTTTAACGATCGTGGTGATCTTCTCCGCCAAGTCTTCAATCCTTGCCTCCAAGGTCTCACCCTCAACGAATTCACAATTCAGCTTTTCGGTCGGGAGACTCAATGAATCAACCCTCAGCCCCACTGCCTCCAAGTGATCATTCGAAAGTCCGAGCTCTTGTAGGCTAATCTGGCGTATCGACTGACGCGATGACTTCATTATGTCCCTCGTCTTCGGAATGCGCGGCAGGTTGTCATCGCTATTTGTGATTGTTGCAACGGCCGGGAGTGGGACACGATATCTTTCCCAGCCATCATCGCTTTGACGCCGCATCAAGGCCGCGTTTCCTTCCAACGAAATCTCATCAACAAAGCTTACGAGTGGTAGCCCCAGCCGCTCGGCAAGATAGGCCCCTGTC
>CAJXVR010000344.1 GCA_913061285.1 uncultured Verrucomicrobiota bacterium | reverse complement strand
TACGAGATGTAGAGAGGTCTCGTGGGCTCGGAGATGTGTATAAGAGACAGGCTCACTAGCACCGAGCGTATTCAATCTGGAAGCCGTCCATGGGCAGTTCTTGCCGTTTCACCCCTAAGCCACTAATGACGCGATCCCACTTTCAGCTCGGCGGCTTTTCCAATATCTAGAATGACGATTCGTTGGGTAAATTAGGGATGGTTGACGAAGACTTCATTCGAAACCTCGGAATCATGATTATCGCGGCAGCGATTTTCGCAATGATCGCCCGGCGACTCCGCGTACCGACAATCGTGGGCTATCTCATTTCTGGGGTTGTTCTCGGTCCCCTAACTCAGATCATTGGAGATGCCGAATCGGTTTCGATCATTTCTGAAGTCGGCATCGTTCTCCTGCTTTTCTTGGTTGGGCTCGAGCTCGACATTGCAAAGATTCGAAACCTTGGGAAAGTCGCCCTACTCTCGGGGACTGGCCAAATTATCGTCACCCTTATCCTGAGTTTAGGTTGCTGCATGTTATTGGGCTTCGAGCTCCAAACGGCGCTTATTATGGGGACCGCCCTAACCTTCAGCAGCACGGTCGTGGTCGTCAAAGTACTCGCCGAAAAAAAGGAGCTCGATTCACTCCACGGCCGCATCGGCATTGGAGTCCTTTTGGTCCAAGATCTTGTCGCCATTCTCTTGCTAACAATATTGGCTGGAATCGAAAAAGACGTCGCCTTCTCATTCACCGATACTGTCGGGAAGACGGTCAAAGCGATCGGCGGAATGATTACGCTTCTTGCGATTGCCCTCCTTGCCTCACGCTTCCTCCTCCTTCGACTCCTGAACTGGGCGAGCACCTATCCTGGCATGCTTTTTATCTGGAGCCTCTGTTGGTGTTTCATTCTGGTTCAGATCGCCCATTGGTTCCATCTCTCCCACGAGATTGGCGCCTTCATGGCAGGCGTGAGTCTGGCGCAACTCCCCTTCAATCATGAACTAGGCCGGCGGGTGAACCCGCTCATGAATTTTTTCATCGCTGTATTCTTTACCTCGCTCGGCATCAATCTCAATCTCGACCTTCCGGCTCGATATTGGCTCACCGCGGCTGCCTTGACGGTCTTCGTTCTTATCGGGAAATTTGGCGTGGTCATGGTGACAACAACCCGCTTGAAAATTGACGAAAAATCCGCCTTTTTCTCCGGGACTCTCCTCTGCCAGATCAGCGAATTCTCGCTAATCTTCGCGTCGCTCGCCTTTTCCAAGGGCCTCATCAATGAAACCATCCTCTCAGTAATCGGTCTCGTTGGCCTTTCAACCATCTCGCTTTCTGCCTACGCGATTCAATATAAGAGTCTCCTCTACCGCGCCCTGAAACACAGGAAGATTCTCAACCTCTTCGGAGCCGAAGACAGCCAATCACAAACCGAATCGTCTTCTCTTCTCAGCCAACATATTATCTTAGTCGGCGTCAATTCCCTCGGCACCATCATCGCCGAACAGCTCAGCAAGCAGGGCGAAACCGTCCTAGCGATTGATACCAACCCACAACGCCTCAACCAGCTCTCTTGTCGCACCTTGGTGGGAAATGCCGAAGACTGGGCCGTGCTTGAAGAAGCAAATCTTCCCCAAGCTAAGCTACTGATTTCAGCACTCCATATCGAGGACACCAACGACCTCCTCGCCTATCGGTGCCGACAGCTTCACGTCGATTGTGCCATTCACGCCGTCGATCTCGACGAAACTAACAATCTCCTGGAGATGGATGTGACCTATCTGATGATTCCAAAGGTCGATGGCATCAAGCTTCAGAATGATAAACTCAGCGAGATGGGAATTCTATCCTGATGACAGAGATCACGGTCTTACTCCTTATCGCAGCCACCGGGTTCGGCATCGCCAGACGATTCCAAATCCCGGTCATTCCCTTCCTCCTGTTAGGCGGCATCACAGTTTCTACCTTCGTTTCGCACGAGAACACAATCGACCTCCAACGCGCTCTCGAGCTCGGGCTCACCTTCTTGGTTTTCGCATCCGGTATTGAGCTCAACCCCCAACGATTCGGGCATCAGAAGAAAACTGTCATTTGGGTTGGTGTGGTTCAGTTTTTTGCCGCTGGCTTGGTTGGTTTCTTCGTCGCCCAAGCACTCGGATTTGAAGCAAAATCCGCCCTCTATCTCGCCTTCGCCCTTTCCACCAGCTCGACCCTCGTTGTGGTTCGGCTTCTCAGCCAAGGCCGTCAAATGGCTGAACCTTTTGGCCGCCTCGTCGTCGGAGTTCTTTTGTTCCAAGATGTGCTCATGATCTTGCTGATCATCCTCATCGCTCGCGTGCCTCATGGCGCCCTCGCCGTTTTTCAAGGGATCATCAGCACGGCAATTCTCGGAGGCCTGGCTCTCGCCAGCCAACGATGGTTCGTGCCTTGGTTCATCCTACGCAGGAATCTCGAGAACGAGATTCTCCTCTTGGTCGTCCTAGCTCAGCTATTCTTCTTCACCGGCCTTGCGAACCTGCTCTCCATCCCCACCATCGCAGGGGCTTTCGCGGCTGGACTTGCCCTCTCGTCCTTCCCCATCAACGGCATCGTTCGAGCGCTCCTCTCGTCACTCAACGATTTCTTCCTGGCGATCTTTTTTACCGCGCTTGGAGCCTTTGTAGGGATCCCCGATGACCCGATCATTCTCATCAAGGGCATCGTTCTCGGGCTCATACTGATTACGCTCACCCCACCACTCGTCGCTGCCATCGCTGAACATTTCGGCCTTTCCTCGAGAAACGCAATCGAAGCCGGCATCTTGCTCGCGCAGAGCAGCGAGTTCTCTCTGGTGCTCGGAATCACGGGCCATATTACCCTTGGTGAAATATCCCGAGACGTTTTAGGAATCATTGCGTGGGTGGCAGCATTCACCATGACCCTCACGCCATTGCTAGCCAACGATCGGGTCACCCGCTGGCTGATGCATTTCCATCCTGGCCGACGCAAAAGTCGCGAGACCCTTGGAATCGAGGATCATATCCTCGTCCTGGGCTTCGGCACCGGCGGCATGTGGGTTATCAAACCACTGATCGCCGCCGGCCACACGGTGTTGGTGGTGGATGATGACCCAGTCGTAATCGAGCACCTTAATCAGGCCAAAGTGCGCTGCCTACGGGGGGACGGATCCGATATTAAAGTACTCCAAGAAGCAGGAGCAGATCGAGCGAAACTCGTGATTTCCTCAATGCGCCGGGCCAATGAAGCGAAAACAGTTCTCAGCTACTTGCGAGACAAACCGGTCATTGTCCGAGTTTTTGAAACAGCAGACGCCGCGGTCATCAAGCAACAAGGTGGCATTCCCATCATGAACTCTGACGCTTCGGCGGCAAAGTTCATGGAGTGGTTTCAAAAAACAGGCCGAGCCACAAGCACCGAATCGCCCGCGTGATTGTCGGAAGATTTATCAATTGTTCGATTGCGATATCCAGAAGCTTACCGATACTCCCTGTCTATGGATCCTCGATATTTTCAAATCCTTCATGTTCTGGGCGTCCTCATCCTTTTCGGATCGACCTTTGCCGCATTCGCCAATCCGCTCCCGGTTCTTAAACGGAAAGTGCTCGCCGTATCTGGCATCGCGAGCCTCGTCGTACTGATTGCCGGGTTCGGCCTAGCCGGCTTGCTGAAGTATGGATTTCCCGGATGGATTATTATCAAGATTGTATGTTGGCTAGGGCTCTCTGCAATGGCAGGAATTGCCTATCGACAGCCTAAGAAAATCCCACTTCTCGCCGTGCTGAGCCTTGCCCTTGTGGCGACAGCAATTGTAATGGTCTATCTGCGGCCCTTCACTTGATCGGCCAGCGCCAGGTCAGAGAAAATCTCAGATGTGGGAGAACTTCACACAAGGCAACCTCCAGACCTGAACACTCGTTCGGGGTTGCTCAGTAGAAGCCACAGCCTGATTTTTTCTATAGGCGGAATTGAAGCAGTGCCGAAGCCTACTCAGGCCGAATTGAGCAACGAAAGAAAACGGATCGTTTCATGCTATCGAAGCTACAGCGGCACGGCATCCGTGTTGCAGAGGACAATCTCACAAGGCAGCTCTATGCTACAGACGGATCCATCTATCAAATAACGCCAAGAGCAATCGCCTTCCCTAGGAATGCTCAAGAAGCGTCACTCATCCTTCAAACAGCCTCCGAAGCGCAGATCAGCATCACTCCGCGAGGCGCGGGCACGGGCCTCGCTGGCGGTGCAATTGGGAGCGGGCTTATCGTCGATTTCGCCAAACACGGTAAGGGCATTCATTCCTTTGATGAAGACCGTCGCTTAGTTCGGGTCGGCCCCGGTGTCGTCCTTGATCAATTGAATCGCTTCTTGCGCCCCTACGGATACACCTTCGGACCCGACGTCGCCACATCCTCTCGCGCAACGATCGGAGGCATGATCGGCAACAATTCCTCAGGGGCTCGAGTTCCCAGATACGGCACCACAAGCGAGCACATCGAAAGCCTAAAGGTGATCACCATTGAGGGAAAAATCACACAACTCAGCCCTCACTCCAGCCCCTTTCAGAAACAAAACCAACTTCTGGACAAGCTCACCGCAAGTAATCACGGTGAACTCGAACGAATCAGATCAAGCCCCATCATTAAGGGCTGGCCCGGCTATGCGCTTCATCAATGGCAGGCCAAGGCCCCCAATTGGCCCAGAGTTTTTTGCGGCAGTGAGGGAACCCTTGCAGGATTTCTTGAAGCCGAGCTACGAGTCGTTCCAATCCCAAAGACAAGGGTTCTTGGACTCGTTCACTTTCAGCAAATCAGCGAGGCAATGGAAGCAAGTGTGAGCCTCCAATCCCTCGACCCAACGGCCGTGGAGCATATCGATCGAATCCTCCTGGATCAAACCAAAGGGCAACTCGCCTTTCAAGCCGCGCGGCACTTCCTCGATATTGACCGGCAGCCAAGCGAAGCGATTCTCATTGTCGAATTCGATTCGGACGTCGACGACAAACTAGGCCTCCTTCGTGACCTCAAGCTTGGAACCCGAACTCAATTCGCCACGCAAGACCATGAGATGAATCTTGTCTGGTCACTTCGTAAAGCCGGCCTCTCCCTCTTGACCGGATGCAAAGGTGCTGCAAAACCAACAACCGGGATCGAAGACGCGGCACTCCCTCCGGACCGGCTACCGGAGTACGTGTCGGCGCTTCAAAAGCTCCTTAAAAACCTGGATCTCTCAGCATGTTTTTACGGCCATGCCGCCTCCGGACTGCTTCACGTTCGCCCTGTCGTCGATCTTCAGTCCCACGAGGATCGCATCCGATTCCGTCAGCTCGCCTCCGAAGTATCCGCCCTCGTCAAAGAATTCAAAGGCTCGATTGCAGCTGAACATGGCGTTGGGATCGCTCGAGCGGAGTACCTGCGAGAGCAAATCGACCCCCAGCTATTCGACGCGATGAAGCAAGTGAAGGCGGCTTTCGATCCAAGCAATCTCATGAACCCAGGGAAAATCTTTGGCGATGAGAACACGGGCATCACGGAGCAGCTCAGAACCACCGTTTCCCACGATGAGGACCTTCCCTTTCGCCCTCAGCTTCACTACGCCGCCAAAGACGAATCTTTCACCGGGCACCTCAATCAATGCAATGGCTGCGGCGGTTGCCGGAAAGAGACGGCCACGATGTGCCCAACCTACCTTGCAACAGGAGAGGAAAGCATGTCTACCAGAGGCCGAGCCAACCTCATCAGGGCGGCAATTGACCAACGATCGAGCACCCGCGACGCGCCTCTGAATTCCCCAGAACTTGACCATGCGCTTTCGAATTGCTTGGCATGCAAGGCATGCGCGACCGAATGCCCGTCTAACGTCAATCTTTCACTGCTGAAGGCGGAGCTCCTAAACGCGCGCTATCAACATTTACGGCGCCCGCTATTGAACAGACTCATCAGCGAAGCGGATCTTCTGGGAAAACTCGGAACTCTGGTTCCCGGATTGACAAACAGGCTGCTTCAATCACAGTCGATCAAGCGTATGCTCGAAGCGGGACTAGGGCTCACATCAGAACGTCCATTGCCACACTACGCCAAACAACGATTCGACACCTGGTATCGCAAGAGAGAAATGCCTTCCTCAAAGAAAGGCCGGCAGGTGATTCTCTGGGACGATACGTTCACTCGCTACCACGAGCCCCAAATAGGGGTCGCCGCCGTCGAACTCCTCGAATCTGCTGGTTTCGCTGTAACCCTCATCAAGCAACGTTCATGTTGCGGGAGGCCAGCCTTCAGCCAGGGAGATCTCCCTCGCGCTCGACAGCTTGCAGAACACAATCTTCACCAAATCGCAGCACTCTCGGTCGACTGGCCCATTCTATTTCTCGAACCCTCTTGCCATTCAATGTTCGTCGACGACTACAAGGAATTCGGATTGGCCGAAGCGACCAGCATAGCGAAACGCTGCTTTCTGCTTGAAGAGTTCATGTTCGACAAGGGATCAGAGCACTTGACCTCTCATTTGAAATCGACCGATCGGCCAGTCGCGATCCACCTTCACTGCCACTGCAAATCAATCCTTTCCCCAAGCCAATTACTTGCCTACACATCCCGTTTGCTTCCCAATCGACAGGTCATTGATGAAGGATGCTGCGGGATGGCAGGAGCCTTTGGAGCGCTCAAAGACAACTACGAGCTCTCGCGCCAAGTGGCAACACCCCTGATCGAAACAATAACGGCGCTTCCCCCAGATACCACCCTCATCGCCTCAGGGACCAGCTGCCGACAGCAGATTTCACATCTGGCAAAAAGAGCCGCTCTTCACCCGGTAGAACTCCTAAATCAGCTCAAGAACTAAGATTCAAAACCAAAAAGCATCCCAAAATCGGAATCAACCTAAAATTCGACACTCTTCCCTAAATTCCGTCTTCCCACTGAGATCGGCCTTGGTATAGTCACACCAATGCCGTCAACCCTGCAGCGCAGTCGAATTCTAGAATCTGAGAACGAAATTCTCGTAGCAGTCGCACAGGGCAACCCAGCCTCAGAGGTCTTGAACCAGATCGTTACCGCCTTGGAAACGGTTTCGGGCGATGTCATGGGGTCCATCCTTGGGCTCGAAGCAGGGTCACAACGCCTGCGAGTATTGACGGCCCCGAATCTTCCCCATTCTTATAATCAAGCGATCGATGGGATTGTCATTGGCGACGGAGTTGGATCTTGCGGAACGGCTGCCTATCGAGGAACACCGATTGTGGTCGAAGATATTCTTCACCATCCATTCTGGAGTGATTTTAAAGACATTGCTTCCCAGCACGGACTTCGAGCTTGTTGGTCAACCCCAATAATCTCCAGCAATAAGGAGGTCATGGGAACTTTCGCTTGCTACTACACCGAACCGAAACTGCCTACAGATCTTGAGTGGGAACTCATGAGTCGCCTTGGCCATCTCGCAGCGATCGTCATGGAGCGCGAGCGTTCAAGGCTTCATCCAAAACCCGAAATATCCCTTGCTCAATTGGTCATCGAGCAGTCTTCACAAGCGATGTTCATCATCTCAGAAGGACATTCTATCCTCACCACTAACCCCAAGAGCCAAGAACTCTTTGGTTACAGTGAAGATGAATTCCAGAACCGCGCCATTGACGAACTCTTATCCGATGAGAGCAGCTCGGTAATACCATCGCATCTGCAAGCGCTTCCTGAGGGGCATACCGTAACAATCCAACCAAAGCTCGCTTCCAAGACCGGCGTGATCATCCATCAAGAGATTAGGGTTACGGTACTCCCTGACAGACAATTCCTCCTTGTTTTCCACCCCCCTCTTGGCCCAAACCAGATGGCGGTTGAGTCCGAGACAAGCAAATCCCAAAGCCCGGACAAGCAAACTATCAGCAGAATGGCCAACTGCATCGCTGAGGCGATGAACCAGCATTTAACCTCAATCGTCAGTCATCGAGATCTCCTCGAACGAACGGTTTCGAGCTATCCGAGTATCGAGAGCGACTGCAAGACAGCGCTCCGACAGATTGAGACCGCCGCATCGAAAGCTAGCGCGTGCACCGAACAACTCAGTGCATTCTCAGAAAACTACGCCTTCAAACGAAGGCCCCTCAACCTCACCCGATTGTTGAGTCAAATCATGGTCGATCTCCAGCAGTACACCTGCCCAGAAGCATCCATTGAGATTCGACTAGCAGCAAAAGCAAGCACCGTCTACGCCGATCAAGAATGGTTGTCCAAGGCAATTCGAAGCATCGCCCGCTACGCTGACGTCAGCCCCGATGCAACCCAAACATTCCATCTCACGGCTAGGACCAAACCAAGGAAAAACCGAAGCATCCTCAGCATTCGATTCCAAAGCAAACGACTGGCCACCTTCGACAAAGACAAACTCTTCACCCCATTTGTCCTCCCGGGAGAAGACACCCTTGAGATCGGTATCGGATTGGCATCCGCCCGAAATATCATCACTCAAATGGCGGGAACCCTAGAAGTCCGACAGCTGTCTCTTATACACATCTCCGAGCCCACGAGACCTCTCTACATCTCG
>CAJXVR010000343.1 GCA_913061285.1 uncultured Verrucomicrobiota bacterium | reverse complement strand
AGATGTAGAGAGGTCTCGTGGGCTCGGAGATGTGTATAAGAGACAGGCCTGCCACAAGGGTGTCGGCGCCAACTTGGGTGCACTGTGCTCCCGTATTCGAGTTAATGCCGCCGTCCACTTCGATGCGGAAGTTCAACCCTTGCTCTTTTCGGAGCCGGTGGGCTGCGTCAATTTTCGGCAAAACTTCAGGGATAAAACTTTGTCCGCCGAATCCTGGATTGACGGTCATGATTAGTAGCAGATCGATTACGTCAAGGAATGGAAGGGCTGTTTCTAGCGAGGTGGGGGGATTGATCGCAAGCCCCACTCGCACGTCACAGGAGCGAATTTGCCAAAGAAGATCCTTCACTCGACTGTCTAGCTCCGCATGAATGGTGATGGAATTGGCTCCGGATTTTACGAACGATTCAATGAGAATCTCTGGACGTTCACACATGAGATGAACATCCATGTAGAGGTCGGTGAGGGGGCGCAGAAACTTGATCGTGTCGGGCCCAAAACTGAGGTTCGGCACGAAATGGCCATCCATGATGTCGAGATGGATCCATTCCGCTCCAGAGCGGTTGAGTCTCTCTACCTCGCGGTCGAGTCGAGAGAAGTTAGCTGCCAGAAGCGAAGGCGCAATGACTAGGTTGCTGCTGTCCGATGCGGGCATAGTCGGTTTGTTGGTGGAACTTGAGAGAAGCGTCCGTGGGGCCTCTATGTAAGGCGTCGCTCCCTTAGGCTGTGGCAGGGGCTGTTCCTTCGAACCCTGGGTCAACTTTGACGTCCTCAGGGGCCGCCGCATCCTTCGACTCATTCGCATCCTCTCCGTCGTCTGCCTTGGCGGCTCCTTCTGGTGAGGCTGGTGGAGTGAAATTTCCGGTTTCTACGATTTCAGCAACCTGAGCGCCGTCAAGCGTCTCATGTTCTAGGAGCGAATTGGCGATAAGCTCCAGTTTTTCTCGGTTCTCTGTGATGATGGTGTTTGCTTTTTCGTATCCCTCATCGATCAGACGTTTCACTTCACGATCAATTTCCTGAGCGGTTGATTCACTGTAGTCCTTACCGCGGGTCATCTCTTTGCCAAGGAATACGTAGTCACTATCTTCTCCGTATTGCACCATACCAAGCTTATCACTCATTCCATAATGGCAAACCATAGCTCGAGCGATGCTCGTGGCCTGCTGAATATCTCCGGCGGCACCCGTTGAAAAATCATGACTGACGAGTTCTTCAGCGATACGGCCTCCCATGGTGACTGCGATCATGTCCTCCATTTCCTTCTTGCATCGATTCAAGACATCTTGCTTTGGAAGGGACATGGTAGAGCCGAGGGACTGCCCGCGTGGGATGATGGTGACCTTGTGAAGAGGGTGGGTGTGTTCCAGGATGACGTTGATGAGAGCGTGCCCTGCTTCGTGCCAGGCTGTTATCTTCTTGTTTTCATCCGACATCGCTAAGCTACGGCGTTCTCGGCCCCAGCGCACTTTGTCACGGGCCTCCTCGAGCTCGAACATTCCAATCGACTTTTTGTTCGATCGTGCTGCTAAGAGAGCTGCCTCGTTCAAGAGGTTTGCTAATTCCGCCCCAGAATATCCAGGGGTGCCTCGTGCGATCACTGCCAAGTCCACATTCGGTGCGAGCTTCACATTCCGTGCGTGGACCTTGAGGATGGCTTCTCGGCCACGAATGTCAGGGAGATTGACCGTGATTTGCCGATCAAAGCGACCCGGCCGCAGAAGCGCAGGGTCCAAAACGTCTGGACGATTGGTAGCGGCAATGATGATGATTCCTTCTTGGGTATCAAAACCGTCCATTTCTACAAGGAGAGCGTTGAGTGTCTGTTCTCGTTCGTCGTTCCCGCCTCCAAGCCCATGGCCACGACTTCGTCCAACGGCATCAATCTCATCGATAAAGATTAGGCAGGGGGTGTTCTTGCGAGCCTGATCGAACATATCCCGCACACGACTTGCGCCGACACCAACAAACATTTCGACAAAATCTGATCCGCTAATACTGAAGAAAGAAGCATCTGCCTCGCCGGCAATGGCCCGGGCTAGAAGCGTTTTTCCCGTTCCTGGAGACCCGATCATCAAGATTCCTTTTGGGATTTTTCCGCCAAGCTTTTGGAATTTCTTAGGGTCTTTGAGGAACTCAACGAGCTCAGAGACCTCTTCCTTGGCTTCTTCAACGCCAGCAACATTTTTGAATGTGGTCCGGTTCTTATCCTTAGCGAGCATTCGAGCCTTGCTTTTTCCGAAGCTAAGGGCTCCCTTGCCGGCCATCTTGATTTGTCGAATCAGAAAGAAGTAAATGAGGGCAGCGATAATGATGAACGGGAGAATCGAGTAGAAAAACCCAATGAGGAATGTGTTTGGTTCCCCAGCCTCAAACTTGTTGGAACCCCAAACAGCTGCTTCTAGGTCAGGTAGGAGAGGAATCTTGATTTTGAACGGAATCTCCGTCTGGTTGCCTTCGGTAACCGAGTGAGTTCCGTCCGTGTTTGGTGTGAATTCCCGGAACTTACCGACGATTTCCTTGAGCTCCGGTGACTGCGGATTGTAGATGACTTTGCCAGAAGTCACCAAATCATTGGTAACGATGTAGGCAAATTCGTTGTAGGTCATCGATCGTTGCCCTCGGAGTTCATCCTGGTCATGAAGAAACATGACGAGAGGAATGATGCCGAGGATCGCGATCCATACGAGCAACGTTCGTGGTGGGACTTTCATGTCGCCACCTTTGTTGTCATTCGGTTGGTTTTCGTTTGAATCAGACATTTATTTTGGCCGCTGGGAAACTACACTCTTCAGCCTGGTAACGCAACAGGCTTGTCATTTATTGGAAATTGAGCCCCTTTGAAGGGGGGCGAAACACGGAGCCTCTCTGATGGGGCTTCCTAGAAAGGTTCGGTGTTTCGATAGAAAAGCTTCGCCGCTCTATGAAAGGTTTGCTTTCGCGTCCGTAGGTGGGGCTTGCTTCAATGCTTTGATGTAGTCAGAGAGGATGTGGAGCGCTTCGCGAAGATGAGGGTCATATCTGCGCCCACCGTCTTCACTTTCTTCGTCCTCGGATGTTCCGTCCTCTGCTGCGGGAGTGTCTTCCTCCGGCGTCGCTTCATCGGATTCTGGTTCGTCCGCCGTTAGGAAAGGAATTGGGATGAGTTCCTCAGCTTTTTTTGTCGCGTCAAGGGTAAGGAGGAAGACTGATTCTTCTGGGGCTTCACGGGTTTCGCGCTCGGACTTGCGGGCCTCCGTTCTTTCTTTTTCCGCTGCTTTTTCCTTCAATCGGAGGCTTTTTTTCAAAGAAATCGATTCTTTTTGCTTTAATTCTAGATAGCGTGCGATGTCTTCTCGGACGTATCCAAAGTCGGTGCTAGCGTTGACCCGCTCTTCGGAGTTTTCTCGTAGGTCTGCCAAGTATTTCTTGGTGCGATCGTATTGTTGAAATCTTGCCGCTGGAATCTTGTCAGGCTCCATGCTGTTAGGAAGATGTTCTTCTCCGATTTCCATGTAATCGTAAACCGATGGCAGGATGATATCTGGCTTCACACCGTATTTTTGGGTGGTGGTTCCAGCAACTCGGTAGAAATTTGAAATGGTGTACTTGAGCATTCCGGATTTGGCCGCTGCTCCACCACCTCTTATTTGTCTCATGATGCGGCTAAGATCTTGGACCGTTTGGACGGTGCCTTTGCCATGGGTGGCTTCATCTCCGATGACGATGGCTCTTCCGTAGTCCTGAAGGGCTGCAGCGGTAATCTCAGAAGCTGAGGCGCTGAGTCGGCTGACGAGTACGATCAGTGGACCGTCGTAGGCAACGCGCGGGTCTTGGTCGGAGAGGATCGTGACGGAATTCTGGAAGTCGCGAACCTGTACGACGGGGCCTTTTGCGAAGAAGAGGCCAGTTAGTTTGACGGCTTCATCGAGGATGCCACCGCCGTTACGACGGAGATCGAGTACCATGCCGTCTACCTCTTCGAGCTTGAGCCGATTGATAATTTGGCGGACATCACGAGCCGAATTGTCATAGTACTGAGGGAGGTCGATGATTCCGAGGCGGGGGTTTGTGCCGTTTTCTTGGGGGAGATCGATGATCTTAGCTTTAGCTTGCTGATCCTTGAGTTTGATCACGTCGCGAATGATCGAAATCGTTTTCTTTTCTGAACCATCGACCGAAGACGCTGGAATAATCGTGAGCCGTACCTCCGTCCCGCGCTCTCCGCGAATCATGTCCACGACTTTGGTGAGTTTCATTTCCACGGTGTCAACCGGCTCGTCATCGCCCTGGGCGACGGCGATGATTCGATCGTTAGGTTTGATCTGTTTGCTCTGCTCCGCGGGGCCTCCTGGAACGAGACTGACAATTTTGCAATAGCCGTCGTCAGAGCGAAGCAGCGCGCCAATGCCGGTGAGTTCGAGTTTGATGCTGTGTATTTCAAAATCTTCAGCGCCGCGGGGATTGAAATAGGTTGAATGAGGGTCATAGGCAGCTCCGACTGCACTCAGATAGATTTGGAGAATGTCGTCTTGTTCCAAGTCATTCATTGACTTAAGCAGTCGTGAGTATCGCTTTTGAAGGCGCTCAGTGACGGTTTTCGTGTCTTCTTTTTGGAGGTGGCCCTGAAGGAGGTCGGATTTGATCCGTTTCCGCCATAGTTCGCGTGCCTCCTCGACCGTATCGGGCCAGGGCTTTTCGGAGCGTTTCAGATCGATGCTCTCGTCCGTTTCGAAATCGTGTTCTGCTGCTAGTTGGCCTTCGACTTCGCCGATTCGCGCTTCGAGGCGCTGGATATATCGCTTGAAAATGATGTAGGCGGGTTGGGCGTTTCTCCGCCCTAATGTGAGGTCGTCAAGCTGCTCGCTATATTTTTCGCGGAATTCGTCGATGTCTGGCTGGATGAAGACTTGATGATTCACATCCAAGGCATCGAAGTAATTATTCAATGCCAGATCGGAAAGCCGATTGTTAAGGGCTTCCTGGCGTAGATGGTTGCTGCTAAGGATCTGGCCAACTAGCTGAGCAATGCTTCCCGACTCACCCCGGCTTAAATTTAGAGCCAGTGTGGAGCAAGCGAGGGAAAGGAATAGCGTTAGAACGCAGAATCGGAATTTCATAATACTCTATCACTTGAAAGTGTGCACCCTTTCGGTCGAGAATCAACCCTGTTTGTGAGCGCCAGGAACATTCGTTGGTTACCGATTTGTTTTGGCGGAGGCCTGATCGGCCCTTCTTCGACCTAGTCGTTCTAAGTCTCGAAGGATTGCTGAGACGATTCAGAATCCAAAGTGATTTTATTTCCTCTGCGTCCGTAGTGGGCTGCTTCTGAGGAATTTGGCATCGAAGGGCCCTAGAGGAAAGCCCTTATGTGGGGGCGGGTGTTAGAAGACCCGCTAGGAAGGCTCTTTTTCTAGAACGCCGTTGAAAAAAAGCGTCTGAGGTCGTAGGGTGGTCTCAGATGCTGGAAGATCGTTCCTACATGAAGAGTGGTTCCTTTGGTCCCAACTGGTCGGCGACTAGAGCGATTCTCTATGCCAACGTGGCTGCGTTTATTATTCAGCAGCTCGTAGTATTCTATTCAACGCTTCCGATCGAAACTTACTTTTATCTCAGTAAGGAAGGGGTCTCACAGGGATATGTGTTTCAGCTCGTCACCTACCAATTCTTGCACGGAAATCTCTTCCATCTGCTTTGTAACTTGTTGGTGATTTACTTTTTTGGAAAGGCGCTTGAAGAGGTGTTAGGAGTTAAGGACTACCTGACACTCTACTTCACCGGAGGCATTGTTGGGGGCGTTGTTCAAATTGCGCTAGCCTGGAGTTTTCCGGGAGCCTTTGGCGGCTGGGTGGTCGGAGCATCGGCTTCGGCGTTTGCGCTGGTGGCTGCATTCGCGCAGATGTTTCCCGAGCGAACGATTACGTTGCTACTGTTCTTTGTGATTCCAGTTGCTCTGAAAGCCCAGACAATGCTATGGATTGCGATCGGTCTCGCTGTCTTTGGAATTGTTGTTCCTGTGTCGAACGTGGCCCATGGAGCTCATCTAGGTGGGATCATTGTTGGAATCGCCTACGTGCACTACGTGATTCAAAACAGCTGGCGCTTTACGCCGCCTTCGTTTTCTGGGCGAGCGTCTCAGAACGTGAAGGCACGAGTGAGGACGAAGTCGTGGGCTTCGTTTTCTCGGGATGCCGAGGAGTTGCCGCCGACCGGTGGTGGGGATTTTATTAGTAAGGAAATCGATCCCATTCTTGAAAAGATTTCGGAACACGGGATCCATAGCCTTACTGAAAAAGAGCGCAAGATTTTAGAATCGGCCCGTTCCCGAATGGGGCGAAGTTAGCTCCCTGCAATCCTTCTTGAGAAAACTTTAGCCTTTCTGGCTAAGGTTTTTCTTTTTTCTATGATCAATATCCTGTTTCTTGGGGCTCTATGATAGGACGTTACTCTCGCCCAAAGATGCGAGAAATCTGGACCGAGCAACGAAAACTCGAGATCTGGCTTCAAATCGAACTCTTGGCAACGGAATCTCTAGTGGAACAGGGGGTTGTTCCTGTGAAGGACTATCGTCGGATGAAATCGAAAGCATCGTTTTCGATTGATCGATGCCGAGAGTTGGAGCGGACTTTGAATCATGATGTCATCGCGTTCACTACCAACGTTGGGGAGAATATCGGGGCGCCTTCTAGTCGCTGGCTCCATTTTGGTCTTACGAGTAGCGACATTATTGACACGGCCTTTGCCGTGCAGATGACAGAATCTGCTGATATTCTCCTGAACGATCTCGTTCAGCTCCGAAAGGTGATCAGCAAGAAAGCTCTCAAATACCAATTCACGCCAATGATTGGGCGGAGTCATGGAATTCACGCGGAGCCAACGACCTTCGGGCTGAAGATGGCGCTCATGTATGACGAGTTTGGGCGCTCATTGGATCGGCTCAAAGCCATTCGTAATCGCATTGCCGTTGGTAAATTGTCGGGCGCTGTTGGGACGAGTGCTCATCTTTCTCCGAAGACGGAAGCTTTCGTGTGTAAGCAGCTCGGGCTCAAGCCTGCTCCGATCGCGACTCAAGTCATCCAGCGAGATATTCATGCCGATTTCATGTCGTGCCTCGCATTGATTGGTTCGAGTATTGACCGCTGGGCTACTGAATTCCGGCACTTGCAGCGAACAGAAGTGCTCGAAGCGGAAGAATTCTTTGCCAAAGGGCAGAAGGGATCCAGCGCGATGCCGCACAAGCGCAATCCGATTACAGGAGAGCGATTAAGTGGACTAGCTCGCGTCCTCCGTGGCAATGCCGTCGCTGCGCTGGAGGATGTGGCCTTGTGGCACGAGCGCGATATCAGTCATAGCTCGGTCGAACGAGTGATCTTTCCTGATTCCTGCATCTTACTCGACTACATGTTAGACAAATTAACCCAGCTCACGAAGGGGTTGATCATTTACGAGGGGAATATGGAGCGGAACATGGCGAAATCGCTGGGGATGTGGAATTCTCAAACCATTCTCTTGGAGTTGATTCGACAAGGGCTGACCCGAGAACAATCCTATGAAATCGTGCAACGAAATGCGATGGAGACCTGGAAAGCAAAGAATTCAGGGAATGAATCGGCTGACTTTAAACAACAGCTGCTCTCGGACCCTGAAGTTTCGAAGCACATCAGTGCATCGAAACTGGAACAGCTCTGTGATGCTAAGTTCCACTATCGTCACATAAAGACGCGCTTTCGTAAGGTTGGCATTAAATGAGTTGTTTAGCGGATAAGACGATTGTTGTTATTGGTGGAACGACGGGCCTCGGCTTATCCGCGGCGCATGCCTTTGTTCGTGCCGGGGCGAAGGTCTTTGTCGTAGGGCGCAACGCAGCCAATGTGGAGAAAGCGATTGATCTCTTAGGTGGAGGATCTGATGGGCTCTGTGGCGACGCAACAGATTCCGGTACGGCTGCTGCTTCGATAGCGGCAGCCGTCAATCGGTTTGGGGCCTTTACAGGCCTCTATCACGTTGCGGGAGGGTCTGGTCGGCGGATGGGAGATGGTCCGTTACATGAGATTACGGATGAGGGTTGGGCAAAGACGATGGAACTCAACATGACTTCGGTGTTCTACTCGAATCGAGCCGCGGTGAAGTGGTTTCGGGAACACGGTGTCCAGGGCAGTATCTTGAACTGTGGGTCGGTGCTAGGGTATTCGCCTGCGGCGCGGCATTTCGGAACGCATGCCTATGCTTCGGCCAAGTCTGCCCTCATTGGTTTCACCCGCTCGTGCGCGGCGACCTACGCAAGTGAGAAGATTCGCTTTAACGTCGTTGCTCCAGGCTTGGTGGCAACTCCAATGTCACAAAGAGCGCAGGAAAACGAGACGATTCTGTCTTATGCTAGAGCGAAGCAACCCTTAGCCGAGGGAGGAATCGCAAGTCCTGACGATGTCGATGGTATTGCTGTCTATTTCATGTCAGAGGCGTCGCGGGGAGTCACTGGTCAGGTGCTTGCTGTTGATTGGCTGTCTCTTATACACATCTGACGCTGCCGACGAGCGATCTAGTGTAGAT
>CAJXVR010000342.1 GCA_913061285.1 uncultured Verrucomicrobiota bacterium | reverse complement strand
TAAGAGACAGGGTGAGGAACGCCCGACAGCAACGCCGCCAATCCCTGACTCGCTTGATTGGAATCAGTGGCTTGGACCTGCTCCATACCGTCCTTATCACCCGGTGTATGTTCCATTTAAATGGCGGGGTCGATGGGATTTTGGAACGGGGCCAATCGGGGATATGGGGGTGCATGATCTCGATACGGCATTTTGGGCTCTTGATCTTGGTATCCCAACGTCCGCTGAGGTCATTGACTCAGGTCCGCAGACGGAGGATTGTCCGCCGCTCTGGAGTGTGATCAAACTAGAATATCCTGCTCGCGGCAATCGCCCCCCGGTTATAGTGACTTTCTATGATGGCAAGAAACTGCCTCCTAAAGACTTATTTCACGGCGAAGAGATAACCAACAATGGCTCTCTTATGATTGGAGACAAAGGAACTCTCTACACGCGGACTTGGCACGGTGGTGGAGAAAACGAGGGGGATATGTTTGCTTTGTTACCGAAGGCGGCCTTTAGTGAATATCAAGCTCCGGTGCCGTTTCTTCCGCGCACAGAAAATCATCACCTCGAGTGGATTAATGCCTGCAAAGGCGGGCCAGCCGCGCAATCAGATTTTGGATACGCCGCGAAATTGACGGAAGGATTATTGTTGGGCTTCTTGGCATTGCGGACAGGAAAACGCATCGAATGGAATGCGAATACGATGAGTGCTATAGGTGTTCCGGAAGCGGCGGCGTATGTCAAACCTGCTTTCCGCACGGGATGGGAAATTTAATTCGGTCACTGCTTGGCGGATAATTGTTAGAAACTCCTTGTTATGAATAGATCGGTTAACGTTGGAATCATTGGGTCGCAATTCATATCCGCCATTCACGCCGAATCGCTTTCGCGTTGTCAGTCGGCGGCGATGATGGCAGTGGCGTCTCCCACGCCCGGCAATGCCGAAACCTTTGCGAAGACTCATAGCATTCCTCACCATTTCACTGACTATCACGAGCTTCTTGCGATGCCGGAAATCGATATGGTTGTGATTGGTATTCCTAATGATCTCCATTGTGAAGTCGTTGTTGCCGCAGCAAAGGCTGGGAAGCATATCGTGATTGAAAAACCGTTCTGCCTCAATCTTGCCGAGGCGGATCAGATGATTGCTGCCGCTGCGGAGGCAAAGGTGAAATTGATGTATGCGGAGGAACTTTGTTTTGCGCCGAAATATGTCCGTTTGAAAGAGCTGTTAGATTCAGGGGCGCTTGGAAATCCAACACTGATTAAGCAATCGGAAAAACATGATGGCCCGCATGCCCCTCATTTCTGGGATGTCGAACGATCAGGGGGTGGCGTGGTTATGGATATGGGGTGTCACGCCATTGAATTCTTTCGTTGGATGCTTGGTCGTCCCCCTGTCAAATCTGTTTATGCTCAGATGAGCACGCAAGTGCATACTGATAAGACTGTAGGCGAAGACAACGCGCTGTTGATTCTAGAGTTTGAAAATGGCACGACCTGTCTGGCTGAGGAAAGCTGGACAAAACTCGGTGGGATGGATGATCGAGCCGAGGTTCATGGTTCGAAAGGGGTCGCCTACGCAGATCTTTTGCATGGCAATTCTATCGAAACCTATAGTCTTGAAGGCTACGGCTATGCCGTTGAAAAAGCTGGCTCGACAAAAGGCTGGTCATTCACGATCTACGAAGAAGCTTACAACTACGGCTTTCACCAAGAAATGGCGCACTTTGTCGATTGCGTTCAGAACGGCAAGCAACCAATCGTCACTGGCGAGGATGCACGCGTTGTTTTGGAGATTGTTTTCGCCGCCTATGAGTCGGCCCGCACCGGGCGCAAAGTTGAACTCCCTTTCAAAACGGACGCCAAGAAGCCAATCGATCTATGGAAGCCGAATCGCTCGTAATTGAGCCGGCTGCTTAGGTCGTCGCGTCATTGGGGCGATACTCGATAATATCACCAGGCTGGCAATGAAGGGTCTTGCAAATGGCTTCGAGCGTGGAGAATCGAATGGCGCGGGCGCGACCGGTTTTGAGTACAGACAAATTCTGAGGCGTGATGCCGATCGCGTAGGCGAGATCATTGGATCTCATTTTTCGTTTCGCAAGCATGACGTCAAGATTGATGGTGAGGGGCATCGGCAGTTCCTGCTAGATCGTCTCTGCGAGTTCTTCGTTCATCCTTGTTGCTTCGTTCATGATGGCAGCGATCATGAAAATGAACAGTCCCATGAAAAACTTGCCTTCCGGGCTGATATTGAAAGACGTTGCCGTGCTCCAAAACGTTTTCGAGAGCTCATACATGAGCATCACTGGATAAGTGCCGATTAGCCACCAGCCGATGTGTTTGAGGCGACGTACGTTTTCAAGTTCGAAGACGCATCCTTTTGAATAGGAGTCGAAGAGGCGGAAGAAGGCCAAGGGACCTAGTGTCCCGTAGGCTAGGGTAAGGACGGCGAGCGTTCGTGCTATGAAGGCTCGGTCTGGAATCAAGAGTGACGGACCTGGGTGGAAGCTAAATAGCTGAACGGCAGGACTCGTTTCTGCGAGTTGTAGGAACCAACGATTCCCTTGTTCGCTAAAGGCCTTGGGACCGTTGCTACTTGATGGTTCCAAGAGGACATTCTGGTGCTCTTTTGTCGGTGGCTGTTGATAGAGTCGCTCTACGTTCACCAAGGGGAGAAATACAGCGAACAGAGTTGCGGCTAGATTACCGGCTAGAGCAAGCAGACAGAGCCATCGGAGGAATCGACTGAGCCGGACGGCCTGACGCTTAGGAACGATGACGATTCGTTGTAGCGTTTGCTTCATGTGGTTAATGATGCTCTTAATATTTCTTTTTAACAATAATAAATGATCGCTAAACGATAAATATTGGCATAATATGTCTGTTGACTGGGATCTATGCTCAAGGTTGGAGCTGAAGTCCGGTGATCGTGCCTCCGCGATACTGCCTAGAGTCTGAGGGTTTGTATCGATCGCCAATTTAGATCGAAGCGGAGGAGGAATTTTCGGAGTCGATCGGCGTCGTTGCTATCTTTTCGTTTTTGACGGCTGACTGCATAGAGTTTGCGGCCGGCTTCCGAAAGTGTGGGGGATTGCTTGGCAATCTGGAGGACGAATTCCAACTGCGCTCGGTCGAAGAGGTCGAGTTGTTCTCGCTGTTCCTTGTCGAAGAGTTTCGGGAGAATCGATTCGCTTGTCAGGGACTCGGGCTTTGACTGCCAATCGCTCTCTAGTCGTTTGATTTCTTCTTTGACGATGTCTGATCCAATGCGCTTACCGGCCGCGAGGGTTGCCATACGGTAGACCGCAGCATTCAAATCGCGGAAATTTCCGGACCACTGTGCTTGGGGAGACGTGGCGAATCGCAAGAACTGTTGGCGCGCTTCTTTGTTGAATGAGACCTTTGCGCCAGTTTGATTTGTGAACTGGTCCAGCTCGTAATCGAGGTTGGGTTCAATATCTTCCAATCGCTCTTTTAGGGCGGGGAGCTTGAATGTCCAGAGGTTGATTCGCGCCATGAGGTCTTCACGAAAACGCCGCTCGCTGACTGCCTGGTATAGATCCTGGTTGGTGCCGGCGATTAGTTGGAAATCGCTCTCGACTTCATTGTCCGCACCTACTGGGTGGAAGCGCTTTTCTTCAACGGCTCGTAAGAGCATGGCTTGTTCATCCATTCCGAGCTCGCCGATTTCGTCGAGGAAGAGGACGCCGCCGTTGGCCGTCAGGAGGTGCCCTTTTCGAGAAGACTCTGCCCCGGTGAAAGCGCCTTTCACGTGACCAAACAGCGCGCTGCCGGCTCCGTCTCCGCGAATGGTGGCGCAGTTGACTTCTACAAAGGGGCCAGTGAATTGATGGCGTGCTTTCTTTAGTTCAAAGACGCGTCGAGCGAGTTGTGATTTTCCTGCTCCTGTAGGGCCGGTGAGCAGCATTGGGGCTCGGGAATGAATAGCAACTCGCTCAACTTGTTCAATCAGCTGGTTGAATGCGGGGTTCCGTGTTGCGATTCCGGATTTGAGAAAGGTCAAGGCTTCAGCCGCTTCGTCCTCAAAACGGGTCACGATCTTATCGTAGCGCGAGAGGTCGAGGTCGATGACCGACTGGCGACCCGGGGCGTTTGAGCTGCCACGTTTTGGGGGCGCCGTTTGAATGAGGCGCCCCGGAAAGTGCCGGGATTCCGTAAGCAAGAAGAGACAAATCTGCTGCACGTGGGAGCCGGTCGTAATGTGAATCAAATAATCTTCCTCCTCTGGCTCGAAGGGATAGCTCTGGGCAAAGGCGTGAAGTTTTCCAAAGACCTCTTCGAAATCCCATGGGTCGTCGAACTGAATTTCTCGGAGTGAGAGATCGGTCTCTGGTGACACGTTCTTGATGTCAGCTGAGACCGTTTTTGTGATCGCCTTGAACTTGGGTTCTGCAATGAGTTCAAAGCGATCGATTCGGAGGTCAGAGTGTTGAAACAGGGAAACGGTGGGGCGCCACTGATCCCATCGTCGCGGTCCCTCACCCCGGTCGAGTATGGGACCGAGGATACCAAGAGCAACTGTTGGGCGTGGTGTCATCTCGGATGGTTTGTATAGCTAAGATTCTAAAAACTAGCAAGATTACTCTCATAATGCGCGTTCAAACGATTCAATTTGGGTGGTGTGGTTTCTTGTTGGATTGTGTAAATAGTTTATAATAAATAATTTAGGTGCTGTTTGTGTTTTGTTTGAATTGATTGGCATGCTTCTAGGTTTAGTAGCCTCAGTTATTCGAACAGAGGGAACAACATGGCAAACAAGACATTATTTCAAACGCAACGCGAAGGCTTGTTACCGGGAGCGGACCGTGTGAATGAGGCTGGAGGAAGCGCTTACGCCTTGTCGTCGCAGCAAGCCCTGGCGCAGTACGCTGTGACGGGCTGTTTCACTAGAACGTTTTACTCGGACGCCGAGAATCAATTGGAACAGGTCTTAGAACTATGTGAGCAGGTTGATTCGGCGTTTATCGCGAAGACCGCCTTGTATTGTCGTGAGCATGGTTTCATGAAGGATATGCCTGCGCTGCTCTGTGCCGTTCTTGCTAAGCGTGATCTGGCTTTGCTCGAACAAGTCTTCGATCGCGTGATCGACAATGGGAAGATGCTTCGCAATTTTGTGCAAATCGTGCGCTCAGGGGTTACTGGGCGAAAATCACTGGGATCCGCGCCGAAACGACTGGTGCGACATTGGCTTGAATCGCGTTCACCGGAGCAGGTTTTTCGCTCGTCGTTGGGTCAATCGCCTTCGTTCTCCGACATCTTGAAAATGGTGCATCCGAAACCCGAGTCGGCCGAGAGGGAGGCTCTCTACGGGTGGATGATTGGCCGTCCATATGATGCGGATCAGTTGCCAGATCAGGTCAAATCATTTGAAGCGTTTAAGCAGGGCGCGATAAGCGAAGTGCCGGATGTGCCATTCCAGATGTTGACGGCCTTGCCTTTGGATCGCCGGGCATGGTCTACGATTGCACGACGAGCGCCTTGGCAGATGACTCGCATGAATCTGAATACTTTTGCACGTCATGATGTGTTCGATGATGTTGCTCTGGTTCGTCAGATCACGGACCGCTTGCGAAGTGAAGCCGAGATTCGAAAGGCTCGGGTGTTTCCGTATCAGTTGCTGGCTGCCTACAAGAATGCTGGCAAGAGGGTGCCAAAGCGCATCGTCAATGCGCTCCAGGATGCGATGGAAATTGCGATTCGCAATGTGCCGCAATTGCCTGGGAAGATCGTAGTTTGTCCGGATATTTCGGGTTCGATGCATTCGCCCGTGACTGGCTACCGACCAGGGGCGGCATCGAATGTGCGTTGTTTAGATGTGGCTGCTCTGGTGGCTGCGGCATTCTTGATGCAGAATGCCGCCACGGAGGTGTTACCTTTCGAGAATGAGGTGGTTTCGGTTCGATTGAATCCGCGTGATTCGGTGATGACCAATGCCGAGAAGCTCGCCAGCTTACCGTACGGGGGAACGAATTGTTCAGCTCCTCTACGCCTGCTTGCTGAGACTGGAATGGACGTCGATTTAGTCGTTTTCGTCTCAGACAATGAGTCCTGGTTAGATTCGAGCCGTTGCGGACGATTTGAGGGAGGGGCGACGGAAACCATGAAACAGTGGACTCGAATCAAGGCGCGAAACCCTGAATCCAGGATGGTCTGCATTGATATTCAACCCTACGCAACGAGTCAGGCTGTAGAACGACCGGATATTCTAAATATCGGAGGATTCTCCGACCGAGTGTTTGAATTGATTGCCTTGTTTGCGAGAGGAGAACTTGATTCCTCGCACTGGGTTGGATCCATCGAAGCGGTCGATGTCTAAGGGCATGAATGGTGAGGGAGTCGTTGAGTTCCTTGGGGGCTGAGTGAACTCTGAAAAGCAACAGGATGGGAACCCAGAGCGGGGTTCGTTCGAGAAAAAATTTACAGCGGCGGGAATGCCCGCAGGATTACATGGTAGAGTTCCTTGGGAAACTGAGGAAGGTTCGGGTTCGAATCCCGTTCACGTTCAAGCGTGATAACTCAATACTATCCTGCCGACGATTGTCCCGCCGCTGGGGGAGCCGAGATGGTTTTCTCTACAATACTAAACGATTTGTGACGAATGCTGATGGAACTACATTTCTACAATGACGTTGGCGCGGGTTCGAGTCCCGCCCTTGGGGCCATTGGTGCCACGGTAGCTCAGTCGGGAGAGCACGTAAGACGTTTCATCGATCTTGTCGTCACGAACTAACTTTGACCGAATGCACGGTGGAATTGCATTCTTAACCTATGAAGGGTTGCCGGTTCGAGTCTGGCTCCCGAGCGATCGGGGTAGCTCAATTGGATTGAGCAACGGATAATGGTTTTCCAAATACTTGTCACCGCAGTTTTTGAGTAAGGTATCTGACCGAGAGCTAGATCGATGGTTGGTTACGGTCCTCTATTAACTAATTTAAACGAATGAACACAAAACAATTATTGAGAATTGGGGTGCCTCTTGGGAAGCCGATGAATCGAGTGAAAGACTTTTTGGCGGACTATGTTCTAAGGGGAGGAGATCGGGAAAAGATCGAAACGATTGTAACCGAGGTGATCGCAAATCCTGAAGCCTTTGTGGAAGATCCCTTACGGGGAAAATTCGCCCGGTCACTGAAGAAAAATCGAACGGTGACTCGGTCCGAGTCGGTGGCTTGGAAACAATGGGGAACTGACTTGGATGCCAATTCGATTGCCCAGATGGAGAACGCATGCTTGCTTCCCGTGTCGGTAAGAGGGGCGCTAATGCCTGATGCTCACTTGGGCTATGGACTCCCAATCGGTGGGGTGTTGGCAACGGAGGGAGCCGTTGTGCCCTATGCAGTTGGGGTAGATATCGCCTGTCGTATGAAAATGACGGTGCTCGACATTCCTTTGAAAGATATTCAACGGAAACAGGAACGCTTGCAGCGAGCTATTGAGGAAGAGACTCGCTTTGGTATTGGAGCCTCATTCAAGAAACGGCGGGAACATGATGTGCTCGAAAAGGATTGGTCCGTGAGCAAGATTACCAAGCAGAACAAGGATAGGGCTTGGTCTCAGCTCGGTACGAGTGGGAGTGGAAATCATTTTGTGGAGTTTGGAACCTTTAAGCTGCACGAGCCCGTGGACGGGCTGGCCGCTGGGGATTACGTTGCTTTGCTTAGTCACTCTGGATCTCGCGGAACCGGCGCGGCCGTGTGTGCTCACTATAGCAAGTTGGCCAAGGCACAGCGTCCGGATCTGCCGCGTGAGCTCGGGAATTTGGCTTGGCTGGATATTGATTCTGAAGAGGGACAGGAGTATTGGAAGGCGATGAACCTCATGGGGGATTATGCCGAGGCAAACCACGCCTGTATTCATCAGCATGTTGCAGAGAATCTTGGAGTGGATGTGATGTTGGATGTTGAAAACCATCACAACTTTGCGTGGAAAGAGACCCATAAAATCGATGGAGTAGAAAAGGAAGTCTTCGTGCATCGCAAAGGAGCGACCCCAGCCGGAAAGGGCGTTCTCGGGATTATTCCAGGATCGATGGCTACTCCTGGGTTTTTGGTGCGTGGCAAAGGGAATGCAGAGTCCTTGCATAGCGCGTCGCATGGGGCAGGTCGCGTGATGAGTCGAACCCAGGCAAATAAATCGTTGAACTGGAAGGATGCCATACGCTTCCTGAAAGAACGAGACGTGACCTTGATGTCCTCTGGGCTCGATGAGGTGCCGATGGTTTACAAGGACATTCATCAAGTGATGGATGCGCAATCGGATCTGGTGGAGACGCTTGGTGAGTTCAACCCTAAGATCGTTAAGATGGCACCAGCAGGGGAACGGCCTGAGGATTGAGGGTGGGGGGCGAGGTCGATAGTTGAATATGGAATTTTGGAGAATGCGAAAAATGATCGCGATTGATGGGACATTGGGTGAAGGGGGAGGGCAGGTGCTGCGGACGGCGCTTGGTCTTTCTTTGGTGACGGGACAGGCGTTTCGTATCGAGAATATTCGAGGGAAACGCCGGAAACCTGGTTTGTTGCGCCAGCATCTTACTGCTGTGGAGGCTGCC
>CAJXVR010000341.1 GCA_913061285.1 uncultured Verrucomicrobiota bacterium | reverse complement strand
GAGACAGCTCCTGAGCAGCATCGATGAAAGAGCAAGTGTTCACGATCACCACGTCCGCCTCTGAAGCCTCGTTGGTGATTTCGATTCCCTCTTTCATGAGTGATCCAAGCATGATCTCTGCATCCACCAAATTCTTGGCACATCCCAAAGAGATCATTCCGACTCGAATCTGCTCTTCTGCTGTCTCGTTCAAACTCACGACCAAAACCTACGGAGGATCGGCCGCTTTTGGCAACCTTGGTTCGCTAAAATATCACCGCGGGACTTGAGCTGGGCTACGGAAGCATGAACGCCCTAATTTGCTTCCGAATCACCGGATCTTCCAGAAAAGGATCCCCAATGGATTGGCGATATTGATCCAATTCCCTCACGAGCCCTCGGATCGAGACTTGATAGTCTGGCATCGCAATTCGATTCGTCATCTCCTGAGGATCCTTCGAGAGATCGAAGAGCCACGGGGTATCCTTCGCCGAAAAAACCAACTTGAGGTCATTAGTGATCGCCGCCACCCAGTGATTCCCTGTCGTACTGCGAATGAAGGCAATATCATTCCAATCGCCCGGCTTCTCTTGTCGAATTAGGGCCGATGCATCCCTACCATCAACCTCGATACTCACGTCAATCCCCATCAGTCCCATCATCGTCGGGAGAACGTCTACAGTGGATAAGGCCTCGTGAATTCGCCCACCCGGCGGAATAACTTCTGGATAGGAGACAATGAAAGGAATTCGTGCCGAACCTTCATAAGGAACCCCTTTTTCTGACCTTCCGTGCTCCCCACACAAGTCACCGTGATCCGAAGTGAACACGATCATCGTCTTCTCAAGGAGCCCCTCACGGCGCAATGTGTCGAGAATTCGACCAACATTGTCATCGATACACTTCACCATCCCATAGTACTGCGGCAGATTCGCCCGTAACCAGCGAGGATTGATTCTCGGCGTTTTCGGAGCCCAAGCTGGGTAGGCGCTGTTCGGCTTGCGCATGCTATCAGGAACCAAGATCTCCGCGCCGACGTACATTGTATCATAGGGAGGACGGACCTTATTCGGGCCGTGCGGATCAGGCAGACTCAACACATAACAAAAGGGCTGATCGCGATTATCGACTACAAATTCAATCGCCCTATCGGTGAGCCAATCCGTAGCATAACTCCGCTCGTCCACCCCCACCAGGCCATAGTCGGCCTGCCCTTTCTTATTCTTTGAGCCTACGACCGGGCCGCTCGCAGTCACGGCGAGTTTCTTCCAGTGACCACGATTAAACATGTATCGGTTGTCCTTAAACCCAAAGCGCTCCTCAGGCGCCCATTGAGGCTTTCCCGATCCAGCCAGGTGCCATTTTCCCGCCCACCCTGTGGCGTAGCCGCGTTCCGCAAGGATGTCACCGAAACTGACAATTTCCTTTCGGAGCGGTAAATTGTTCTGAACAACTCCGGTGTTCTGAGGGTATTTTCCGGATATCAACGACGCTCGGGAAGGCGAACACACGGGAGTTGCCGCATAAAAACTCGTACACAAAGCCCCTTTCGCAGCAATCGAATCAATATTTGGAGTCCCAACAACCCTTCCCCCGTAGCATCCCAGGGTGTTGAAATGGTGTTCATCCGTGTAAATCAACAACACATTAGGGCGATGAGCTAGGTCCGCCGACAGGGTATAATCAGCGATTCGCCCCATCACAAAAAACACGAACAAGGAACAGACAATCGATCGCCGCATGGCAAGACTCGACAGAATTGATAGCACTTCGTTCATAACACAACGCAAGCCTGTGTCATTGTCTGGGCAAGCGCAAGCAAACCGGCACCGTGGCACCAGGCGAAATCTTGTCTGGAAAACACGGAGATTTTTCTCCATTAGAACGGATCCGTCGAATATATTGGCTCTTTACCGGCGATTTGATAGCAATGAAATCAAGCATCAGACTCATTCTTCTCACCTTCCTCGCTCTCCAGTTTATCGGCTGTGGTGATCGAACACGCGTTCGAGTTCTAAAACTTGGTCACAGCCTCCCTACGAGCCACCCCGTGCATAAGGCGCTGGAGAACATGGCACTTCAGGTTCGCCAAGTGTCGCAGGGAGGGCTTCGGATCGATATCTATCCGAACGAGCAACTTGGGTCCGAAAGGGAAATGATCGAGCAGGTCCAACTTGGATCTCTCCAGATTGTAAAAACCTCCGCCTCGCCCCTGGAGGGTTTCATACCCGAAATGGCCCTATTCACCGTTCCTTACGCCTTTCAAGATCAAGCCCATCTCTGGGAAGCCCTAGACGGTGAGATCGGAGAAGACTTACTCGAAGCCGGCACCAAGAAAGGGCTCGTTGGTCTCTGCTACTACGACGCCGGCAGCCGCTCCTTCTATACCAAAGACAAACCAATAACGACGCCGGCTGATCTCGCGGGGCTCAAGATCAGAGTCCAAAACTCCAGAACAGCAATCGAGATGGTCGAAGCCATGGGCGGTTCCCCTACCCCGATCGCCTTCGGGGAACTCTACACATCACTCGAACAAGGGGTGGTTGACGGAGCCGAAAACAATCCTCCTAGCCTTCTCACTTCACGACATTATGAACTCTGCAAATTCTATTCGCTCGATGAGCATTCATCAGTCCCTGACGTCGTCCTCATCAGTGAAGAAGCCTGGAGTCGACTGACCCAAACTCAACAAGCGGTCATTAAAAAGGCAGCCAACGACTCTGCAGAATTTCAACGAGAGCTTTGGATCAAGGAAACCCAACGAGCACTCGACGAACTGACCGCTGCCGGGGTCGAGATCTCACGACCCGATAAAAAGCCATTTCAAGCGAGTGTCACTGAACTTCACAAATCCTACCAAGGCACAGTCATTGAGGAGCTTTTGATAAGAGTCAAAAAGCTACGGGACGGCTCCCCAAAACCCAAACGAGTGCTCCCCAGCCCAATCCCTTGATACTCACACAAGCCATTGAGACGCTTAGCAGACTCACCCTCAAGCTCCTTGAGTGGACGGTCATCATCCTCATGTCCGGACTCGTTCTTGACGTCACTTGGCAAGTCCTGA
Organism: uncultured Verrucomicrobiota bacterium; assembly: GCA_913061285.1. Taxonomy (GTDB): domain Bacteria; phylum Verrucomicrobiota; class Verrucomicrobiia; order Limisphaerales; family AAA164-E04; genus UBA2970. The sequence continues at coordinate 5,544 of CAJXVR010000341.1, read as the reverse complement.
CCCGCTATCTACTCGGAAAACCCAGCGCATGGACAGATGAGCTAGCCACTATTCTTATGATCTGGGTTGCCGCGTTGGGTGCAAGCCTGGGATTCGCCAGAAAGGCACATCTCGGCATTGATTATTTCGTCAACCTTCTCCCAAAGAAATCGTTCAGGCTGACCCAAATCCTGACACAGTTCTTCATCGGAGTTTTTGCCCTTTCTGTTCTCATCTACGGCGGCGGTGAATTAGTTCGACTCACCCTTCGAACGGAGCAACTTTCTCCCGCCCTCGGGATCAAGATGGGATTCGTGTACGCGGCCATTCCAATCAGTGGCATCTTCATCCTCATCACAACAATCGCATCACTGAGTTCCCTCCTCTCGCAAGGCCGAAGCTCTACCGACTCCTAAGCCCCCAACGACCTGCTATGACGACCGCCATCGCGATACTAATCCTTGTCTTCGCGATTCTCTTGCTCGCCAACATACCGGTCGCCGTTGCCATCGCGTTGTCTTCCTTCACGGCCACCTGGTATTCGGTGGGAAGCTTTGAGTTGGCAGCCAAGACGATTGCTCAGAAAATGGCGACTGGAATCGATAGCTTCACCCTTTTGGCAATCCCCTTCTTCATTCTCTCAGGGCATCTCATGGGCCAAGGTGGGATTGCGAGACGCCTGATGGACTTTGCCAACTCGCTCGTCGGCCACCTTACGGGCGGGCTCGGGCATGTGAATGTTGTTACTTGCATGCTTTTCGGATCATTAAGCGGCTCCGCAACGGCGGCCGTTTCTTCCGTTGGAGGTTTCATGATTCCCGAGATGAACCGAAAAAAATACGCTCTTCCTTTCAATGTCGCTGTCACCACAACAGCAGCAACAACCGGACTCATCATTCCCCCGAGCAATATTATGATCGTCTATGCGCTTGTTTCTGGAGGATCGGTATCCATCGCGGCCATGTTTATGGCTGGTATTCTCCCGGGGCTCTTGATCGGTACTTGTCTGATGGCGGTAATCGCATTCATCAGTCGAAAAGCCGGATACAAGGGCTCTGAGCGCCCTCAGCTAGCTACCGTGCTGCATACTTTCAAGCGAGCTATCCTAAGCCTCTTCCTCGTCATCATTGTACTTGGAGGCATCCTTAACGGCGTCTTCACACCGACTGAGGCCGCAGCGATATCCGTCGCCTACGCCGGTTTTCTAGCCGTCATCGTGTATCGGGAAGTGTCTGTCTCTCAACTCCCAGATATTCTCCTTCGAGCCGGAATTACAACAGCCGTCGTTTTTCTACTAATTGCAGCCTCCACCGCCATGTCGTGGATCCTGACCATCGAGAACATTCCTCAGACTTTCAGCAAACTTCTTCTGTCCACGACAGAGAACCCGATATTGCTTCTCCTACTCATCAATCTCCTGCTCCTCGCCGTCGGAACCTTCATGGACATGACGCCCGCTGTCTTAATATTTACGCCTATCTTATGGCCCGTCTGTCAGGAGATCGGAATGGATCCCGTCCACTTTGGAATTATCCTGATCACAAACCTCTGTATCGGCCTCTGCACGCCGCCGGTTGGCACCTGTCTCTTTGTTGGCTGTGGCGTTGGTAAAACGACATTGGCAAACGTCATTCCGAGTCTTCTCCCGTTCTATGCTGCCATGCTGTTCGCGCTCGGACTGATCACCTTCCTTCCAGCGATTTCCCTCACCATTCCCCGCTTCTTTGGAATGCTCCATTAGAGCAATCAGGCGAACCACACGACTCTCCGAAGCGGATTACTTTTGGCCCCGACAAGCCGAGCATGACAGATCCCTCTCATTTCATAAACCCACTCCGCACGACTTCACCTGCGCTCAACTCATCGTTCAACGAATCATCCAGCGCCAAGAGTTGTCGGAGATGCGGAGAGAAGGAAGCTTGCACGTCGGAATCGAGCAGGCGCCGTTGATACTGCTGCTGCGGTTTGTCCCACCGGGCATAAAACGCATGGACGGCCGTCCGAGAATTGTCCGTTCGGTTTGGCATTCCGCCGTGCCAAGCGTGAGCGTTCATGACGATCACGGAACCTGCCGGCCCACAAATCACCTTTTCGTCGGGATGCGCGGCATTAAGATCTTCAATCCGCTCCGCAGGCAGAGCATTGAACCGATGAGACCTCGGCACGATCCTGGGAGCCCCGTTCTCAGAGGTAAAATCGTCGAGCATCCAAATGGTATTGCAGACCCAGAAACCGGCCTCATCGGGAATCGCTGCCATATCGGCATGAAGTGGCTGAGGTTGATCGCAACCAGGCAAGACCTGACGCGCGTTCAAGCTGCTTAGTTTAAAACGGTCTCCGAGGACCGATTCGACAAGCTCAAGGACGATCGAATGCAGGATCATTTCCTGAAACACCGCCCCTTTATTCACCAGATTGGCGAGCCGACGACACCCTGGTTCCTGCTTGAATTCAGATCCCGCCTGAGCCCCTTCCCGATCAAAAAGCTGCCCCACTGCTGCTCGCAGTCGACCAAGCAACTCATCCCCCATGAGATTGGGTAAAAAGAGATATCCTTCGAGATCAAGACTCTGTTGGTCGGCAGCACTGATATGCATGAGACCACCACGATCCCCTAAAGGAGCACCCAGAGACAACTCAAAAGCGTTTCATCGATTGCGCTCAATCTATGCGCAAAATTCATTCACATGATGAAAACCGCCAATCCAAGGAATGGAGCATCGACTTGCGAAGCGAGGAAATATGGTCAAGAATAGCCACAGGTCACCGGCAATCGGGGCAGCAGGCGCTCAAGCCACCGAAGAGACAACGTCCGAACGACCTTCCCAAACTGAATGGACAAAATACTACTCATCGACGACGAGACCGACGTTTTATACGCGTTTCGACGCATATTTGACTCACCAGAAACTGAGATCACTACCGCGACAAGCGGCGAAGAAGGGATTGAGCGTTTCCCGCAAGTCCGGCCCGACCTCGTCATCATGGATATTCGAATGGGGGGGATGACAGGTCTTCAAACCCTGGAAAAAATCCGAAAAATCGACGCCCGCACACCGGTGATCATGATGACGGCCTACGGCACGACGAAAACCGTGATCGAAGCCATGAAACTGGGCGCCTACGACTACCTTCTGAAACCATTCGATGTCCCCAAGCTACAACAACTTGTCTACTCCGCTCTGAAGGCCTCTCGCGACATGCGGCAATCCGTGAGCCTCGAACAGCTGGAAGATCCAGCCGATGACGAATTGGGCATCGTGGGACGAAGCGAAGCGATGCAGAAGGTCTTCAAACTCGTTGGTCAACTCGCCACATCACAGGCGACCGCCTTGATCACGGGAGAAAGCGGCACCGGAAAGGAGATTGTCGCCCGAGCCATTTACCAAAACAGTCGCCGAGCAAAGAACCCTTACCTTGCTATTAACTGCGCTGCGATTCCTGAGAACTTGCTTGAAAGCGAACTCTTCGGACATGAGAAAGGAGCCTTCACCGGAGCCAACGCTATTCGCGTCGGTAAATTCGAGCAGTGCAATCAAGGTACGATCTTCCTTGATGAAATCGGTGATATGGCGCTCCAAACGCAAACTCGGATCTTGCGCGTTCTCCAAAACGGCACCTTCGAGCGAGTGGGAAGCAACAACAGCGTTGAAGTTGACGTTCGAGTCATCGCTGCCACCAATAAGGATCTTGAAGAAGCCGTCGCAGAGAAAGAATTTCGCGAAGACTTGTTCTACCGCTTGAACGTCGTCCGGATCCACCTCCCTCCCTTGCGGGAGCGGCAAGAAGATATCCGGCTCCTGGTAAGTTATTTTCTCAAAAAGTTTAGTACGGTTCACGGCACCCCCTGCAAATCCATCAGCGGCGATGCACTCGCTGCCCTTGAACACTACCACTGGCCAGGCAACGTGCGTGAACTTGAGAATGTGATCCAACGGTCACTAGTCGTCACCAAAGGGGACGCTATCTTGATCGGAGACTTGCCCCATGAAGTGTTCGGCGACTCCCTCTCAGCCTCTTCGGTTTCCACACCGAATGGGACTCAATCGAGGGACGACAGCGGGCCTTCGAGTAATCTCGGCCCCGTGTCAGACTCCACGGTGAATATCCAAGCCCTTGCGAGCACGCTCTTTACCTGGGCTAAGAACGATTCTGATCTCAAAGTATTACCAGCCGTCGAACGAGAACTAGTGCGTTGTGCCCTACAGGAAACGAAGGGGAATCAACTCAAAGCAGCCGCAATGCTCGGAATCACGCGAGCGACGCTTCGCAAACGGGTCGAGAAGTTTAAGATCAAGCAAACACTCGATATCAACTAACGGCAAAGGCCCCCTTAGTACTCTCCAATCTCAAAGGGAGCTTCGATCCACTCGTTGTTAAAATCAAACTGCAACGACGGAGGATCGAAGGCCGCGGGCATCCAAAAGATCTCATTCTTAGCTCGGAGCGATTGGCATAGTCCTGTAATCATGTCCTCAGGAAACCCCAACATTCGAATGCGACCAGCACGTACGCCGGCCTTCTTGAGACGAGCAGGCATCTGCGGCATCTCTTCTGTCGTCTCTCTTACCCACCAAATCTCCGCATCCGGGGCCTTGGCCACGATCTTTTTCAAGCGAGCAGGATCACTGGGACCACACTCGGCCCAAAAGGTCGGCCGACCATCGTAGTCCAGTTGGAGGACATCGGGAATAAAAGGAATATTCTCATTGTGGAGATGCCCTCCCATTTGCAATCGCTCACGGAAAAAGATCAAAAAGCTCAAGGCCTTTAGAATCACATGCACAACGGCCTCGTCATCGTGACGCCCGACGATCAAGCGCTCTGGGACAACCAACCGCGAGTCCTGGCACTCGATCTTAAAGCTAAATTTGTGATGCGAACTGTATTCTGACAAGTCGTCTAATAAGTGAGATCTGCTCCCATAAATCAATCACAATCCGCAGAGGCTGAAGAACCGTACCGACCGGACTGATCAACAAGATAGTCACCGGATTCAATTCGCCGTAGCCCCTCAACCGACCCTCGAAACCAATACACTTGGCCGAGGGCTTCAAGGCCACTGGCAAGAAACACCCGTGTCTCGCATCGTTCAAAGAGAGATTCTGTCGGTGCCGAAGGATGATAGTCCTCGTAGTCATCGAGCTCACGCCAAATTGAGCTCCCAGCATCCAGATCAAAAAGTTCTCCATGGATCTGATCTCCTCTCACGACACTAGGGATCGCTACCGGATAGTCGCCGTAATCGTACAAAGCCCCTGAGACAAAGGCACGCCCCTTGAAATCACCCTGATGACTCAACTTTCGACCTAATTCGTGGCCCCATCGGGGCCGAAGAGTTCCATAGACAAAAACTAACATCACAAAAACCTCGCCACCCTCGGTCTTCAAGGAAGAAACAGAGACTCGGGAAAAGGAAAGCAAAGAAATCCCGACGAAACAGGAACGACGTGTAACCAGCCAGCAGGTCCAAGATGTGCGGACCATCTTCCCTCAATCCACTCATCAGTTCCGCTGCTGTCTCTTATACACATCTGACGCTGCCGACGAGCGATCTAGTGTAGA
>CAJXVR010000340.1 GCA_913061285.1 uncultured Verrucomicrobiota bacterium | reverse complement strand
CCCCAAGCGCCATCGAATTCAGCCAGCCGACTCGCTTTCTCTCCATCTTTCGTCGGATTCACTCGCGCTCGTTCGGCTCGAATTCGAATCCGCTGAAGATAGCGATTGAGATAAGGAAGCTTCTCAAACGGAACGTGGAGTAGGAATGACCGTGGAAGGAGTGAGAACACTTCCTCTTGCATTCCGCGATAGGGGCTTGGACAGCGGAGCAGATCCATACCAAGTTCAAGAATCTGCTTAACCTGATCAACGAACTGAGGTGCCAGGCCTCGCTGAAGCTCCCTTGCTCGCTCAATCTGCGTCGTGAATTCGGCTTGCCTCAGTGGGAGATAGTCTTCTCGGTCGAACAGATAGCGCTTGAGGTGAGTCATTGCCGTCTTTCGAAGCTCTTCGGTGCTCCCCCAGGGCTGATAAAGATCAGCCATTCGATCCAAGTCTTGGAGTTCTGCTTCCAGCCACCCCAATTCTCGCGACAAGGCAACCGAAGCGAGGGCAGACCAAGCTTCTGGAGTCTTCAAGGCAGCCTCTGAACTCGTCTTGAAGAGACGAACAGAGATCTCATCTGATTCCAAGACCAGGCCCGGATAGCCAAATAGCGGGAGGCCCGCGAACTCCGTTAGTTCAACACGCTCATCGAAGTCACCAAAGTCCCACGATTGAACCCCATGTCGTTCAAACCGGGCAGCCGCTGTCTCCCAAACATTCTCACTGACATGGGACTCCTTTTTCTTCAAAGACCCAGCAAAGCCAGCAAGATCCCTCCCCTTGTAGAGAACCTTCCCTTTCGGTGTGATCACCTCGACCCGTGTCCGTAGGAACTCGGGAATGACATGTTGCCCTAGCTGATCAGGATGGATCCGAACGCCAAACTCCTTCTCAATCAAATGCCGAATATTGGTAACGAGAGACTCTGAGTTCGGCTGTAGCTTGGACACAATCACGGGAACCTTTTCGTCCAAGGGCATGAGTTGTTTCCTCACCCCCTTCGGAAGCCCCCAAAGAAAGTTCCTAATCTGCTCTTCCCGATAGCCCGGGACAACCCAATCCAAGGCCCCAGGAGCAATGGCTGGCACTTGCTGCAACGGCACAGTCAGCGTCACACCATCGTCTTGCTCTCCGGGAGCGTAGCGATAACTCAAGGGGAGTGAATCCGATGAAAGAACCACTTCATCGGGGAAATTGCCCTCGCTAAAATGATCGGCTTGAGCGCCCAGAAGCTCCTCCTGACTCAAGAGTAGAAAATCCGGGTCATCGTTCCGTCGGCTCTTGATTAATCGATCCAATTCCGGAACCGAGGACACCCCTTTGAGACGCGCCATGTAGAACTCATAGACTTGATCGGAAATCCGCAAATGCCCACTCCCACGGACCCGCCCCATGCAGGTTTCAAGTTTCTGCACCAAGCGGCGATTGCTCTCCACGAACTCATGACGGGATTCCAATCCATCCCCAATCAAGGCTTCTCGCACAAAGATCTCCGTCGCCAACTCAGAATCCACGCGTCCGAATGGAACGCGACGGTTCAACAAATCCAGGCCGTTAATCGACACCCGCTCCTTCACTAGCACACGACCAGATTTGGCGTCCCAATGAGGATCTTTGTGACTAAACTTGCAAACATGCTGCCCAATATCAAAGACCCATTCAGGCTGAATCTTCGCAACCATTCGCAAGAAAAGTCGCGATGTCTCCACAAGCTCTCCAGCGACAATCCACTTGGGTTGATTCACCTTTGATTCCGAACTCTGTTCAGTCCGCTTCTTCCCTCCTTGAGGGCGGTTCTTGTCAAACAAGCCTGAGGACGGAAAAATCATCGCCTCCCGATTTCCTGCCGTCTTATAGAAATTCGTCTTCTCTCGTAGAGCAACATGAGACAGAACCCCGGAAAGAATAGACCGGTGGATCCCATGGTAATCAAGATCTCTCTTCGGACCGGGTCTCTGGCCTGTTTCGTTCAAATTTTCCTGCAACTGAGAGTGCACCTCACGCCACTCACGCATCCGAATATACGACAGGTAATTCTTATGACACCACTTGCGTAATTGACTCTGTGTCTTCAGTCGTTTGCGTTGTTCATTGAACACCTCCCAAATGCGCAGCAAGGCCAAGTAATCTGAGTCAGCCACAGCGAACTGGCGATGCGCTCGGTCCGCATCCGCCGCCGAATCAGCGGGACGCTCGCGAGGATCCTGAATACTCAACCCAGCGGCAATGATCAGCACTTCCCAAAGACAGCCTTCCTCTCGCGCCTGCAAAGCCATGCGCCCAATTGTAGGATCCACCTGCAGACGAGCCAGCTCATTTCCGAGCTCAGTGATCTCACGTTGAGCATCCAAGGCACCGAGTTCTTGAAGCAGTTGATAGCCACCGGCAATCGCTTTTGGATTGGGAGGATTGATGAAGGGAAAGGTATCAATGTCTCCAAGATGAAAGGCTTTCATCCTCAGAATAACTTCAGCCAAATTGCATCGCTGAATCTCCGGCTGCATGAAGCGCGGACGCTCATTGAAGTCTTCCTCGGTGTAAAGACGGATGCAAATCCCATTGGCAAGACGCCCCGCTCTCCCCATCCGCTGGTTCGCACTGCTCTGCGCGACAGGTTCGATCGGCAGTCGCTTCGTCCGGGTGCGAGGGTTGTAACGACTAATCCGCGCCACTCCCGAATCGATCACGTAGCGGATCCCAGGAATGGTCAACGAGGTCTCGGCGATATTCGTGGCGATAACGATCTTACGCCGATCGCCTCGGGCAAAAACACGCTGTTGTTCACTCGAACTAAGCCGCCCAAAGAGTGGCACAATCTCGGCATTCGATCCGTAGCGACCAGTCAATAAATCCCGTGTCTCCCGAATATCCCGCTCTCCCGGCATGAATATCAATACATCTCCCCCATGAGGATCATCCATCACCGTGTCTGTCGCTCGAACAGCCGCTTCGACGTAGTGAATTTCGCCCTCCTCATCGTCAGCCAAATGTTCAGGTGGCACATAGAGGACATCTACCGGAAACAAACGACCGGAGACCTCAATGATAGGCGCTCCACCGAAGGCCTTTGAAAAGGCCTCTGCATCGATCGTCGCCGAAGTGATGACCACTTTAAGATCGGGGCGCCGCTGCACGAGTCCCTTCAAGTAGCCGAGAATAAAATCAATATTCAGCGACCTCTCGTGCGCCTCATCGATGACAAGGGTATCATAGTCTCGCAACAGGGAATCTCCTTGCATCTCGGCTAACAGCATCCCGTCCGTCATGAATTTCACATAACCGTCGCGAGACGTCTCGTCATTGAATCGAACCTTGCACCCAACCTCCCGCCCGAACGTTACCTCCAACTCCTCTGCCACTCGACGCGAAACCGATTGGGCGGCAACTCGCCGTGGCTGAGAGCATCCGATCAATCCGTCGATCCCTCGGAGGGCATCCAAACACATTTTCGGCAACTGAGTGGTTTTCCCAGACCCCGTTTCTCCAACCACAATTACCACCGAGTTCGTTTGGATTGCGGCAACAATGTCGTCTCGTTTCGATGTAATTGGCAGTTGCGGGGGATAGGACACAAGCGGACGACGTGCCATTCGAGTGGCTCGACGGTGGCTTGAGCGCTCAGCCCGATCTAACAACTGACTCAAGCGTCGCTTTTTTGACGAACCCGAAATGCTAGATTCAAGCAAGCGCTCTAACTCGTCTTGAATGCGTACCCGATCACGATAGAGGCAATCAGGTAACAAGCGTTCGATTTTATCTGAAGGACGATCCGTCTCCACCTTGATCCGCCTCTTTCTAGCTACTTCTGGGAAGCATTCTCGCGACTCACCTCAAACTGCCGATGAGACCGCTTCGACGTTCGAATAGAAAACCCTGGTCGCTGAGAGAATTGCTTAGCAATCGCACGGGCCTTCTCAGCATCGTATTTGCCCTGATGGGCATGAAGCAAGTAACGGAGTCGCAGCGGATACTCACTAGTAATCTGAAATGGATCAGCCAGCCCAAACGCTGCTCCCATCCAACCATCTTCACGAACGTGCCAATGGGTTGGATAGCGAGGGTTCGTCGGATGATCGAAATAGGTAACGCCCTCCGGCACCCATCCCCTCTGACCTCGAAAGTTTCCCTTTCCATTGCTATTGGGCCAGGCTGCCACGTGCCCGCTATAATCCATCCACCGACTCCGTTTACCAAAGATCGCTTTCTCGCCTACCAGCCCCTCACTGTTCGATATCAAGCCCCCTCCAAAATGCCCTGACAAGGACTTAGCAAGCCGGACGGCAAGGAATCCAAAATTCGTCTGTTCAAGCATCACTTCATTTCGCCCACTTCCTGGTCGGAACGTGATCTGTAGTTCCAAGAAATACTCCCCACGGTCTCCCGGGCGGATTGCTGCGACCAAGTCCTGATCAAGGATCTCACTACCGTCCTTATCAAACCAGCCAAGCGAGGAAGCCATGATCCCCTCCTCATCGCCATCATTGTATGCGAACCAACTCTTCTGCCTCACCCGTGCCTCGGTTTCATCCGACCAAAAATCCACACCCTCAACTTTGTAATGAGCTAGCCAAACAGACCGGTGATGATCATGATTCGGAGCGCCCGGATGCCCCATTCTCGTCAATGACACACCGGAAGGCCCATTGAACGGAAAGAAAAAAGGACGAGGATAGTCCGCTCCAAAATGCCACCGAGTCACCTCACTCCCATCAATCTGAAGCGACACCTGATGCCCCGGCATCGGCACCACCTGACAACGGGCAGGAGCAGAATTCGACTGACACCGTCCCGAGGGCGCCAGACACACCAGAAAAAGCAGGACTATCAACCAAGGCATTCTCACAATTTTCCTATCACGGGCAGCAAAGCCTACGAATTCGCAACAGAACGTCGAGCCGAAAGCCAGCTTCGCAGCGCTTTTGTTTATCCCCTGTGTTTTTCCAGAAACCACTATTTTATCCAAAACAACCGCCGAGCCCAGAGGAGCACCCCGAGTCCCCAAAACAAGGCCCCATAGTTGTAGTGAGAAATCAAGATCTTTGGAATGAAGTCTCCGATCATTCGCGAGGTCACGCCTACGAATATCAAACCGACAACCCAAACAAACCAAGCTTGCTTGCCCGCCATCCGCTCCAAGCGTTCCCGATGACCAAACACCACCCGACTCGCCACCACCAAACTGATTAAGGCCAAGCCTATCCCAAAGCTCAAATGTACAAATGGCACCCGCCATTCAGGAAAGCCAGCCACCAAGAGAATTCCACCAATAAAACTAGCCACGCCAAAACGCAAGCTCCACGGAAACGTGCCCTTGCCTAGTGCTCTATGCCATGGCACATGCCACGTCACGTAAGCCCCCACGGTTAAAAACCGCATCGAGTATGCCAAGCGATACGAGCCCTCGAGCTCGTACCAGAATGAGTTCAAGACAATTGCTCCAACGAGACAGGCTAGGAGCATGTGTGTTATCCATCGCCTCGTTGGGACCGGCGATTCAGCAAACACATACCGTTCATCCAGACCAATAACTCGGGGCAATATGAAGCCTGCCACACCTGTCACAGGTAGTAACAAGAAGCCTTGAAACTCAAGTAACTGCCGCAACACCAACCATCGCGAGTCAAATTCATAGCTCGATTCTAGAATTGAAATTCCAGTCCCGACAGCCGCACAAAGCCCCCCCAGCCCAACAAGCACAAAACCCGGAGGTGGCAGGTCCGTTCGATTCACAAAACGGGGCACCATCAGCCCAGCAAGCAAGACGAGCCAAGCAAAGGTGAGGCACTCACCCCACGAGGTCGCGCCACAAACGTGAGCAACCGAGACAGCGCAATAGAGTGCTGTCACCCCAAGGAGCTCCCAAGGTTTAAGGCACTGAGCCCCGAGAAGCCGAGGCAAAGAGGTAAAGAGAAAGCCCGTGACAAAGCCCCCAAAAAAACCGAAAGCCATGATGCGAGCGTGGTTCATTCCCGGGTAGTAGGCAATCGTGCCGGAAAAATAAAGCGGCCACATTGAAACCCCCAACACTCCCATCGCAACAGCAAGAGGAAAGAACAGTCGAAACGGTTCCTCTGCCCATCGCAGCAATCGTGAATCAGCAGCCGAACGCATCGTCATTGTCTGAGGGAAGGAGTTCTCATGAGAACCGCACCTCGGCTATCGCTTGAGTAGTTCCAGAACGATTATCCCAATTGGAGTCCCAACAACATACCCCCAAATCCCCGCTAAGAGTCCCGGCAAAATAAGCCGAGGCCATCCAGCACTAATAGCTACAGCCGCTGCGGTTGGAGCGCCACCCAAGTTTGCATTCACGGCGACGACGATTTCTTCAAGATTGAAGCGCAATACTTTTCCAATACAAAGCGTGAACCCGAGATTGCTCACCGCAATGATCCCACAGAATGCAAAGAACAGGGGCGCCTGAGTCAGAACGCTTATCAAATCCGCTGGCAGCCCCAAGGTAAAAAGAAAGACCATCAGCAAGTAAGCGCCGAGTTCTTCGGGACCGTTGATTTTCTGAAATTGAGCGGAGAAACAGCTCGCGAGGGTCACAGCTACGATCGTAATCATGACGAACTTGTTCGTGCACAAAATTTGAACCATTTGCACCACGAGATGCGCCTGAGAAACATCCCCGAACCAATGACGAATCAAAGCTGTCCCGCCTCCAGCAAACGCCACCACGAACATCCCAACCCCCAGGGACAGTGCTAAGTCGAGCAATCCAATTCTCTTACGTTCCCAATGCTTCTCGGCCAAATTCATTTCACCTGACACGCCACCAGCTTGAGAATGAGGATGAGGAAATCGCGCTTGAAACCAACGACTCGCGGCTATCCACAACATCACGACGAAGAGTCCCGCCATCACAAAGTTATCGGCGACAATGAGTGGGTTCGCCACAGATTCAGCAACCGTGTAACTCTCCTTCATCGCCATGTAGTTGACCCCACCACCAATGTAGCTAGCCGTCATCATCCCGGCCGCAGCGACGATGTCTTCTTTACCAATGGGCCCCCGTAACGCCCAGACCGCAACCATCGCCCCAATAACCGTTCCAAGTGCCGAGAGATGAAAGATCAAAAACACCCGACCGCCAGTCTTGATAATCTCTCGAATATTTGCCCGAAAGAGCAACAACGGAATGGCCAACGGCACCAACCAGCTCCCCACAAAATCGTAGGCCGGGGAAGTCCCTGGGAGGATCCGAAGGTTCGTAAGCACCATGGCAATCAATAGAGCAATGACAGGGCCACTCAGCCGCGCAGCCCAGCGATAGCGCTGTTCCAGCCAGATCGCTGCCGCTGTACCAATCGTTATGAACGCCCAGAGCGTTCCAAAACTACCCGGTGAAATCAGCGTTTCCATAAACTAAATTAACTGAACACCGTTGCCATTCTCTTTCGGAAAACGAACTCTTCCTTGCTCAAGTAAAACACCCCTCGCGATGTCTTTCTTCAGGAGCACCGCCCCATCCATATCGACATAATCCAGCAGCGGTAACAATTGCCCAATCGCGCTGATGCCAACCGAACTTTCATTCATGCACCCCACCATCACCTGAAGTCCAAGCCCACGAGCTTCGGCAATCATTCGCCGGGCAGGGGTCATTCCACCGGCCTTCGTGAGCTTGATATTGATACCATGAAAGCATTCCGCACAGCGAGCAACATCGTCTTCAGTTTGACAACTCTCATCGGCAACAATCGGAAGAGCAGAGTTCCGAAACACTTCTCGCTGCCCCTGCCAATCACCTGCCGGCAAGGGTTGCTCAATAAACTCAACTCCCAAGTCACGTAAGGCCGGCGCCAAGCGCAGGGTTTGCTCTACGGTCCAAGACGTGTTGGCATCGATTCGAAATCGGGCGGTTGTCTGCTCTCGTAAAGCCTTCACGATGTTTAGGTCATCATCCGTTCCCAACTTGATTTTGAATATCGGCCACCCCGCAAACTCTCTCATCTTCGAAACCATCGTTTCTATGGTATCAATCCCGATGGTGTAGTTGCTTTCTGGAAGATTCTTTATATTCAGCCCCCAGAGTTGCCACACCGGCTTCCCTTGGAGCTTCCCCCATAGGTCGTGAGCCGCCTCATCAAGAGCACAAAGAGCAAATCGATTCGCTCCCAAGTGCGGCACAACAAGCTCCCAGAGCTCTTCAGGACTATCAAGAACCGTCGACTCAATCAGCGAACGAACAGACTCCAACGCCCGTTTCATCGCCGCCGGTGTGAAATCGGAGTAGCCATGAGTCCCCGCCCCTTCTCCGTAGCCAACACATCCACCCTGCCGTAACTCCACCATCAAATTCTGTTGAACCGTGGTCGTGCCCAGCGCAATGGTAAACGGATGCCGCATCTCCAATTCAAGTTCATGAAGTAGTAGTTCCATTCTTACCCCGTTCCTATTTGAGACGATCAAAGATCATGTTCGCAAAATTGATCTTATCGGCCCGCCCCCGGTCATCGATCTGAAACACCACTTCCTCATCAACATACATTCCAGGAGGAAGCGACCAGACCTGCCGACTCCGAGGTCGGAGACGGTAATCAACCATGTTCTCAGTCATGACGTACAGATGCCCATAACGTTCCGAAACAATGAGCGGGATAAAATCCCCCCCATAGACACCTGTCTCTTATACACATCTCCGAGCCCACGAGACCTCTCTACATCT
>CAJXVR010000339.1 GCA_913061285.1 uncultured Verrucomicrobiota bacterium | reverse complement strand
CACTAGATCGCTCGTCGGCAGCGTCAGATGTGTATAAGAGACAGGAGTAGATGGAGCTACTATCGTATTCGTCGAGAGCTCCTGACTCCCGCCATGATCCGACTGCTTCAAACTTGCTACCCTGATTGTCGATCGTGAAGTCGATGGTTTCGACCCGCTGTAGCGGGGAAAATCTCATCGCATCCGCTCCCACACTGCCGCTCCCATAGCTGGCCGCACCAGGGAGAAGTCGAACCGACTCGTTTCCGGTCCCGTCGAAATCAAAGGTGCCAAGTAGAACCCAGTTAGCAGACTCGGATTCATTTTGATCGACCACAACCCGGGTTGTAACTTCGCCATGGCTGACTTCATAGACAGCGCTACTTGCACGATTGATGAGCCGACCGCCTCGGGTTTCCCGGCTGAGCCAAGCGAACACTTCGTAGGATCCTGGGAGTGGAATAGAAGGCGTCCACAATGCGGTCGCTACAGGAGAGAACGATGAAAGTGAATGATCTCGGAACTCGTTCAAGACCCCCGATTCATACCAGCCTTCACTTCGAGAAAACCCAGAATCCTGCTCATCAACGATTACGTCATCGACGAAACTAGCAGCACCTGATGCCACGAATGCAACCGCATCGACGTTCATGACATTCAGTGAACCGCCAGTGATGCCGGTCGTTGTGACTGACTCGTTGCCATCGGCTGTGAAAAAATAGCTACCAAGTGATACCCACGTTCCAGACTGTGTGCGTTGGTCTAATCGAACCAAATCAGTGCTGCCAGCGTGGTTAATCAGGTAGTTCACTGCTGAGGCCCGAAAGGCCCGTCTCCCATCAGGGAGAGCGCTGGCCCACCAGACAAGAACTTCGTAATCGCCAGCGGTAGATAGAATGGGAGTGAATGTTGCAGTGCTGCTGCTATTGGCCTCGCTCACGAAGGAGCTTCCCGAAAATTCATCCGTCGCTGCAGATTCGATCCAAACACCTGTCGATGAAAAACCAGCACTACGGTTGTCGACGAGGATTGAGTTTCCCGAAAAACTGGTGACTGCGAACTCGGTGGTGGTAGTTTCACCCTGTCCGTCGATAGCGGTGATGGTAATATTTGCGACTGTGCCGATATGTCCTATGTCAGTTACCGAGATATATCGCTGCGAGCCTGTCCCTGAGATGAGCAGGTCTTGGTCCTCAATCATGTTTTGGTTGTCTGAGTGGGCAACGATCTGGAGATCGTTAGGAGGCGTATGGAGGTCATTGACTGTGAAGGGGAGTGGCCCGATTACAGGAGCTCCGAATCCGAGGATTGTTCTCCCAAAGACAGTATGATCCGAAATCGCACTAATGCTGGGAGGGGACGATGCAAGGTGGGTAATATCGGCACTCACATCGTCAATCTGAAGATTGAAGGTGCCGTTTTGTGCGATAACTTCAAAGGCAATGCGAATGGTTTGCCCCCGGTAGTCAAAGAGATTGAAGGAGCGCTCCTGGCAACTGTTCAGTGTGATTGGACTGTTTGGGTCTGTTTGGTAGAGGCGCTCTAGCAGTTGATTGTTTGGTGTCCTTATTTCGGCTCGATATTCTTGGGCTCCGTCTGCGAAGGGCGCGTGACTTCGGATTTGCTCTTTCCAGCTGAGCGTCGCCCGCCGGAGCCTACTCGGAATGGCAATATCTTGGTAAAGTGTTTGTCTTGTGCCCACGCCTACTTGCTGTCCGAAGAGAGCAGAGAGGTTTCCTGAACATGGTGGCAAAGGTCCATCAGGACCAGCCGGGTCTAAGGTGCCGTCATTGCTAAAAAGGTCTGTTTGCGCTCCAGTGGGAACATCTTGGAGGGTGACCCAAGCGGAGAGCGAGGGGACTTCGAATCCGCCATTTACAATCAGTTCCTCCGCTCTCATATTTGAAAAGGGGCCGATTGAGCAAATCGTGACAGCTGTTAGAGCCGCGGTGAGCTGTTTGAATGAGCGCCGTCGAATTGACGAAAGATGAATCTTCATTGATTGAGGTTGATTGTAACAGACTTGGGCCTCTGGGATCCTATGGGGTAATTGCGATTCCAGAGCGGCTGCTCGAATCGAGACGAGAAGAGCCTAATTTTTTCGAGCGGATCGATCAAGTTTAGAACCGCTTATACGCGAAACTTTTACGCTTCATTCTTTTTCTGCTCGATGGTGGCGCTCCGGTCTCCACCGCGTATGGAACGGGCGCTGGAAGGAATGCCTCATTCTTGGGCTGCTCACGATCAGCTCAGAGGCAGGAGAGTAGTTTCTTGGCGGCGTTGTGTCCTGGGATTCCGCTGACGGCTCCGCCGCGACGGGCTCCTGATCCACAGGTAAAGATCTTGGGATAGGCTGTTTCGACACCCCAAGTCCCGACCTTGGACGAATCCTCGGTGAAGGGCCAGGTGAGTGCGTTGTGGAAGATATTGCCTCGGGGAAGGTGTACGTCTCGCTCGAGGTCGACGGGGCTCTTGATCTCAATGCATGGATTGCCTTCAGAATCATTGGCAATGTGTTCGTGGATCGGGGTGAGGGTATAGCGATTAATGGCCTGAAGGTAGCGTTCGAGGACGATTCGTTTCTGGCCTTCGTTATCGGCCGCGAAGAGCGCGTAGGGCATGTCGAGCCCGAAGAGGGTGAGGGCTTGGAAGGCTTGATCTCGCAGTGGTTTTGAGAGAATCGAACCATCCGTCAGGCTGTGGCAATACATTTCGCCACTCGGTCGATCGGGAAGTTGGCCAGACAGCGCTTGGTGATAGTTGACGCTCATCTGTTCATAGCCTTCATCCAAGTGAAATGTTCCGGAAAAGGCGTCGCTTGAGCTCGTGTTCCCAGACCGAAGTTTAGGAAGCGAATTTAGTAGAATATTGATCTTAATTACCGATCCTTCATCAATTGGGCGCTTCGGTTTGTTGGGCTTGCCGAGAAGACGATTGAGAACTGTTGGGGCGGCATTGTTGAGGACGAATCGGCAGTCTACGGTTTCAGTCTGATCATCGTGTTCAAAGGCAATGCTGGCGCCGTGATTGTTGAGATGGATTTCAGTGGCTAGGGCCCGTGTCAATATTTTAGCGCCGCCTGAGATTGCGGCGTGTTCTAAGGAACTGGTGAGAGAGCCCATTCCGCCGACGGGAACCCTCCACTCCCCGGTGCCGCGGCCAATGATATGGTAGAGGTAGGTGAGGTTCTGCAGCAGGGAAGGGTCTTTTGGATAGGTTGAGACGCCGATTTTCGCATCGGTGAACAACATCCCTCGCACGAGATCATTGGAGATCAATGACTCGATCACGTTGCCGAGTGGGTTCTCGATGAGTGCATCCCATGCGTTTCGTTCTTCTCGATCGAGGCCTGCCAAGAGAGTTGCTTTTGATTGTAGCGGTTTGAGCATCGTGGGCCATAGCTTCTTCGCGAGGTGGTTTTGTAGGATCTGAAGTTGTTGATAGCCTGCGTAGTCTTGCTGGCCTCCGGGTAGCGAATGAAATGAATGGCGCGTGATTGCCTCGGATTCGTTGCTGACGAGGAGTTCCTGCCATTGGTCCTGTTCAAAGCGAGGGGTATACGAAGCGATTCTTCGCGAGCGTAGGTTGAGGTTTAGTCCCAGATCCTCGACAATCGCTTGGGGAAAGAGGCTGACGAGATAGGAGTAGACCGAAAGCTTCGCGTCGATACCAGAAAAAGGCCGTGCGGAGCGGGTGGCTCCACCGATGACGGCGTTTCGTTCGAGTATCAAGGTCGAAAGACCGGCTTGCCCAAGGTAGGCGGCGGCAACCAATCCATTGTGACCGGCGCCGATGATGACGGCGTCATAGGCGGTTTTCAATGGCTTCACGAAGGGGGGGATCTGGCTTATTTGGTTGATGAGGAAGTCCGACTAACTGAGGTCGATCTCTCTTGGCCATTGTTGATTGGCCTCCCAGTAGGTGCGCTTGAGCGCGATTTCATCATCGGTCGATGCTGGTTGAACGCGGCCCTTGGCGTCGATGGCTCGAGAGACAAGGGTGTGTTTTCCGGGGGAGAGGGATCCGAGATCGATGGAGAAAAATCGCCATGAGAATTGTGACTTTGGTTCAGCGTCGATTTGGGCCGGTAGCCATGGACCCTCATCGACACGCACTTCAACGCGAGTGATCTCGGTGCCATCGCCCCACGCCGCTCCCATAGCTCGGAGGGGGATTCTTCCCTTGCTACTCGGTCGACGGTGAACCCTTGCAATGATCGACTTCAATCGAATCTTGGTCACCGAGGACTCCACATAGACTACCTCGTCTCCTTGGCGTTCGCCTCGAACCGAGACATAGTCGCGAGCCATGTAACGTCCCATGTAGCGGTCTGAACGGACATCAATCCGGGTGAGCCATTTGACATTTGCTACCCCATACCAACCCGGAACGATGAGACGCAAGGGTGCGCCATTCCTTGTCTCTAGCGGGGATCCGTTGCGAGCGTAGCTCAAAAGAGGATCCGTTTCTTCGATCGCGGCGAGGGACATGCTGCGACCGAAGGGGACCGTCACCTTTAGTTCACGTCGAGAGCCTTCTCTTAGCGTTTCCTCCTTCGTATCGGCTCCGAAGAAGACGATCTCTTTTGCGCTGGGGAGGAGTTCGCATTCCGAGAGCAACGAACGGAGGTCTGTCCCCTGCCATCGGCCGTTGTAAACCGCATTCATGAATCCTTTGGATGACCCATTTCCGGAACACTCGAGCGTCATGAGTGCCTCTCGTTTCTGCCGTTCTTGCAATTCGGCGAGACTGAGTTTTATGGGTTGTTTCACCAGCCCGGAGACCTCGAGACTAAACGTTTTTGGATCAACCTCCGGGATGCCGTAATGTTGGACATTGAAGACTTGATCCGATGGAGTGATCCACTCGTTGAGCGATTCCCAGTCAAGTCGGTTGGTGCCCGTTCGCGGCATGCCTTCGAAGGGAACAAGGCGTTCGTTGGGCAGGAGATCCGGAAGGGCCCAGGTGGAGAGGGTGCTAGCGGAAGTAGCTGCTGCCAGAGCCTTTGAGGCTGTTTTGAGTGCGTGCCTTCGAGTGATGGGGTGAGTGCTCTTCATTGGGTCTTCGATTGCTGATTGTTGGCTTGCCGAATCTGTAACACCGATTTGCCCGGATGCTTCAAGCGTTGGTTAGAGCCGACTGAGATCGGGTATGCCTATTTCCTAGGGCTTCGCTTCTTGATGTTCTTAGGGGTTAGTCTGATGTTCTTAATTAAGGCATCTTTGGCACTGACTTTGATGGTTTCATTCCAAACAAGTCGTCCGGCCGCGTGATGGATTTCGAGTTGGTACTCGCCCGGAGGGACATTCTTGAATTGAAAGGAGCCATCTCTTCCGGTGAGGGCAAAGAAGGGGTGGTCATAGACAAAGACCCAAGCCCGCATGGAGCCATGGTAGACACATCCCAATCGATGGGGGCGGAAGGTCTCAACGGAGCTTTTGAATTGGTGCTCGTAGATTTCATCCTTCCCGAGATTCACGTTGAAGGCATCTGCGGGATGGCTGAGCATGACGTTGTGAAGCGTTTCGTCGCTGTTGGTAAAACGGACGCGATCGCCGGTGCGGACGGCAATGGTCTCTGGGATGAATTGAAAGTTTTCCTGGTCGACGAGTACGTTCGCAGGGGTGTCGTTGGGAGGGATTTCAATCGTCTGAGTCGGCTTAAGGGAAACCACTGCTTCAGCGAGTGCTCCAGTGCTTTGATCCGCCACGTAGTAGCGTTGAAAACGCCACGGAGAATCGGGATCCGCCCGGTAGGTGACGGTTCCTGAAAGAGATGCTTCATCCGTTCCTTCTGCGATCAGTGGGCTTGCGGCCCAGAGCAGAGGCAAGGTGGCAAGCAGTGTTGCTGTCGTTTTGAACGACGCCCCGAGTTGAAGCATTTTTATTCTTAGATCTGACATGGAGTGGACTGTGGATTGATGCTCACAAGCCTGTGAATTGCAGAAGAGATGTCAACGCCAAAAGGATTGATCGCTCATCCAAGTTTTCGCGCACTTGCGAGAGGTGGGGTTCCCGCGTATTAATTGGGCATGCCTGTTTTAGCTCGTTTTATCCTCGGACCGGTGATTGCTGCGTGTATAGGGCTGACAGTCCTAGCTGAGCAAGTGACCTCGCCCGAATCGTTTCTCGGCCGTCCCTTAGCAACGGATTTTGAGTTGGCGGATTGGGAGCAGGTGAGTGGCTTTTTTCGCCTCTTGGCCAAAGAGAGTTCTCGGGTAGAAACGACGAAGATTGGAACGACCACGGAGGGCCGTGAGTTTTTACTTTCTCTGATATCGAGCCCTAAAAACCTGGCGAATCTCGAGCAGATCAAGCGTCGCTCGGCGATTGTGGCTGACCCGCGGAATAGAACACCGGCTGAACTCACGGATGCTCTCGAGTATGGCAAAGTGATCCTTCTCGTCTCCCCGCAGATGCACTCCACCGAAGCTGCCGGGACGGAGGCTGGAATGCGGTTTGCCTTTCAACTGGCGACCTCGGATGAAGAACCCTGGCGATCAGCCCGGGATAGAATCGTCGTGGGCATTTTTCCCTGCACCAATCCCGATGGGCTGGATCATGTTGTACATTGGTATCGGCAAAATGTTGGGACACCCTACGAGGGGAGTAGTCTACTGAAGCTCTATCAGCGGTATTCAGGGCATGACAACAATCGCGATTGGTTCATGTTGACCCAACATGAGACACGCATCGTGACGGAACAAATCTATCAAGTTTGGCGGCCTCAGGTGTATTGGGACATGCACCAACAAGGCTCTCGAAAGGAACGCCTCTTTGTCCCGCCCTTTAGGGATCCCTTAAATCCAAACCTTGATCCGGCGATCATTGCGGGCATTGGTGTGATTGGAGGTCGGGCGATGTTCGATCTGACCCGAGCGGGTCTCAGTGGCATCTCAACAGGGGTGACTTACGATATGTGGTGGAACGGGGGGAACCGAAACGTTCCTGTGCGGCATAACATCGTAGGCCTGTTAACGGAGGCAGCTTCGGTAGACATTGCGACGCCAATATTTCTTAAACGAAATGAACTTTCGTCCCCGGTCGGACAGGCCCATTACGGACCGTCGAATCAGTTTCCCTCGCCTTGGCCCGGTGGCTGGTGGCGACTTAAGGATATCAATGAGTATCAATTTCAGTTTGGGAAATCCTTGATCGGGACGCTCTCTCGGGAACCGCAAACGTGGCTTCAAAGTGCCTCCGAAGCTGCCCTACGTGCGATCGACAAAGGTCGACGTGACGGGGTGAAGGGGTGGTTAATCCCGAGCGATAATCGTGATCCAGACGCGGTGCGTCGGCTCGTGGATGTTTTAATTCGGTCCGGCGTGGAAATTGAGCGAATCGAATCGGAGGTCCTCGCTGACGGCCGGCGTTATCCTGCTGGTTCCTTGCTCATTTGGCGGGATCAACCTTATGGAGCGCACGTCAAAGACCTGTTCGAGATTCAGCGATATCCTGAAGGCGCGCCTCCTTATGACGTTTCAGGCTGGACCCTGCCGATGTTGTTAGGAGTGAGACGGGTGGAGGTGATGGAGCGTCCGACAATCGAAACCAGGCGCATGGAAACGGCGCGCGAGGCGGTGCGTGGCTTTGCTGGGGACCGGCGGCCAGAGACCGAAGATCAGTTTTCGATTTGGTCGAGTTCTGCATGGACGCGACTCACGCGGCGAGCGTCGAAGGATGCGGCCAGCTATCTCATTTTAGAAGGGGCGAATAGTGGGGTATTTGTTTCCGAATTAGGGGACGCGAAGGAAGCCAGGGTTAAAGCGATTCGCTCCTTGCCGCGAGTCGGAATCTACTCGCCCTGGTCCGGAAGCATGGACGAGGGCTGGATGCGCTATGCGTTTGACTCCGCTGAGATCCCCTTTGTATCGGTAAAGAACGAGCAAATCCGGGCCGGACGGTTGGCTGACTTTATCGATGTCTTGGTCGTATCCAGCTTGAGTGCTCGATCTCTCAACGATGGACGAACCTTTGGGAGTGTTCCGGAGGAGTTTACCGGAGGGCTCGCGCCTGAGGGCGCAGTGGCGGTGGAAGAATTTGTTCGCGCTGGCGGGAAGCTGGTAACGGTTGGGAGCTCCAGTCAATGGGCGATTGAGTTGTTTGGATTACCCGTGAAAGATGTGACGCGCGAAGCGACGAACCGCGGCTTTTCGTGTCCGGGAAGTGTGGTGCGATGCGCGCCATCGCTGGGGCAAAAGAGCTTAACGCTTGGATTGCCCCCGAGTCTTGCCGTCTTCTTTTCGCGCTCAAGTGCGTGGCGAATTGATTCCGGAGGACTTCGAAAAGGCAGTGACCCAGTTAAAAAGAACGTCGAAGCGGTGCTCAATTATTCGCGGACACCGGTCTTGCTTTCTGGCTGGATGAAGCAACCTGAAGTGATTGCGGGACGGCATGCGTGGCTCAAGGCCAACTATGGCGAAGGGACGATTCATCTCTTCGGATTTCGACCTCAATACCGGGGTTGGTCACAGGCGGCGACATCGCTCCTTTTTAGGTCGATTTTCCTTTGATGCGAAGGAAACGATTGCCTGCCTCAAAGCACTTCGCTTGAATTGAGGAGGGATTGAGCGGTTTGTGGTCGACGCTAGAAACGGGGACAGTCTAGGATTCTAACTATGAGTGAAGCGTTCTGGTCTCGAAGGCACTTTGTTCTGTCTCTTATACACATCTGACGCTGCCGACGAGCGATCTAGTGTAGA
>CAJXVR010000338.1 GCA_913061285.1 uncultured Verrucomicrobiota bacterium | reverse complement strand
TCGTCGGCAGCGTCAGATGTGTATAAGAGACAGCCATAGGCGAGGCAGCCTGATGCCATCGAGCCGCAGGCTCCAATAATGCCTCCGAGAAGCGGTCCATAAACGAATCCTAACGCTGCCATAATCGCTGTTGCAGGAAGGGGAAGGAATAGATCTGCGGCCAGGAGCCCTAGGGCGATCGCCCAGGCCCAGTTTCCGTAGCTCTTGAGCCAAGTGATGGTCGCTTCTGGAGTCCACTGCCAGGATTCTCCCCAAATGAGGAAGGGTATTAGGAAGAGCACCCCCAGCCCTAGGAAGATCCAAACCAATCTCATTAATACTTCCGCTTCGAGGTTCGTTGAAGGACTACCAGACGGTCGGTGCTTGTGACTCCTGATTCTCCGCTTGTGATTTCGGCAGTTCCCGAGGTGCGCGATCTAAGTTGACCGTGACTCGCATCGCTTTGAGCCCTTCGACGCCTTGTAAATCTTCTACCTGGAGATCTTCAAAGCCAGGAATTAAGTAGCCAGCGTTTTGGAGATAATTGAGGTGCTTGCGATACTTCGTTGCTTCCTTGGTGTTGGAATAGACGATTGCGATCTTGTCCGGTTGCGTTAAGCGCTCCGAGCGCCCTTTGATCATCGCTTTGTCGATGCGCTTCTTCATGATTTCATAGCGAGCATTGTAAGCCCCGTCGACGTCGAACTGGCGTTCGTCAAATCGAAAGCGGATGGAAACGGGATGATCCTGGACAGCAATCAAGTGGGTCGTTTCCAAAGGGATCGGAAGCTCCTTTTTCAGAAGTTGATTTGCGCAGGCAAGGTCACACATGAGAATCAGCTGCCAGAGTCTAAGATTGTCCAGATAGAGAGGATGGAAGGCTCGATCACGACAAAGGGAATCCCCGATATAGAGAGTGAAATCAACACCGTCGGTACTGTGTTTTTCAAAGTAATGCGGGTAAATCCTCTGAGCCGCTTCTTGCGATTCATCGAGAATATTCCCAAAGGCAGCGTTTAATTGGGCGACACTGTCCATGTAGGCTTTGCGCGTCTTGAAGTAGGTATCGTGCTGAGGGTCGAGTTGTGAGAAATGAGCGTCGATGGCTCCCTTTAGCGACGGTTCCCGGTCTGCGAGAACCTGGAGAAGTTCTCGGATTTCGGTTTGCAGAAACTCTGTGATGCGATACTCATCGCTCGCTCGGATCTCTTTTTTGGTCAGCAAAAGGAACTCTTCGCAGGTGGCAGTCGCTTGGGCCAATATGGGAATCGACTCCTTACTGGCGACGCGACCTAAGATTTCGGAAACCGTTCGAAGCTCATGAGCGAGATCGTCGGATATGGATCGGTTTCGAATGCGTGAAGAATTCCGGATGTCGGAGGCGCCGTACATCGGGTAGACGTTCTTAAAAGCGATTGCGTGCTGTCCAAAGACCTCGGGCGTGCGTTGTTGCAAAAACGCGGCGGCGGCCTGACGGAAACGCCACTCGACAGACGGATGGATCACTGTGCATTGGCGCTTGATGACGCCGTCGATCTTGGTCTGGAAATCGGCGAGGCTGCGCTGGACGGCGGATGTGAAGAGGGGAAGTAGTTCCCGGATCTTCATCGTGTTCATCGGGTTCATCACGCCAAGACGGGGCGAGGTGAGCTCGAGTAGACCGATGACCTCGTCGCCGGAAATCAAAGGAGCGACCACCAGGTTTCGAATATCGTTTGTTACTAGAGCTTGCTCGATCGCAGTAATGGATGCTCTATGGGGAAGATCGTCAACGATGATCGTCTTCCTCGCGTTACTCGCCTCTTCATGAGCGGAACCACTGTAGGCTTCCGGTGAATAATGCTGAGAGTCTCCTACGATACACTGACTCGTGATCTCGTCTGAAGCGTTCAATCGCATCAATTCGTCCCCCTGAAAGGCGAGGAGTCCTAGTCGGAGATCTGGAAAACCAAAGAGGGATCGCAGCTTTTCCTCGATTTCAGTGATTGTCTGGGGACACACGATTGATCGAGTTTCGATGAGTTGTCGGTTGATCTCGGACAGGAGTTGCGTGTCGGTGACGTTGAGGGCGTGAATTCCGATGAATCCGACGAACTCGAAGTGTTCCGGGGGAAGCAGCCGGGCTAGTAGGTCGAGATCTGCAGGATTCCTGCGAATTTTCTCCCGCTCGTCTTCGCTCAACGTAGGTTTGGATTTGCCTCGAAAATGGACTTGGACAAACTGTGCGTCGACTTCGACCAGAAGATAAATGGGGAATCCCGTATTGGGGTCGTTCGTTTTTCTGACAATAGGGTAGTCCACTTCGATT
Organism: uncultured Verrucomicrobiota bacterium; assembly: GCA_913061285.1. GTDB lineage: Bacteria > Verrucomicrobiota > Verrucomicrobiia > Limisphaerales > AAA164-E04 > UBA2970. Next base: position 6,397 of record CAJXVR010000338.1, on the reverse strand, counting down.
TCGAGGTCGTAGAGACGACTCAGTATGAGGCTATAGGCGAAGAGCTGCTTGAGTTTCCGTTCTAGCTTTGAGTCCACGTTGGCCTGTGGGATGGATGCAGAATCCGGGACGAGACGAAGATAGGATGGGGTTGCGATGATCGGCGTGATGTTGAACATGCCCACGATTGCCCGGAAGTCCGTAGCCCAGGTGGCTTCGGGGAAAAGAGCGGAAGCCAAGCTCCGAACGAGATCCGCATGCGCCTCTAGAACTCGATGATCCTTGATTGGATCCTTGAGTTCGGGGGCTTGCTCGATGTCTCGGATCATCGCACTTGGACTAGAAGGATCGTTCTCTCTCGCCCGTTTTTCCCAGAACTCTATGAGGGGCAAGAGTGAAGGCGTTGATCGAAAAGGCGAATCAACAAGAGGGTGTGTTTCGCTTGGGATCTCATCCAAACAAAAACGGCAATCATTTGGATGCCTCGATTGAATTTTCTCGTCAGATTCCACGTTCAAAGGGCCTAACCTAGAGGGCTAGGAATGCAAGGTTTTTCCCGGGCGTCCTGCTGTGAAAGGCAGGAACAAACTGGCTCTTGAGAGAATACTAAAGCGGTATCTCTCAGCTTCGAACGTACGGATTTGGAGCGCTACTAGAAACTCTATTAGCGCGCTACTAGAGTTTCTAGTAGCGCTATGAGGCTTAGTGTTTGATTTGGGGTGGGTTGCGGCGGATTTCTATTTTGAGATTTTGGTGGTCGCCCTAAACATCCTGAAGAATCCGTGTGACCAGGAATCGGGTGCCGATACGCTGTGAATTTGCCTCCGTGTAACTCCTTCATTTTCAGGGGGTAATGTCGGCTTTTGCATGGTTTCACTTCTGCTGTGAGGGTGCTACGAGCGTTCATGCAACTGGAGGGTATGATGACAAGCTCAAGTTCGCAGCGCCGTGTTTTTAGATCCACCTTTGAGATTTGGCATTGGGATTGCAGAGGGGGATGGCATCGCAGCGGACATGGCTGAGAAAGGGTTCCTTTCTGAGTCAAGGATGGATAGCTGTGAGAAGTAATAAGGACATCAAACTAAAAAACATCAAACGAATGAAAAACATCAAACTAATGAAAACGCGTTGGATTATTGTCGCTATCTGCTCACTGGTGGCAGCCTCTGCGACCAGTGTGATGGGGGCGACGAGCGGGAATCTTGGACTGTCCGGTTCTGTGCCGGTTATTCTTGAACTTTCGGTTAATGCGGCAGCGGGGGCAATCACGTTGACACCTTCTTCGAATGTGTCTTCCGTTTCGATTGGTACGGTCGTTGAAAAATGCAATGACGCCGACGGTTACACGGTCACCTTGAGCTCGGTAAATGGGGTTGCAAACGTAGCTAACTCAGGGGTTCTTGTTGGTCAAAATGCATCGGAAACGCTCGCCTACTCGCTTTCTTATGGTGGCACCGGTGTGAGTTTTACCGCCGGGCTTGCCACTGTGACGGATGTGTTAGCCAAGTCATCTGCCGACGGTGATGCGAAGACTGTTCTTATCACTTATGATGGAACGTCAAGCAATCTCGCGACTGATACTTATACCGATGATCTGACTTTCACGATTGCTGCGAAGTAGCGAGATAAGCCGGGGGAGTCTATCAATTTTGGCTCTTGCTTGCGTCTGATCGCAAGAGTAGCTCCCTCGGCAATTCTGCAGTCCCCAACAGAAAAAATTCCCTGATCGAAAAACTTATTTCTTACTAATCATGAATACTTTTCCACTGAGACTTTCTGGTTCCTTTGTTCACCTGTGGCGGTTGTTGATTATTGCCATGGTGGTTCAAGGAGGCGGTTTTCATATTGCTCAAGCGTTTAAATTGACGCCAATGAAGATGACTTTGGCGCCTCAGGGCAAAGCGGCTTCCGGAGTGTTTGTCGTGAACAACGATAGCAATGATACCTTGGCGGTGGATATCCATTTTTTGACACGATCGATGAGTCCAGATGGTGTGGAGATCAATGAGCGAGCTGATGAGCAATTCATGGTTTTTCCACCCCAGTTTGCTCTTCATCCTCAAAAGAGCCAGACCGTTCGGATCAAATGGATTGGTAAGGCTCCGATCGAAAAAGAGATGGCATTTCGGCTTGTCGCTGAACAGCTTCCTGTTCGCTTGAATAAGGGTGCAAGCGGAGGCGTGAACTTAAATGTGGCGATTCGATATCTTGCTGCCGTTTATGTCCAGCCCAAAGGGGCGAAAGAGAAGATTGTCTTGAAGGCTGAGAAAGTGAACAGCAATTCCCAAGAGGGATTGTTGCTCGATATTGGCAATAGAGGCACCCGGCATGCCATTTTAAGGGAGCTTTCGGTTGAGCTCTCCTGTCAGGGCGAAACGGTCAAGCTCTCCACGGATCAAATCTCTGGAATTCATGGCGAAAATCTTCTTGCCGGGGCAACCCGTCGGATTCGGTTGCCGTGGCCGTCTGGGCTTCCAGTCGGTGACCCGAGCGCTCATTTCGACTATCGGAAATAGTATTCTGTGCCCGGGAGGTGCGAAGGCGTACGGCGTGTTCTTGCCCGAATTCTTAAGGGGATACGATCGTGCGCCGCTTTTTTGTGCTGGCCCGGATGAATCGTTCGATTGCCTGCCTCTTTATGGGTGTCTTGGGTTTAAGTTCCTATCCGCTTGAGGCTGACGCTGATCGTCAACAAGAGATCGAAATGCTGATTCCTGTCGTTATCGGCCAGATTCACTATATCGAGTGTGAGGCAATGATTGCCCCTCAGAGCGGTGAAGTTCGTTTGCTTTGGTCCGGCTTGGAAGAGTTCTTGAATGAACTTCTTACGGAGGATCGCTTCGGAACACTCATGAAGCGAGTTCAGTCGGACAATTACCTCCCTTTACAAGCACTAAATTTGGAGGGTTTGGAGGCAGCGTTCGATGAGCAGTCGCTTGAGGTCACGGTGCAGGTCCCTCCTCGGCTCTTGAGGACACGAACGGTGTCTCTTGGAGGGGGGGTGATCGTTGATGAAAGCATCCCGAGCTTGGGGCCTAGCGATTTGAGTGGCTATCTGAATGTCAGAATGTTGGGCGAAGCTCGTACCGGTGGTGATCGGAATGAAGGCCTTCAGATTCCATTATTGGGTTTGGAGCAAGTGATCAAGGTTCGAGATTGGGCCTTTGAGTTCGCTGGGGTGCTTGATTGGAACAGTGATGCTTCATGGGAGCGGCAATACACCCGCTTGATTCGAGATCTACCAAGCAAACGGGTCAGATATGCTTTCGGAGACTTGCGTTCCTCTCCGGTATCCTTTCAGGAATCCGTGTCCATGTTCGGGGTCTCCGTCGAGCGAGAGAATCGCTTGCAGCCCTTCCACCAACCACGGCCAAGAGCCCAGTCGGAGTTGTTCATAGAACATGATTCCGAAGTCGAGATTTTTGTAAATGGGGTTCGTCTTCGTCGTCTTCAATTATCACCGGGTCCATACCGCATTGAAGATCTTCAGCTGGCCGCTGGTAGCACGGATGTCTTGATGGTGGTAAGAGACAAGTATGGTGTTGAGAAACAGGTCGATCTCAGTTTCTCGTTTGATCAGTCCCTGCTTGCTGCTGATGAGACTGATTATTACCTGGGGATGGGGGTGCGGCCCAACTCTGGCGTCCTTAAGGATGGGTATGAGTGGGGGCAACCGATTGTCAGTGGCTTTTACCGTCAGGGACGATCGGATGTGCTTACCAGTGATTGGAATTTTCAGGCGTCGCGAGACGTGGCCCAGGCAGGTGCTAAGGCGATATGGGCAACGAAACTGGGAAGCTTTCGAGGGGAACTCAGTTCCAGCGTGTCCCGATTAGGAGGGATCGGCTATGCGGTCGGTTTGAGCTATATTCGATATGCTGGGCACGGTTTAAAGTCGAAGCGACAAGGTCAATGGAGAACCGATCTTTACCACTATAGCCCGGAGTTTCGGGGGATTGACTCTCCTGCGGGAGGGCGCCCGGTTCTCGATTATCGAGTGACTCATAGCCGGCAGCTTCCTTGGGGGATCGGATCGAGTTTCGGAGCTGGCTACCAACATCGTGGGAGTGGCTCTCCTGACAGTGTCTCGGCCAGAGCCTCAGTCTCGAGGCGATTCTCACGGCGATTTTCCAGCCGTCTCAACCTAAGTTTTCAACATGGGAGTGGTCGAGAAACAGTCTTTGGTGCATCGCTGCGTTTTGAATGGTCCTTTGGAGCTGGGCAGAGGCATCGTATGGCTGCTGGCCTCGATACCGTCGCGAATGCGCGAGACTTGCAGTATAGTTACCAGCCGAGCAGGCAACTAAGATCGTGGAGAGGAAATGCCGACTTGAAGCAGTTCGACGGAGGGCCGTGGCAAGGGGACTTACGGGCAGGTTATACGAGTTCGCGATTCGACTTTGATGCGGGACAGTCTTTTGCGACGCGGGAAGGGCAATTGACATCCGTGAGTCGATTCCAGCTGGGGTCGAGTCTCGCCTTTGCTGGCGGTCACTGGGGGATTTCTCGACCAATCAACGATAGCTTTGCGGTCGTAACCGGTCACGATTCTCTACGAGGAATTCCTATCGGGATCAACGATCTAGGGCAGGGACCAGAGGCACGCCTTGATCGGTGGGGCCCTGCCGTTATTTCAGAGGTTCAATCTTACTATCCCAAGACAGTCCATGTCGACGCTCCGGACGAGCTCGCATTTGGCTACGATCTTGGGCCAGGGAAGTATCTCTTGAATTCTACCTATCGCAGTGGGAGCCATTTCACTATTGGGAGTGAACCGACGGTGTTTGCTCGAGGGAGATTGATTGATGATGGAGGGTCGCCAATCTCACTTGAGGCAGGTGAGGTGCATCATCTAACTGAGACAGGGTGGGATCCACAAACTGTTTTTACGACGCGCGAAGGGGTTCTTATGATCGATGGATTAGGTTCTGGAGAGTATGAGCTTCGATGGTTTGACGAGACATTGATGCCGGTGATCTTTCGTATTCCTCAGGATTCGGAAGGCTCGGTGGAACTTGGAACTCTAGAAGTTAGAACAAATGGAGAGAAGAATTATGGGGATGATTAGCTGGACCGGGTGTTTTCGATGGGAGAGGGGACGGGTCGCTCGATACGTTTGCATGGGATTACTGCTTTTTGAATGGGGATACGAAGGCAATGCGATCGTGCCTCGTTTGGTTGTGGATTCGGTAGTGAACTTAAGCTCCGGAACACCTCATGGCTCGAACAATATTAGCTATGCAATGACCGTACGTGTCGTTAATGAAACAAGTCAATCAGGGAGTTACTTCTTAAGTTTTTCAGTGCCCGGAGGAGGAGTGGATGCGCGTCGATTGAGTTCGGGTTCTTCGGAGCTCGCCTATCAGTTCTATCGAACGCCTACGAGCTCAATTCCCTTGAGGGATTTTCCGGATGTGCGAGCTGGAGAAGTCTTGATAGGGCGTTTTGGGAGTGGTGATGTGCAACATGTGTTGGAGTTTACCGTTCGTATGGCGAATCAGGTGTGGTTGCCACCCGGGAACTACTCGGATTCGTTTGTTCTACGCCTGTTTTCAGGAACCATCGACAATTGTGTCGAGGTTGAATCTCAGTTGGTAAGTTTGCAACGGGAGATTTCGGTGAGCACGGATTTATCCTTGGTTAACAATGGAGGGACCTTTGTTACTGGAACAAGTATAGCGACCTTGGATTTTGGTTTGATCGACCAAGAGGTGACACGGTCTATTGAGTGTGTCGTGAGGAGTAATGTGGGGTATAATATGGGGTTTTCGTCTGATGGTGGGGGCTATCTGAGTCATCACAATGGGTTTCGAATTCCCTACACCTTAAGCGTTGATGGCTTAGTCCTTCCTTTGGCCTCCGGCGGTGAATCGCTCCTGAACTCAGGGTTTTCTGCTACTGCCTTATCTGGGCGGCCCCATAGTCTTTCGATCAGGCTTTCTCCAGACGACAATCAAGCAGCTGGAGATTATTCTGACAACATTAGGATCTCAATTTGGGCTCAGTAGAGCGAGCCGTTTTGGGGCTGCATAGGATTTGGGGAATAGTGGCGGCCGGGCCTACCAGAGTCCGAGTGCGGTGAGTTGCTTTGTGGCTTGTTCAGCCCACCCGCGATTGGCGGCCGGGCTGGCAGGGCTAGGGTGGAGGATTTGTCCGATAGAGAGATCCGAGGCGTCCAAAGCTGAATGAGCCCGTTTTTTGGCGAAGGCTCCGACTCCAATGATCCACTTGGGCTGAAGGATTGCCACGGTAGCGCGAAGGGCTTCATCACAGTGAGTCTCTAGTTCTCGGGCGATCCCAGACGGTAGTTTGTCGGGGGTGAAGTTCCGTCCCGAGGCTTCCAGGAAAGCGAGAGGACAGTAGTTAGCCTGTCTCTTATACACATCTGACGCTGCCGACGAGCGATCTAGTGTAGATC